>CAYOEQ010000168.1:0-4861 GCA_964402775.1 uncultured Enterobacteriaceae bacterium
TTATTTATGTCGTTATGTATAATTCTGTCCCCATTCACCCACTCACGTATCAATAACATGGACTCTTCTCCCAGTTGTAACCCGTCCGGACGATAAACTCCAGGTCGTCGTAACGGGGCTGCCACCCCAGAATTTCCTTCGCTGAACTGCCGTCCGCGACCAGCATCGCCGGGTCGCCGGGTCTCCGGTCCGTCTCAACAACGTTTATGGGACTGCCGTGCACCTGTTCCACGGCGCGCACGACTTCCCGGACGCTGTAACCGTGACCATACCCGCAATTCACGGTTAAGGAGTCGCTCCCGGTTTCCAGGCGCCGCAGGGCCAGGACATGCGCAGCGGCCAGGTCGCTGACGTGGATGTAGTCCCTGACGCCGGTGCCGTCCGGGGTCGGGTAGTCCGTACCGTAAATATACATCTCCCTGCGCTTTCCGAGGGCCGTTTCACAGGCAACCTTGATCAGCAGGGTGCAATCAGGCGTGGATTGCCCGATACGGCCCTCCGGGTCGGCGCCCGCCACGTTGAAATAGCGCAAGGCAGCATGATTCAGGGGCGCCACCCCGGACACGTCCCGGAGCATGATCTCGGTCATGAGCTTGGACATTCCATAAGGATTCACGGGTTCGGTGGGGGTTTGCAGGGTGACTTGTCCGGATTCAGGAATACCGTAAACTGCGGCTGTGGAGGAAAACACGAAGTGTTTGACGCCGGTTTCCACGCAGGCTTCGATCAGGTTGCGGGATTTCGCGGTGTTGTTCTCGTAATACCACAGGGGTTTCTCCATGGATTCAGGGACAATCGTGGAGCCCGCGAAATGCATGACCGCCGCCACCCGCCGTTTCCCCAGCAGCAGGGTCAGCAGGTCCTTGTTGCCCGTGTCGCATTCAACCAGCTCGCAGTCCGCGACCGCCGCTGAAAACCCTTTGGACAGGTCGTCCAGGATGATGACCTCGTAGCCTTCCTGGAGCAGGTCCGGAGCCACATGGCTGCCGATGTAGCCAGCGCCGCCGGTCAGCAGGACCGTTTTATTTCCCATGACGATGTCTCATCAAATAACCCATTCCTGCGAAGGTCCCGGTCCCTCCGGGGACGGACCCCCGCTTACAACATGCGGGGGCATGCTTAAGTCCGTCCCCAGGGGCCCACTGTGCCATTCCTGCGAAAGAGTGTTCACTCACTCGGACAAGTTTACTTCGCAACCGTCGGAGACGAGTTCAAACAACTCGATCACGTCGCGGTTACGCATGCGTATGCATCCGGCTGAACCCGGAGCGCCCATCTGCACGTCGTCGGGTGCGCCGTGTATATAGATGTAGCGATTATAGGTATCCACCGTTCCGCCCCGGTTGAACCCCGGTTCCTCTCCCTGCAGCCAGATAATCCGGGTGAGTATCCAGTCGCGCCCCGGGTGCTGCCGGCGCAGCTCCGGGTCGTATATCTCTCCGGTAGGTTGCCTGCCGACGAACACCGTGCCGGGAGGGAGCCCGGCGCCGATCATCTCTGCAATGCTGTGCCTGCCACGGGGGGTGCAACCGCTGTCAAGCTGTTCACCGATGCCGTTCTTGCCGGTCGATACCGGGTATTCACGGATGACTCCGGCAGGACCCAGCAGTTGCAACGCCTGACGGGACAAATCGATCTCTATCTTGTGGTCACTTTGAGGCATCGATTTTCTACCTTACTCAAACAGTGCGATGGATTCAACATGGGAAGTATGGGGAAACATATCCATTACCCCGGCCGCTTTCAGGCTCAATCCCCCCTGTTTTGACAGGATACCCGCGTCCCGGGCCAGGGTGGCGGGGTTGCAGGAAACGTAAACCAACTTCTCCACCCGTTCCGGGACCAGTTGTTCGATAATCTCTTGGGCGCCGCTGCGCGGCGGATCAAGCAGCACCTTGTTGTATGCATATCCTGATATATGCGGTCCGGCATCCGGTTCCGCCAGGTTGCACACGCCGAACCCGGCGTTGGCAAGACCGTTTTTCTGCGCATTCTTTTGGGCCCGTAACACCAGGTCTTCCGAACCTTCCAGCCCGGTTGCCTGTTTTACGTACCTGGCTATGGGCAGGGTGAAGTTGCCCAGTCCGCAGAACAGGTCGAGGACCTGGTCCGCTTCGTTGAGTTCCAGTAATTCGATGACCCGGTCGACCAGCAGGGCGTTAAGCTCGAAATTCACCTGGGTGAAGTCGATGGGCGAGAATTCCATGGTGATGTCGTGCCTGTCCAGCCGGTAATGCAGGTTCTGCCCGTCCTCACCGGACAGGCTGTGTACGCTGTCCAGCCCGCCGGGTTGCAGGTAAAACCTGACCGGGCGCTGCGCTTCAAAGTCAGCCAGGATACGCCTGTCATCACCGGTCAGGGGAGCCAGGTGCCGGATGACGACGGCGGCAACCGTATCGCTGACGGCTACTTCCAACTGGGGGATCTGCCGGTATACCGACAGTTCATGAACCAGTTCCTTGAGTTGTCCTATAGCCTCCCCGAGAATGGGATGCAGGACTTCGCAGGAATCAATATCGGCAATGAAACTGCTGTGTTTTTCCCTGAAACCCACCAGCACCTTTTCCTTCCCGGCAACGTACTTCACGCCCAGTCTCGCCTTGCGCCGGTAGCCCCAACGGGATGCCGACAGTGGCGGGAGGACCTGTTCAGGTTCCACCCCACCCAGGTGCTGCAACTGTTCCAGCAAAACCGATTGCTTGTGCAGGATCTGCTCTTCACCGTCAAGGTGCATCAGGCTGCAGCCGCCGCACATACCATAGTGCCGGCAGCGCGGTTCGACCCGTGACTCTGAGGGCTCGACGACTTCAACCGTCCTCCCCTCATCGAACTGCCCCCGCTTCCGGGTATACAGGAACCGGACCTGCTCACCCGGCAGCGCGCCCTCAATAAAAACGGTCTTGCCATCGATGCGGGCAATGCCCCGGCCTTCATGGGACAGTGATTCTATGCATGCCGGGAGCGGATCGGGCGGGGGTTTATTACGTCGGCGGGACATTGATAGATTATATCAGTTGAGGATAGACTGACCCCACTCTGCATAGTTGAAAAAATCACAGTAGACACTATAATTACCATTTACAGCTAATTTGGTAACTATTGTGATCAGAAAGAAATCGGAAAAGAGGCGATCTGCCGTCGTCTTTCCCAGGAATCGGCGCCTGTTGGAACAGCTCGGCGAGAACATCAAACTGGCATGTAAGCGCAGAGGCTACACCCAGGTTTTGGTTTCCGAGCGTACCGGGCTCAGCCGCCTGACCATTCGAAGGATTGAAAAGGGCGATCCCAGCGTTTCAATCGGCCACTATCTTGCCGTGCTCGGCGTTCTCGGGCTGGCTGGTGACCTTGCCAAAGTGGCGCTGGACGATGAACTGGGTCATAAGCTGCAGGACATCAAACTGATGGGCAAGAAAACCGGAACACCATAATGAATACAGAGGTCTTTGTTTATGCAGACTGGGAGGAGTTTGAAGAACCCACACTTGTTGGAACGCTTCGCTCTTCTACCGCTCGCCAAAAAGAGCATTTCAGCTTCAGTTATGACACTGACTGGCTGCGGTCCCCGTATGCCCGGCAAATCGACCCTGAACTAAGCCTCTATTCCGGCGAACAGCATGGTGAAGACGACAAAAATTTTCGGGTATTTTTAGATTCCTGCCCGGACCGCTGGGGTCGGTTGTTAATGAAAAGGCGCGAAGCAATTCATGCCCGCCAGGAAGAACGCCGCCCGCGAGTCCTGAATGAAATCGATTATCTACTGGGAGTACATGACCTCCACAGAGCCGGCGCACTAAGGTTTAAACGCAGGCCGGATGGACCTTTTCTGGACGACGATGAACATTTTGCAGCCCCACCACTCTCATCTTTGAGAGAACTTGAGCATGCTGCCAGGCAGGTGGAAGAAAACACCGATAATGATGACCCGGAGTACTTGAAATGGTTATACATGCTCATGTCACCAGGATCCTCGTTAGGTGGCGCCCGACCCAAAGCCAGTGTGACAGACGACGATGGGCGCCTGTGGATCGCCAAATTTCCCAGCCGGCATGATGATTACGATATCGCCGCCTGGGAATACGTCGCTTATCAATTAGCGCTCGACGCGGGGATAACCATGTCGGAGAGCCGGATTGAACAATTCGGCAGCCACCATCATACCTTCCTGACCAAACGCTTCGACCGCACCAGGGAAAGCCGCCTTCACTTTACTTCGGCGATCACTCAACTCGGCTATTACGATGGCGACTATGAAGCCAGCTACCTGGAGCTTGCGCAATTCCTGACAGAGCACGGTGCAAATACAAAAGAAAACCTCGCACAGTTATGGCGCCGCATTTTGTTTTACATTGCCATTTCGAACACAGATGACCACCTACGCAACCACGGATTTATTTACCACACAGGAGGTTGGCTGCTATCTCCGGCGTATGATATCAATCCGGTCACGCCCGCCGGCGGTTTGCATCTCAATATCACAGACAGCGATAACAGCCTGGACTATGAGCTGGCCATGGAAGTCATCGAATTCTTTCAACTGGACCGCGGACAGGCGTTACAAATCAGAGACGACGTACTCGCGAGTGTCGCCAACTGGAAAGCAATAGCAAATGCCGTTGGGCTTGGCAGAAGTGAGCAAAAAATAATGGAACCGGCATTTAATCTCTAAGCCGGAACCCCAATTTATACAAACCCTTTCCCGCAGCAACACAGGCAGTTTGTGAAATGACTATAATGAGGGAAGTTAAAGGGTACTAGCTTACGCATCAGGATGAATAATAACGATATACCGGAAACGAGCCTGAGCGCGCGCACGCTCAGCGGTATCGGGTGGTCCTACCTGGCCACTTTCATCAGGGCATTC
>CAYOEQ010000169.1:0-3289 GCA_964402775.1 uncultured Enterobacteriaceae bacterium
CGAGATCATGCTGCAGGTCCGCTTCACACAGTTCCATTCCCGGCGGGCAGCCGTCGACAATGCACAGGTAACCGTAGCCGTGGCTCTCGCCACAGCTGGTTACCGTAAACAATTTTCCAATAGTATTGCCTGACATTGGGGTTAACTCACGGTATCGACCAGCGCCGCGTCGATGATCCTGCGGTCCTGTGTCAGGAGCGTAACGCCAAGAACCCGGGCGGTCGCGACCAGGATCCGATCTGCCGGATCTCTGTGGAACGAGGCAGGTAGCGCGGCCACTTCTGCTGCGATGGCAGGAGAGATACCATAGCGCTGCACCAGTGGCGGCGCCGCTGCCTTGTCCAGCCACTCTCGTAATGGAATCAGCAGCTGGATACGTCCCAGACTATGCAACATGGCTACCTCCCAGAGTGAGATGTCGGATACCAGCAACGGGGATTTGCTATCGACTGCATTAACGATATCCCGTTGCGCTACCGAGAGTCGAGCACGGTCATTCAGCCACCAGAGCAACACGTGTGTATCAAGAAGAACGCTCACTGACGAAGACTGTCCCAATCTTCTTCCGGAACAACCGGTTCCATGATATCACCCAGCACCGTGACAGTGCCCTCCAGTTCCAACTGCGGATATTCGGAACGGGCTCGACTCGCAGGCAATAATTCAGCAACCGGGCGACCGCGCTTCAAAATAAGCACGCGTTCGCCCGTCGTTTGTACGCGGTCGAGAATCGCCAGGCACTGTGCCTTGAAATCAGATGCATTGATTGTTTCCATATGACTAGTATATCTGACCAGTCACTTGAAAGTCAATAGCGTATCCACCATTTCAAAGGTTAAAAAATTTCACGGCATTCCCGCCTGATAACCTGGATCTTGTCTCAGCGTCGAATGCCTTCGAGTTCCTGATAAGGGTCCCAATTTCCTGCTCGCCCAGTGGAAACGGATAATCTGAACCCAGCATAACGCGCTCTTCCCCCATGACGCTTACCAGCAGGGTCAGGGCGTTCTCATCAAAAACCGCCGAATCCGTGTAAAACCGGTCGGTGTAATGGGACGGCGGATGCGGGCAGTCCTCCCGGATGATGTCGCGGTTGTGCCAGGCGTTGTCCACGCGGCCGAGCAGGAAGGCGAAGCTGCCGCCGCCGTGGGCGAAGCAGATGCGCAAGCTGTCCGGCAGGCGTTCAAACGCGCCCGACAGGATCAGTGAGAGGATGGATAACTGCGTCTCCGCCGGCATCGCCACCAGCCATTGCAGCATGTATTTCGGCATACGATCCGGCGCCATCATGTCCCAGGGATGCACCAGTACCGGGGCCTGTTCTGCGGCGCAGTGCTGCAGGAAGGTAATCAGTCCCTCATCGTCCAGGTTCCGCGGCCCGACGTGGTTGCCGATCTGCACCCCCACGTGTCCTGCGCGCATGGCCCGGCTGACCTCCTTGCAAGAGGCGTCGATATCCTGCAGCGGTACCTGGCACAGCGCTTTCAGCCGGTCTGGGGCGCGCCGGCACAATTCCAGGGCTGCATCGTTGAACAACATGGCGCATTCCAAAGCCTGTTCTGCCGGTTTCTCGTATGCGAACAGCAGCGGCGTGGCGCACATGATCTGGATATCGATGCCGTCACGGTCCATCTCCTCCAGCCTGAGCGAGGGATTCCAGCAGGCCTCGTACACTGGCCGGTAATCCCTGTTCCCCAGGGTGATCATCCCCTTGCCGGGGGCGGTATGGCGGAATCCCGGCCACTCCCCGCCGAAGCGGGCGGATAAATCAGGGATATTGTCAGGGTAAAAATGACTGTGGATGTCGACGACCGGGCTCATACCGCGACCCAGTCCTCCGGTGGATACCTGCCGGGGTGCAACGCCTTGCAGGCCGGGCAGGTTCGTAACGTTTCATCGTTGAAGAACCGCTCGAACAGCGGCGGCAGGTCCCGGACGATGGACGCCAGCAACACCTCGGCCCGGTGGACCAGGCTGCCGCATTCGAAGCAATACCATTCGAAGCCGTCTTTTTCACCATTGGGTCGCTTGGGTTCTACCACCAGGCCGATGCTGCCCTCCACCGGGCGCTGGGGTGAGTGCCTCACGTGCGCGGGCAGGAAAAAGATATCACCCTCGCGGATCGGCACGTCGTAAAACTCACCCTTGTCGAATACTTTCAACACCATGTCTCCGCGCAACTGGTAGAAGAATTCCTCAGCCGGGTCATCGTGGAAGTCGGTGCGCCGGTTAGGACCTCCAACAACAGTCACCATCAGGTCGGTGTCTTCCCAGATTTGCTTGTTGCCCACCGGTGGTTTAAGCAGGTGTGAATGTTCATCAAGCCAGGTTTGGAAGTTGAAGGCGTTGAGTTTTGTCATGGGTGCTTCCCGCCGCTGTGATACACGGAACATCCTGATTAAACCAGAGATACGGGGATTATTCAATCTACACAGTATGGCGCCGCCAATGTAAGATGAACAGCTTCTGTGTACAGAGGTCAACCTGCGCCATCATGACAACTCCCCGGCAACTCATCGACTGGACCGAGCAGCAGTTTGTCCGGTCGGACCTGTTTTTCGGCCACGGCGCCGATAACGCGCTGGATGAGGCCGCATACCTGGTGCTGGGCGCGCTGGACCTGCCGTTTGACGTGAGTCCGGACAAGTTGAAAGTAAAAATAACCGAAACTCAACAGCAACGTATCAAAAGACTTGTCGATGAAAGGATCAGCTCCAGGAAGCCGACAGCCTACCTGCTCAACGAAGCCTGGTTTGCCGGTCTGCCGTTTTATGTGGACGAGCGCGTCCTGGTCCCCCGCTCACCCATTGCCGAACTGGTCCGTGACAGGTTCTCACCCTGGATTAAGGCCCCGGATGTAACGCGTATCCTGGACCTGGGCACCGGCAGCGGTTGTATTGCCGTCGCCTGTGCCCTGGCCTTTCCCACCGCGATTGTCGATGCAACGGATATCAGTCCGGATGCGTTGCAAGTAGCGCTAATCAATTGTGAAAGACACGGTCTGGGACAGCGGGTAAACCTGGTCGAATCAGACCTGTTCAGCGCATTGAATGACAGCAGGTATGATATAATTGTCTGCAATCCGCCGTATGTAACCGATGGGGAAATGGCGGCATTGCCGGCTGAATACCGGCATGAACCGTCCCTTGCTCTGGCGGCGGGCGCCACCGGCCTGGACGTGGTAGATAATATATTGCTCAATGCCCACGAGCATCTCACGCCCCACGGTATCCTGGTAGTGGAAGTCGGTAACGGCCGCGCTGCGCTTGAGGCGAAATATCCCCGTACT
>CAYOEQ010000169.1:3389-4839 GCA_964402775.1 uncultured Enterobacteriaceae bacterium
CCGAACCGGGTATTGCGCAACAACGGCGCCTCCTGGACGCCGCTGCACCGGCTGGAAGGCATGATCACCCCGAACGGCCTGCATTACGAACGGCACCACAACGGGGTGCCGCAAATCAATCCTGATGAACACCGTCTGCTGGTGCACGGCCTGGTGCGGCAACCGGCATTTTTCAGCATCGACAACCTGTTGCGCTACCCGATGCGGTCGCAGATCTGTTTTGTCGAGTGCGGCGGCAACAGCAATGCGGGCTGGAACAAAACCCCCTCGCGGGCGGAGGCCGGCTATTTTCACGGCCTGGTTTCATGCAGTGAGTGGACCGGCGTGCCCCTGTCGACCATGCTGGCCGAGGTCGGTATCGAAGAGTCAGCCAAATGGCTGATTGCGGACGGCGCGGACGCATTTGCCATGAACATCAGCGTACCTATCGAAAAAGCCATGGACGATGCAATCCTG
The DNA here is from genome assembly GCA_964402775.1 of uncultured Enterobacteriaceae bacterium. Lineage (GTDB taxonomy): Bacteria > Pseudomonadota > Gammaproteobacteria > Eutrophobiales > Eutrophobiaceae > JAAXHV01. The sequence goes on from CAYOEQ010000169.1 coordinate 3,846, forward strand.
GCCCTGTACCAGAACGGAGAACGCCTGAGACCGGAGAACGGCTACCCGTTGCGCCTGATCCTGCCGGGCTGGGAGGGCGTATTGAACGTGAAATGGTTGCGGGCGTTGAAGGCCGTGGAGAAACCCATCATGGCAAGGAACGAAACGGCGCGGTACACCGAACTGCTGCCCTCCGGCAAGGCGCGTATGTTCACGTTCACCATGGAGGCAAAATCACTGATCACTTCTCCGTCAGGCGGCATGGTATTGAAACAGGGGCCGGGACTATACCAGGTCACCGGCCTGGCCTGGAGCGGCCGGGGACGGATAAAACAGGTGGACGTCTCCGCTGACGGCGGCGAGACCTGGGCGCCGGCGGAATTGCAGGACCCGGTGCTGCCCAAGGCGTTTACCCGCTTCCGCATACCCTGGCAATGGGACGGGTCGCCGGCCATATTGAAAAGCAGGGCCGTTGACGAGACGGGATATGTGCAACCGGAACGGGAACAACTTCTTGCCGAACGGGGCAGGCAGGGTTTTTACCATTACAACGCCATCGTCACCTGGAGCGTGGATGAATACGGTGACGTGACCCATGTTTATGATGCCGAACAGAAGCAGTCTGGTACTGACGTCAGTATTGATGCTGACTGGGATTAGTCCCTGCGCCGACGAGATTCGTCCGGGTCCGAACCTGGGCGAACCGGCTGACAGCCGTACTGTCAGCAGCCTGGACCAGGGCATCATGCCGGACGGCGCCGGCCTCCCCGAAGGCAGCGGCACCGCGCAGCAGGGCAGGGTCATCTATGACAGGCTGTGCGTGTCCTGCCACGGCCCCGGCGGCCTCGGTGACAGCGGCGACCAGCTTGCCGGCGCGCAAATGCAGCTTACCGACGAATGGCCGGAAAAAACCATCGGCACCTTCTGGCCCTACGCCCCCACCCTGTTTGATTTCATCCGCCGCTCCAAGCCCATGATGCAACCGGGCAACCTGACCGACTCCGAAGTGTATGCG
>CAYOEQ010000170.1:0-4826 GCA_964402775.1 uncultured Enterobacteriaceae bacterium
CGCCGAAGTGGTTGTGCAGATGGACGCCGATTTCTCCCACGACCCTGCCGCCGCCGCCCGCCTGCTGTACCGGGTCGCGGACGGCGCCGACGCGGCCATAGGCAGCCGCTATGTTCCCGGCGGCTCCCTGGATAAAGAATGGTCTGCCTGGCGCCGCTTCCAGTCCCGTTGCGCGAACCTGCTGGCCCGGTGGGTGGGCGGTTTACGGGGGGTCGCCGACTGCACCGCGGGGTTCAAGGCAATCAGGGCAGAGGCCCTGCGTAATGCGGATCTTGAAAGTATCCGCGTCCGGGGATACCTGTTCCAGCCGGTGTTGTTGAGCCGGCTGCTTCACAGCGGCGCGCGGGTTGTGGAAGAGCCGATTTATTTTCGCGAACGCAGAGAAGGGCGCACCAAGTTCGACCTGCCGGGGGTATTGCGCGACCTCTGGTCATTGCGGCACGGGTCCCCCCAGTGGGTCGTCGTCAAATTTGCCTGTGCGGGCCTGTCCGGCGTGTTCGTCAACCTCGGCGCTTTTCACTTGTTGCTGGGTATGGGGCTGAACAAATTCCTGGCCTCGCCGCTCGCCATACTGGTCTCGATTCTATCGAACTTCCTGGTCAACAATTACTGGACGTTCAACGAACGGGCGACGCCTGCGAGCGTTCCGGTAAAAGGTATCAAGTACGTCTTTGCTTCCCTGGTGGCGATGCTCCTGAGCTACACTGTCTTTGTTGCCCTTTCTGTGACGTTTCCCGGCATAGCGCCATTGATCCTGCAGGGGTGCAGCATTCCCGCGGGCGCGGCGCTGAACTACCTGCTCAACTCCCGCTGGATATTTCGCGATGAAAACCACTGAGCAACGTTCCGCAAACGCTTCATCCGGACGCAGGGGAAAATCCGTCATGACGCGTATAATGGCGGGAATGTCCGGCGCGCTGACGTCCAGGGACGGGCGGATTGCGCTGGCCCTCGGCCTGCTGACAGCGCTCAGTTACCTGCCGGCCACAAGAGCGGGGTTCATCTGGGACGACGTGATTATCACAACCCTGCCTGCCGTGCGGGAATGGGGCGGCCTGTGGCGGTTGTGGTTCGACCCCGGCGGCGCCTACCTGCACGGCGACGTGGGCGAAGGCCATTACTGGCCGTTGACCTACAGCAGTTTCTGGCTGGAGCACAAGTTGTGGGGGTTCTCCCCGGTCGGTTACCACGTCGTCAACCTGCTGTTGCACTTCGTCAATACCCTGTTGCTGTGGCGCTTGCTGCTGCGGCTGGATGCCCCCGCGCCCTGGCTGGTCGCGGCGCTGTTCGCCGTGCATCCCCTGCACGTGGAATCCGTGGTCTGGGTAATCGGCCGTAAAGACCTGCTCTCAGCCCTGTTTTATTTTGCGGCAGCCATGGCCTGGCTCCATTTTATCGACACCGGGCGAACCGGACGCTACCTCCTGTCACTGGCATTGTATGCGGCCGGCCTGCTGTGCAAGTCGTCCGTGGTCACCCTGCCGGCCGCGCTGTTGTTGCTGCACTGGTGGAAAGAGGGCCGCGCGGACCTGCGCGCCCTGGCGCGGCTGACGCCGTTTTTCATTGCGGGGCTGGCTATAACGCTTGCTGATTTATCGTTCTACCAGGGGCGGGAAGCGATTTCCCTGGGCTATTCCCTGGCAGAGCGTGTGCTGATTGCCGCCCATGCCTTGTGGTTTTACACGTGGAAACTGCTCTGGCCGGCTGACCTGGCCGTCATCTACCCGCGTTGGGACGTTAATGCCGCCGACCCGCTGGCCTGGGCTTACGTCGTTGCGCTTTTGGTCGCAGCCGCGTTGTTGTGGGCCACGCGCCGCCGGGTTGGCAGAGGCCCCCTGGCCGGTGCGGCGTTTTTTATCATCACCCTGGCGCCGGCGCTGGGTTTTATCGATTACGGCTATATGCAGTTTTCATTTGTTGCCGACCGTTATCAATACCTCGCCGGCATCGGCATGATGGCGTTGTTTGTCGGCGCGGGGGCAACGTGCGTCAATACGCTGCAAACCAGGGCGCAAGCCGTTGTTGTTGCGAGTGTCGCGGCGCCGGTGTTATTGCTGCTGGGCGCGCTGACCTGGCAGCAATCCGGCATTTACCGGGATGAACTGACGTTCTTCAACCACATTATCAGCCTGAACCCGGACGCGTACCGGGTTTACCAGAACCTTGCCGCGGAACTGAACAGGCTGGGACGATCCGATGAAGCCCTCGCCGCTGCCGGGACCGCGGTGGAAAAAGACCCTGACTCAGCGGTGACGCATAACACCCTGGGATTGGCGTTACTGGAGACGGAGCGTTATGAAGAGGCGGAAAAACACCTCCGGCGCGCGCTGGAAATCAGCCCGCGCTATGCCCATGCCTGGCAGAACCTGGCTGACCTGCAGCGCCGGCAGGGTCAGCATGAAGCTGCGCTGGAGTTCTTTCGCAAGGCGCTGGAAATCAATCCCGCCGATGCCCTGGTGCATGCCGGCATCGGCCATACGTTGTTTCAACTGGACCGCTACGACGATGCGGTTGCCAGCATAAAGCGGGCGTTTTCCATTGACCCGGATTTGCTGCAAACCCACCGTGACCTGAACCTCGTGCTGGGATGGGCGTTACACAAGACGGGACGGACAGACCAGGCGGGCCGGTACTTGAGTAATATCCTGGGGAAGGAAGCGCAAGACGCCAATGGTTTTTTGCAAATCGCCGACACCTTCAGGATAACCGAGGAATACGAGAGGGCAGTGGAGGCGTACCGCCGCGCCCTGGAAATGGACCCCGGTCACGCCCAGGCTCGCGCCGGGCTGGGCGATGCGCTGTATCGTTTGCAGCGCTACGAGGAGGCGATTGACAGCATGCAGCAGGCGCTTGCCCTGCAACCGGACCAGCCCTCGGCGCCGGCGCTGCATTACCTCACCGGCGAGTCGTGGCAGGCGCTGAACAGGCCGGAGCAGGCGCAGGAGCAGTATGAAAGCGCATTGCGGATTAACCCGGAATTTGATGATGCCGCCAGGCGCCTGGCTGAATTGCTTTTCGCGCAACAACGTTACCGGGAGGCGCTCGATATATATCAATCGATGGCGGACAGGAACCCGGACGACGCGGGCACGCACTCCAACATCGGCTCCGTCCTGTATATGCTGGGCCGGCCTGAGGAGGCGTTGCAGAAATATGAACAGGCGCTGTCCCTGGACCCGGCCCATGAAACGGCGCTCGCCAATCGCGAGCAGGTAAGGTTGAGTTTGCAGGACAGCGCCAGGTGAAACGGCCGGGCGCCCGCTTTCGCGGGAGTATCAGCGCCCGAAATCATCGTCAACCCGGACAATATCATCCTCGCCCAGGTAATCGCCCACCTGTACTTCGATAATTTCCAGCGCCGACGCAGTGCGGTTCTCCAGCCTGTGTTTGACCCCGACGGGGATAAACGTCGATTCATTGACCCCCAGGTCGAAGAATTCTTCTCCCCGGGTGACGGTAGCCACGCCTGTTACCACAACCCAGTGTTCAGAGCGGCGCCGGTGCCATTGCAATGAAATTTTCCTGCCGGGGAGGATAGTGAGGCGTTTTACCTGGTGAGTGTCGCCGTCCTCTATCACCTCATACGCCCCCCATGGACGCTGAACGCTGAGGCGCTGCTCCAGCTCCCGCCGCTCCCGGGCGGCCAGCGCCGCGACAAGTTGCCGCATGTCCTGTGCCTGGCGCTTGCTCGCCACCATGACCGCATCGCCTGTTTCCACGATAACAAGGTCCTCGCAACCCAGCGCCGTTACCAGCCGTTTGCCGGAATAAATGAGAGAATTGCTTGTTCCCGCGGCCAGCGTATCGCCGCGGGCCACGTTGCCGTTTGCGTCTTTTGCGCCTTGTTCCCATACCTCGCTCCAGGCGCCGACGTCCGACCAGCCGCAGTCCAGGGGAATGACGGCGGCACCGGGGCAACCTGCCTCGCCCAGCTTCTCCATGACCGCGACATCGACCGAAGCCCCGGGGCAATCGTCAAATGCGGCTCCGGCAAGGCGAAAAAACTGCCCGTCCTGCTCGCCGTTCCTGCAAGCCGCGACACAGCTTCGGTAAATCTCCGGCTGCAATCGCTCTATCGCGGCAAGCCACACGGAGGCGTGCGCCATGAACATCCCGCTGTTCCAGTAATATTGACCGCTGCTGAAATATTGCTCAGCCTGGGCCTCACCAGGTTTTTCCACAAAACCCGCTATGTGAAAGGCTTTTGCCGGCGCACGTATTGTTATTTCCCCGGCCCGCCTGATGTAACCATAAGCGGTTGCCGCGCGCGTGGGTTCTACCCCGAAAGTAACGATGAATCCATCCCCGGCCAGGTCGATGCCCGCCGCCAGCGCCTGGTGAAATGCGGCGTTGTCCCGGACCAGGTGATCGCTCGGCAGCATAAGCAGTACCGGATCATGCCCGTTGGCCGATTGCGCCAGGGCGGCCACCGTCAACGCGGGCGCGGTATTACGTCCGGCCGGCTCCAGCATGATCGACTGCACCTGCCTGTTTATCGCAGCCGCTTGTTCCGCTACGTGAAACCGGCAGGCTTCATTGCAGATTACCAGGGGAAGCAACACCTCCGCGTCTGCGAACGCCATCCCGTCGCAACGCAACAGGGTCTGCTGCAACAGCGAGTATTCGCCGAATAATCGAAGAAACGGTTTCGGATAATTACGGCGCGACAAAGGCCACAAGCGGCTGCCTTCCCCGCCCGCCGGGATGACCGGGCATAATGTCTTTGCCGGTTTCACCGGCTGCTCCGCCATTTCCTCACTCTGTAATCTTTACGGTCTTTTTGCCGACATGTTGGTCGTTCCAATATACTCGTACCATACGCTATC
>CAYOEQ010000171.1:0-4824 GCA_964402775.1 uncultured Enterobacteriaceae bacterium
GCGGCCGGGACCACACCCTTTTCGCGACGGCTGACGGCATGGTGGTGTTTGAACAGAAAGGCCCAAGAAACAGAACATTTGTCAGCGTACAAAGCAGGGGCTAGGGATTAGGGACTAGGGGCTGATGATCAAAGGTTAGTCCCTAATCCCTGGCCCCTAACCTCTAGCCCCTAGCCCCTGAACCCCCATGAAATTTGTCGATGAGGCGACCATCCGGGTTGAAGCAGGCAAGGGCGGCGATGGCTGCCTGAGTTTCCGGCGGGAAAAATATATCCCCAGGGGCGGTCCCGACGGAGGCGATGGAGGCAACGGCGGCAGTGTTTACCTGGTGGTTGATGAAGGGCTCAATACCCTGGTGGACTTTCGCCATGCGCGTCTATACCGGGCCGGCAACGGCAAACCGGGCAGCGGCAGGGACCAGGTCGGGAAGAGCGCCGAAGACATCAGGATCAGGGTCCCGCTGGGGACCCTCGTATATGACCATGACACCGATGAACTGATCGGTGACCTGGTCGACAGGAATGATGCGTTGCTGGTTGCCCGCGGCGGAGAGCATGGACTGGGCAATGCACGCTTCAAGAGCAGCGTCAACCGGGCGCCAAGAAAAACAACCGGGGGAGGGACGGGAGAGAGCAGGAACCTGCGGCTGGAATTGCAGGTGCTGGCCGATGTCGGCCTGCTTGGCCTGCCCAATGCCGGCAAATCCACCTTCATCCGGCAGGTATCTGCGGCGCGTCCCAGGGTTGCCGATTATCCGTTTACCACGCTTTATCCGCACCTGGGCGTAGTGCGCCTGGGCATGGAACGGGAAGTCGTCATCGCGGACATCCCCGGACTGGTGGAAGGCGCTGCCGGCGGAGCCGGACTGGGCGCCAGGTTTCTGCGGCACCTGTCCAGGACGCGCCTGTTGTTGCACCTGGTGGATATCGGTTTGCATAATGACACGCAGGAAACCGTCAAGGCAATCCGCGTCATTGAGGCTGAGCTTGGGGCCTGGGACAGTGAACTGGCGAACCGGCCGAGATGGCTGGTACTGAACAAGATTGATATTGTGGACCCTGAAAAACTCCCGGAAATCCAGGTTGCGATAACAGAAGATTTGGACCGGAAACAGCCCGTTTTCTGTATTTCAGCGGCAACCGGGCAAGGCTGCGATGGGTTGATCAAGGCCGTGTTCCAATGGTTTTCAGAACGGGAAGCGGATAAACAACAGTCATGACAAAAGCGGAATCTGCAGACAACGGGAACCGGTGCTGGGTGGTCAAGCTGGGCAGCGCCCTGTTGACCGACGACGGCTGCGGCCTGCGCACTGAGGCCATCGCCGACTGGGTGGCCCAGATGGCGCAACTGCGCACGCGCGGACTCCGGTTCATCATCGTCTCATCCGGCGCCATCGCGGAGGGCAGGGCGCGCCTGGGCTGGAACCAGCGGCGCGTCAGCCTGCATGAGCAGCAGGCAGCGGCTGCCGTCGGCCAGATGGGCTTGATCCAGGCATACGAATCAGCATTCCAGGGATACGGCATACACACCGCGCAGATACTGCTTACCCACGATGACGTTGCCGACCGGAAGCGCTACCTGAATGCCCGGTCTGCCTTGCGCACCCTGCTGGAACTGGGTGTCGTGCCGATTATCAACGAGAACGACAGCGTCGCTACCGATGAGATCCGTTTCGGTGACAATGACTCACTGGCCGGACTGGTGGCAAACCTGGCCGAAGCGGATCGCCTGATCATACTCACCGACCAGCCGGGCCTGTATGATCGCGACCCCCGCGAGTTTCCCGACGCACGGTTGATCAGGACCGGGCAGGCCGGCGATCCGTCCCTGCTGGAATGTGCCGGACCGGGAGGAACGCTCGGCCGGGGCGGGATGCTCACCAAGCTCAAGGCCGCGGAGACCGCGGCAAAATCCGGAACGGAAACGGTTATCTGCTCAGGACTGGAGGCCGGCGTGCTGCTGAAGATTGCAGCCGGTGAACAGACCGGCACCCTGCTCGGCGTGGCGCGGTCCCCGTTGGCCGCGCGTAAACAATGGCTGGCAGGCCACAAACGGCCGGCGGGCGTCCTGGTGCTGGATGACGGCGCCTGCAAGGTGCTGGCCGAACGGGGCAGCAGCCTGCTGGCTGTCGGGGTTGTCTCGGTTCAGGGCGAGTTCAACCGCGGCGAGATTGTCAGTTGCACGGACCGGGACGGCAGCGAGGTCGCCAGGGGCCTGGTCAATTATGACGCCGGCGAGACGCGCAGGATCATGGGTAAGTCAAGCGACAGGATTGAGGAATTGCTGGGTTACGTGGATGATGAGGAGCTGATCCACCGGGATAATATGGTTGTATTATAGGAGTACGTCATGCCGGACCCCGGCCTACGACATACCGGGGCATGCTTGTTCCGGCATCCAGTGGAATACCGTGTCGCCCGCAGGGCGACTCCTTATAACGCGCGGATCATGGCGTTCAGGCGGCTCTTGTGCCGGGCGGCCTTGTTCTTGTGTATCAGCCCCTTATTCGCCATCCGGTCGATGATGGGCACTGCGGCCTGGAAGGCGGCGGTTGCCGCGGCTTTGTCGCCGCTTTCTATGGAGTCAACTACTTTCCTGATGGAAGTCCGTAACATGGACCGGCGCGAGTTGTTGTGCAGACGGCGCCTGGCGGCCTGGCGGGCGCGTTTCTTAGCTGATGCGATGTTGGCCAAAAGCAGCTCCTGATAATCGGTTATTTCAAAAGACCGCATACTATGCGGTCACAGGGGCGTTTTGTCAATCCCAGGGGTCAGAGTTATACATCTACCCCTTATCTTTCCAGGTCATAGGCAAGTACAGCGAGAGAACCGCATCGGTAAAAGCAATGAATCCGAAATGCTCATAGAATGATTTTGCTTTTGCGTCTTTTGCATCCACGACCAGGGCGTAGGCGGCTACTTCACGCCTGGCTTTCAGGCAGCGATTTACGGCACAGCCGAGCAGGTGTTTGCCCAGGCCCTCGCCCTGTACGTCCCGTTGAATTGCAAACCGGCCCATACGAAAACAGGGAACAGGATAAAGGGGGAGGCGCCGCCGCTCACGCTCTGATAGCTGGTTAATCTCAATATGGGCAGCGCTTAACGTATAGTAACCAAGCACATGAGCGGGTTTGCCGGTATCAATCAGGACATAGACCTGGGAGAGATTGCGCCGCCGGTCCTGAGTGGCAAACCGCGCAAGGTAATGATTCAGTTCTGGTATTCCACAATCAAATTCGGTGAAATTATGGAGTCTGGAGTTAAGCTGTTGTTCTTCAAGCACGATTTACGGTCTGGCGCGCCGCGGTCAAGGCTTCCTGCAGATTCCGATCAGGAGTAAAGTCACGATTCAGCGCCGCGCTGAATGCGTCAAAATCACGCCGGGTCAGGACGATTCTTGCTTCCTGGTCAATGACTTCTCTCGCTTTTTCTTTAGCGGCGGCACGCACAAATCCTGCCATTGTAGTTCCCGTCAGGGTTGCAGCCTGGGCAAACATCTCCTTGTCGTCACTGTCCAGTTTCAGGTCAAAGCGGGCTGGCGTTCCCATGTCTCTCCCTCCTGTTCAGAAAATTTGAAGTTTGTTTTATCCACCGTGTTAATACGGCATTTTACCGTATTAATATGATGTGTCAACGCCGGTTGACAACCCGAACCAAAGGCCGTAAATTGCCGGACAGGGGCGGTAGTGAAACAGCTTCCGGATCATTGCCGGTGTCGGCATACTTATCCAAATCCTGTAGTCCTCCACGCCCCGCTCCATTCCGTGAATCAAGCGCGACCTTGCAGTTTGAGTTCGCTGAAAAACTCCCTGGCTGTTTTGATATCCGCCGCGATCTGCGCCACCAGTTCGTCGATGGATGAGAACTTGCGCTCATCACGCAAACGCTTGAAAAATTCGACGCTGATATGCCTCCCGTAAATCATCTTGTCGAAGTCGAACAGGTGCGCTTCCAGCAGCAGTTTCTTTTCCTCGAATACCGGGCGCGTGCCCAGGTTGGCGACCCCCAGGTGCGTCATTTCGTCCGCGCCTTTCACGCTCACCGCGAACACGCCACGTAACGGGACCGCGCGCTTGCTGAGATTGATGTTTGCCGTCGGAAAACCCAACTGGCGCCCCCGTTTCGCGCCGTGCACGACGCGCCCGCTGATACTGAAATAGCGGCCCAGCAGCAACTGCGCCTCCTCAAAGCGGCTTTCCTGCAACCGTTCACGAATGATGCTGCTGCTCACCCGGTCGCCGTCCAGCCTGTGGGTCTCGGTCAGGATCACGTCGAAACCCAGCCGTTTACCGAACTCCCGCAACATCCGGAAATCCCCGCGCCGGTTTTTCCCGAACTTGAAGTCATCGCCGATGATCAACCGCTTTATCGACAGGTCGCCAACCAGCACCTGCTCGATAAACTGTTCAGCCGACAGGTCGGCGACACTCTGCTGGAACCTCAGGCACAGCACCCTGTCGATATCCTGCTGTTTGAGCATTTCCAGTTTTTCCCTGAAACTGGTAATCCTGGTCGGCGTCTTGACCGCGCTGAAAAACTCCTGCGGATGGGGTTCGAAGGTTATTACCATTGCCGGCAGGCCCATCACTTCCGCGTGCCGCCTGAGTTGCCTCAGCACGGCCTGGTGTCCCAGGTGGATCCCGTCATAGTTGCCTATAGTGGCAACACAACCACGATGGTGCGACTTGAGATTATATGAGTACCTGATCAGTTCCATTATTGTTTACCACCGGGGACACGGAGCGGTTAATGCTTCACCAGATTTTGCAACCGGACGCCTGCAAGCCACAGCACGGCAAAATACGCCAGGGCGCCGGCAAACGTG
>CAYOEQ010000172.1:0-4678 GCA_964402775.1 uncultured Enterobacteriaceae bacterium
AACCATGTCGTCTATTATACTTCTATACAGACCCTAAGTCCGACAGACTGCTAGGTCAGAATGACATCACCGTCGGCGGGGCCTCCCGTCTGTGTCTCCGCCTGTAGATTGATTGTTACACCGGCAGCCGATCCCTGGTAGGAAATCCAGTCCATTCCGGCGCCCCCATCCAACCGATCGGCGCCGTTGCCGCCTTCCAGTATGTCATGGCCGCCATTACCCCGCAGCTCATCGTTACCCGCTCGTCCCTGCAGGTGATTGTCGGCATCATTGCCTGACACCACGTCGTTCCCCGATCCGGCGATGTAGTTCTCGATCACGGTATCGCGTGCGATGATCAGGTTGCCAGCCAGGCCGTAGACATCCGAGATTCCTTCCGGGCGCAGGTCGACCGTCTGGTCATGGCTGTCAGTGCGCAGGTCCAGGGTGTCGTTGCCGCCGTTGTCATACAGCGTCAGCGCAATTCCCCTTTCAGGGGGGTCACCGGCCTCACCGGTCCAGCGCGCGAAGAGTTCACCCAGGTATCCCCCCACATCGGACTGGTAGCCGTAAACGGTGTCACCGTCGTTGATATTGGTGGGGATGCCATAGAGTTTCTGTATTGCGATGATATCCGCGACCATGGGTGTGAACGGATAGGCAGAATCTGCATTCACGGAGTCGTCTTCCTCCTGGTCAAAATACGACATCGCTGTTGCTTGCCAGGAATCGTTCAGAAAGATCCGGTCTGCGGAACTCGCGAGCGCACCGCCGTATGGGCCAGGATGCTGAAGTCCCAGGGCATGGCCTATTTCGTGGATAACGACATAAAATATGTAGGGATTACTGAGAATATCGGTACTTCCCGGACCGTTAGACGAAAAGTTTACGCGGGTTGAAAAGAGGGTGTCTTCATGAGCCCTTGTGGTCGTGACATACGTGTTAACCTCTTTGTCATCGAATAAGATATTGGCGTTCGCGTCATCAACCAGTTCGAATGTGATGCCGGTCACATTCGACCAGGCCTCCAGCCCCAGGCGGGTGAGTTGTTGCCAGTCTTCGCTTAAGCCGGTGATATCTGCGGTAATCACGCCACCCGGGCCGACGTCAAACGCCCTTGGAGGCTGACTTGGCCCGCCATGCAAGGCGTCGGCTATCTCGTCATGAGTAGCTATTGACGGGGTGTACTTTGTGATTGAAAGTTCGTAATCACCGGAGTAGCCAACATCATCGCTTTTGACTTCGATGAAATATGTCGCACTGATGTCTAATCCGAAGATGAATCTTGAATCGGAAGGGAGATAGAAACCGTTAGCAGATAATCCCGGTGTATTGGCATCACCCAGCCTGAACATGTCAACATCGGGTGACGCTACGCCAGTGAGGCTGACCACATAGTCCGAGCCGCCGGTCAGCTCAACCCGCACATAATCCCTGTCATTGCCCGGTCCCAGCGATCCCTGGAAAACATCGTCCAGGGAAATCGTATACTGAGTATCGAAATTCTCGCGGGCATCACCGTTGTCCTCTCTGATAATTGCCATAGTTCGTTACTCCTCGCACGCTTGTCACGCTCATTAAAAGTCATGGCCCGGAGCCATGCCGTAGCTGTACCGGCGCCGGCTGTTTATATCTGTCAGGGCTGCTGCTGGTTCACGGCAGGATCAGATGAACCAGTCATCATTATCCACCGGCGCAAAGGCGCCGGCATACACTGGCGCTGTCTCATCCACGAAGTCAAATTCATCTGTTATATTGAAAGATCCCTGAAGGCTTTCATCTTGCACTACCGCAAAGCTTTCAACCAGCGCGTCGTCAAATATGTCCTCTATGTCGCTTTCGAGATCATCGTCGGAACAATTGACATCCAGGGAGGTGACCGTGAGGTCGTCACTCACAACAGCGTTCGCAGTGCAATCAGCAGAGACGACGGAACTGTCAATGTCGATTTCGAGGGTGACTCCGTAGCCGCCCTGACGTTCAGCAACATCAAGCGCAAGGACAATAGTCTCGTTGTAGCCGAGCGCATCGTAGGTCTCGATTGAGAGGCTGTAATTTCCCGGTCTGATTGAACCTTCTATATCGGATGTTTCACCATAACCGTACAGGTTGTAAATCTCGCTACTGAAATCAAGGAACTGTATTTCAGAGCCATCCCTGTCATGGTTAAGGGCTCCGTTTATCCTGGTAAACTCACCGTAACCGAATAAATCGGCGCCCTCACCTGTTAAAGCGATTCTGACCCCATCGCTGTCAGGCGCCTGGGCGATGGTAACAATGAATTCAAAATAACCAAACACTTCCACAGATTCATTCAGGTCATACTCAATCAACTGCAAACGGCTGTACAAAGTATCTTTCAGCCCATTGCCGTACAGGAGTTCACCCAACTCACTATCACCATCCGGTGTCCAGTCCCAGCGATGCCACAGGTGGGCTCCTGCTCCTCCGTCGCTGCCAAATAAAAGCGTTCCATCACCCGACAGTGAGAACCAGTTCGTACGGTCGGAGCGATTCACAAAATCGTAATCCGTTGTTATGATGTATTCATATTCACTTCCGCCGTGCAGAACGACCAGCATATCCCGGCCTGCTATCTGGAATCCGTATGGACTGCCTCCACGTTCCTCAAATATGCCGAGGTGTTCCTCCAGGGTAAGCGGGACGGTGAAAGACGAAGGTAACAGTTCATCCACCTCCACCAGGCGGTCGTACAGGTTCTCGGTTTCGGTGCGTTCCGGGTGGGCGTGTGTTGCCTGGCCGGCCCTGGACCAGCCGGACACATAGGTGCCGTCCTCCGCGAAAAAGAAGACCTTGAATTCCTGGCCCTGGCCATGCTCGAACCGGTAGTCCACCACGGACTTGCCCGGGTCATGCAAATTAGTATAGGTGTTGCCCCGCCACTCAAATTCCTGGGGCTGCCCGGTCTCTTCATAAGCATCAACGGCAGCGTCCAGGCGGGCATGGAATACGGCCTCATCCAGCTTGTCATTCAAGCTGTTGAAGCGGTCGTTCAAGGTCTGCTCCGGGTCATCCAGGAAAGAGGTCTGGAACCTCAGGGCCTCAGTGCCGTGACCCCGCTCCCAGACCGAAATGTAGGTCCCGTCGTCAGAGATGAAATAGACCTTCAGGTACGGGCCGCCTTTTTCTCCGTGATCAAAACGGTATCCTTTTATCCCGCTGCCGGCGGTGGTGTAAGGACGCAGGTTGGTATATACCTCGCCGTTATGCCCGAACGATGTTTTTCCCAGTTCTGCGGTACCCTTTATTTTTGCGTCCAGTACGTCCGGCATAACAGCTTCACCTGATTAGTTTGACATGTTGACTGAGCCTTTTCATGACAAGGCGGTGGCAGAGGGGCCGGCGTCATGATAATTCATTATCAGATTCACACGAAGGAGGATGGAGCAGCCCCTCGCCACCATTGAATCTGCTGCACTATGCTCAATATCGACTTTAGCAGAATAATCTTGTGAATATTGTGTGATTAAAGTGATTATTTATGAATAACTCGGGTAATTTGCGAAATTCAGCCACACGATGGACGATTATTTACGCAACCGGTTCAACTTTCGTCGCGACTATGAACAACTGCCGGCCGGACCGGCAATCAAGACGCGCCCCCGCCTTGTCCGTCAGGCTGCTTCCACGGTCTCCGGGTCGATATGGAAAATAAAGTGCGAGTCGGTCAGATCGGCCTGGTTGATGTCCTGCAGGTTGATCTCGCCGCCCCCGTGCGCGAGCAGGTCAATGATGAGATAATCGTCATGCTGTTGCAGGTTCAGATCGTCTATTGAGTCGATGCCGGCGAATGCGCTGAGGTCAATATTAATTGAAGCGCCCTGAAGAGGATTCGAACCTCTGGCCTTCCGCTTAGGAGGCGGACGCTCTATCCGTCTGAGCTATCAGGGCATGGTTCCGGATAGACATCTTGATTAATTCAAGCATATCATTTATTAATCCGCCCCATGAGAAAATATTCGGTTATCATCCCCGCCCTGAACGAGGCGGATTATATCGGCGCGACCCTGGAGCGGCTTCAGCCTGCCCGCGCCAGGGGCCATGAGGTGATCCTGGTGGACGGCGGCAGCGCCGATGATACCTGCGGGATTGCACAAGGCGCAGTAGACCGCGTACTGCAATGCGATCCGAACAGGGGCGCACAGATGAATCACGGCGCGCAGGCCGCATGCGGAGATATTCTTGTCTTTCTCCATGCCGACACCCTGGCGCCCGGCGATTTTGACAGGATACTGGATGAAGGCGGCGTTTCCGGAAATGCCTGGGGAAGTTTCGATGTGAGGTTGTCCGGCGGCCATTTCATGTTCCGTTGCATCGAGAGGATGATGAACCTGCGTTCCCGGTTGACCGGTATCGTCCTCGGGGACCAGGCGATTTTTACCGGCCGCCACCTGTTCAGCCGGCTGAACGGCTATGCGGACATACCGTTGATGGAGGACATCGAGTTGACCAGGAGGCTGAGGAAAGTTTCCCCGCCCATCCGTATCGGGCAGCCCGTTGTCAGCTCATCCCGCCGCTGGGAACAGCACGGCATAGCCAGGACCGTGTTGCTTTCATGGAAACTGAGGTGCTGCTATGCAATCGGCGCCGACCCCAACAAACTCGCCGGAAAGTACAATTAGCCAAAAGACGGCATTGCTGGTTTTCACGAGAACGCCCGATCCGGGAAGCGTGAAAA
>CAYOEQ010000173.1:0-4674 GCA_964402775.1 uncultured Enterobacteriaceae bacterium
GTAATTCATCGTTGACCATATCGACGAACCTGTCGGCATCGCCGGCCGCGACGCGGCCCTGCGCCAGTTCCGCAATACAGGCGCCGGTTGCGTCAAGTTTATCCCTGATGATTTTTCCTGTGACTGAAAAAAGCAGTTGCTTGTATTTTGTCCGGTATGGATCCCTGCTGGTGACCTGCTGTTTTATCCGGTTATATTGCCGGCAGGACCGTTCATACGACCACACATACACATCCTGCAGCAGGCTGGTGTCATTCAGTTCGTACACGCCCAGGTTCCCTTCGATATAGTCCCTGTCGGGGACATCAATGAACGACAACGGACACAGCTTGTTCTTAATCAGCGGGATGTTCGCGCCCAACCGCGCTGTGCGCTTGTTGACGTCGGTAAACGGCTGCAGGTACGGCAGGTGCACCATGGTGAAAAAAGACTGTTCAAACGGGTCCTCTATGTCTCCGGCCTTGTCCAGGAACAGCCTGAAATAGTCTTCCACCTGCTGCGGGAATCCCAACGGCCTGTATACGGAACCGCCTATCTCGACGATCTTCTGCCGCAGACGCCCGCAGTCTTCCGGATCCCCCATCAGGTTGTCCGACAAGAGATGGTGCAGGCTCAGGAACGTGTACATGTTGTAGTCTATGTCCCCTGCTGATTCCAGCAACATGGTAATGGCGTGCTTGTGGTTGAGGATCATGTCTGCCTCAGCCCGCTCCTTGTCGTCGGCAATGATCCCGTCCATGATCAGGTTTTGTGCGTCAAGCTGCGAGTACGTATTGCCCTCCAGGCGACTGGACGCCCAGGACAGGTCGACCAGCAACCGGTTGACTGTTTCCGGGTTGTACGTGCTGCCCGCCGGCAGGTTCGGATCCTTGATTTCGCCGATAAGGGACAGGTCCCGCCTGATGGTGTCCGGCAGGTAGCAGGTATGGTTGGGGATATAGTCTTCGAGGAATTCAGGCTCATAGCCGGCTGGCTCCCGTTCGTGCCTGGGTCGGCGCACATAGTCCCGGACCGCCTTGCCTTCGTCAGAGAGAGGCATCTCGATCCTGACCTTATCAACAGCGTCCTGCCTGGGCGTTTCGACGGGACTCAGATATTTTACTGCCCGAGCCTTCCCGGTGCGCACGATGGCCCCATCTTCGACCAGTTCCAATAGTTTCCGTTTGACCGTAGTGTGAGCCGGAGCCTTGTCTCGCAGCCGCCGCTTTAAGGCAGCGTGAATTTCAACGCTGCCGAGTCCGCCCTCGGTAGTGTTGACGATCTCAACGATGAGTTCTGATACGTCTTTATTAATTCTGGCTTTCATGATTTGGGCCGATATTGAGCCGATATTGAGCCGATAATGAGCTGATACTGGGCCGATACCGGGCTGATAGATGGCCGTATAATACTTATATATTCATATACTTAACTGTTGTTGTCCCATATTTTCCGGCCGTTAGCACAACAGAATTGGTGTCAATTATAGTGTGCCCTGACCATGATTTCAATAAACAAACCTTGCATTGTCTGGACATTACTGGACAACACGATTGAGATTGTTGAAAGAGTACCAGACCCGGAGTTTCAGGAGGTGTGACCTGCGTTGTCTATTCCAAAAGAATAGTCCGTTTCCACCTTGCATACCTTCCAGGCGGGAGAAAAACTGAGTATCACAGTCTTTTAAGTTATACTGTCTCACATGAATAAATATGAGCATTTTCTGTTTTTGACGTTGTTTTTATTCGGGTTTCAGGCTTTCGCAGGCACCTTTCAATCCTGTTTGGAAACTGCCCGGGGTGATAGCCCGGTTCAAAGTCAAACAGACGTCAGCGGGATGACAACGGGCTGCCATGAAACAGAAAATGACACGACCGGCAATACCGATACCTGTGATGCCCGGCATTGCTGTATCGGCGCCACATTCTCAATCGCGTATCCTTCAGGCCATTCGATTGTGAACATGAACGGGGCGCCTGCCGGTTCCCTCAATCACGCCTATATTTATTCTCGTCTGCACGATATTTTTCATCCCCCGAAGCTTCTCCTGTAACCCGTATATCTCAACTTTTTCACTGAACCCGTAGCCATTGCAAGGTGCCCCGGATTGATCCCGGGAACCCGTTCCGTCAATGGCAGTCTCACTGGTGTACCTGGATTTCAAGAATGTGCAGGCTATTTTTTCACGTATTGTTGTTGACTGTTCTGTCCAGCCCGGCTAATTCCCCGGCTGAAACGGTCAGTTATGAATTTGACATCGACTACAGGGAGATAAACGTCACGGGAAAACCGGTGACCGCGATGGTTATCGACGGGAAAATTCCCGGCCCGACCATAGAGGCTGACCTGAACGACACACTCAGGGTCACCTTTAACAACCATATGGACGTGGACACCTCGATCCACTGGCACGGGGTACTGCTGCCGCACGACCAGGATGGCGTGCCCTACCTGACCACGCCGCCCATTGCGGCCGGGGGTTCGCTCACTTTCGAGTACCCGGTCACCCATACCGGCACCTACTGGTACCATGCCCACACCGGTTTGCAGGAACAGCGCGGGCTCTACGGCGCGCTGGTGTTCCGCGACCCGGATGAGACATACCGGTATGACAGAGAACTGGTTTTGGTCTTGTCGGACTGGACCGATGAACACCCGGGTACCGTGTTGAGGAACCTCAAACGCGAAGATGATTATTATTCGCTGAAAAAGGATACCGTCCAGTCCTGGCAAGGTGTTTTGAAAAATGGAAAACAGGCGATTAAAAACAGGATCGACGGTGCTCTCATACGCATGGGCCCCATGGACCTGTCCGACGTCGGCTATGATGCGTTCCTGATCAACGGGGAACAAAGTCTGCATAATACGGAGATCAAACAGGGAGAAACGATCAGGCTCAGGATAATCAACGCGTCTGCCTCCAGTTATTTCCACGTCGAGTTCAGTGGCGGCGACATGCTCCTGATCGAGGCGGACGGCGTACCCGTAGTGGAGAAAACCGTCGAGCGGTTGCGCCTGGCGACGGCGGAGACATACGATGTGCTGGTCCATATCCGCGACGAAAAACGCTACGAACTGCGGGCCACGGCGGAAGACGTATCGGGGTATGCCTCCTGGTACCTGGGCGCCGGTGAGACGGTTCCCGTGCTGCCCGCGATCAAGCCCAACCTTTACCTGGTCAGTCATGGCAGCCACAGCCGCAGGCGCGGCAGGACAATCCACGCGGACCGGCATGGTCACATGCACCATACGAGTGAGTATGCCGGTCTGAAGTCGAAAAAGCGGACTTCTTTTGATGCGGGCCGGGAAACCAGGGAAATTGACCTGACCCTGACCGGAAGCATGGAACGCTACACCTGGTCGTTTGACAACAGGACACTGACCGAGGTCGACAAGATCAGGATCAATAAAGGTGAAGTGGTGCGGTTCAATTTAATCAACGAGACGATGATGCACCATCCCATCCACTTGCACGGTCATTTCTTCCGGGTGCTGAACGGCCAGGATGAATATGCGCCGTTGAAACACACCGTCAACGTTCCGCCACTGGATACGGTGACCATAGAATTTGCCGCCAACGAGGAAAAAGACTGGTTCTTCCACTGCCACAATCTCTACCACATGAAAAGCGGCATGGCGCGTGTGGTGAGTTACATACCTGCCGGGGAAGATGATTACTTCAATTCGAAGTTCTTTCGATACCACGTAGAAAACGATGACCCCTGGTATCGTTTTGCAGACGTGGCATTCCAGTCGCAGATGATGGCCGGACGACTATGGGCGTACAACAGGTATAACGGTTTCGAGATGGAATATGATTATGACTACGGGGACGAATACGATATCGACCTTACCTACCACAGACAGATAACCCGGTTCCTGGCCCTGTATGCCGGCGCAGGCTTTGAACGCGAGGAGAGCGCTGAGAACAGGGGGATAGCCGGTGTGAGCTACGTGTTGCCGTTGTTGATCGACTCGGACTTGCGCATCGACACCAGCGGTCATTTCCGCCTGGAACTGGAAAGCGAACTGCAAGTGACGAAGCGGACCCGGCTTCACTGGAACTGGAATACCGATGATGAGTACGGGGTTCTATTGAATTATGAAATCAATAAGAGAACCGTTGTAACCGGCGGTTATGATTCTGATTTCAAGCTGGGGGCAGGGTTTGAATACAGGTATTGAGCTTTCGGTGCCTCTTGGTGGATAATATTGTTAAAGCAACAGATTGAGGAATAAATCATGCGTAAGAGGATACGAAATATAACGTTAACCGTTTTAGGTGTCCTGGCCATGTGCGGGATATCGTCGTGCGCCATGGATGACGCTACAAATGAACTGGATGAGTTCAAACAGGCAATCCGCGCCAAGTACGATTTGAAGGAACAGGCCTTTGCCGCTAACGACCCTGAACCGATCCTGGAACAGTTCTATACTAGCGATGCGATATCCAGCGGTCCGGACGGCACCACCCATTTCGGTATCGAGGAATTACGCCACGTCTATGAAGAGGTTATCGGAGCAACTGTCCGGGTCGAGTCTTTCCATACCCATGTAAACGGCAATGCCGGCTGGGACTGGGTCAATTTTCATGTTGTCCCCGCGGAAGAGGGCGCCGAAGCCTTTACGTTCAAGATGCTGTTCCTGTGGGAGAAGATTGACGGTGAATGGTGGAGTAAAGGAGAGATGTATACG
>CAYOEQ010000174.1:0-4664 GCA_964402775.1 uncultured Enterobacteriaceae bacterium
CGCTGGAAAGCATGGTGCAATCGAACCTTGAGGCCGCCAGGTGTCTGTTCAGGCACGGGGCAACTGCCTGCACGGATGTAACCGGCTTTGGCCTGCTGGGACACCTGGTGGAAATGATCAAACCTTCTCGTGTCGACGTTGAGGTGGACCTTGGCGCCATCCCACTGTTGCCCGGTGCAGAAGAGACGGTGGCAGCCGGTATATTCAGTTCATTACAGCCCCAGAACCTGCGTTTGCGCCGGGCCATACGCGATGTGGAAAACGTCTCGAAGGATCTGCGCTACCCGTTGATATTCGACCCGCAGACCTCCGGCGGACTGCTTGCCGGCGTCCCGGGAGAGCAGGCCGATGCCTGTGCTGCAGAACTGCGTAACCTGGGTTATACCTGCACGGCAATTATCGGAAGGGTATTGCCTGAGAGCGACCGCCCGGAACCAGTTAGATTGCTGCTCTGACTGGTCCGACCCTATAGCCTTAGAACCAAGCTGGGATGCCCCCACTCGTCATTCCGGGCTTGACCCGGAATCCAGTGGACAGACATTCATTATAAGGAATTGTTTTATCTACTGGATTCCGGCCTGCGCCGGAATGACGGAGGAGATTCTTTACTATTTGGCGCAAGGATTTACTCGTAAGGGACTAAAGGCTATTGAGCAATGCCTGCCAACACCTGGTCTCCCGTTCCGGGGCGAACAGATGTTTGCGTTCATTTCCATGCTTGAGCAGGCGTCGCAGGAAGTCCCGGTCGGTTTCCGCTCGCTGTAACAGGGTGCATAAAGCCCCGGTGTTTCCAACCGGATAATAGCCGGGATAATCCTCGCCCAGCAGGCCCACGTTGCCATCGATATCGGAGGCAATGACGGGAACATTCGCCACCACGGCCTCAGAGACAACATTGGCGCCGCCTTCCATGATTGAACTGTGCACCAGCGCATGCGCCTTCAGGAACTGCTCCCTGACCTGCCATGCGCCGACCTCGCCGCGCCAGAGATAACGGGGATTCAGTTCCATCTCGGCGTGCGCCTGTGCGGCCCATTCGTCGTTATGGGCCTTGCCCAGATGGATGATACGCAAGCGGGACTGTCGCGGCAGGCTTCGGGCAGCGTAAGCGGTCCTGAACGGGTCTTTCTCATCACGCAAATGACCGACAACACAGACATCGAAAGTGCGTACCGACGGGCGGCGGGCGCGTGTCAGCGGCGCTGCCGATTGATGAATCACGTGCAGCTTTTTCCTGTGAGCTTCCGGGATCGCCCGGTACACCAGGTCATGCAGACATACCAGCGCGTCGGCCATCTCCATGGAGCGCAGGGTCTCCTCCGGGTGGCTGTGCCGGAAGCGGTAGATATCCGTGCCGCTCAGGGCAACCACCAGGGGGAGCCCGGGGAACTGTTGGCGGTATCGTGCTATCGATGAGGCGCTGCGCCACGCGTGTATCGCCACCATCATATCGCCGGGCGTCCCGTCCCAGTCGGATTGCACCGTTACCCTGTGGCCGAGTCCCCGCAACAGCCGCTCCCAGCGGGTCGCAGTGACGCGATTTCCCGTTTTCGATTGTTTTTTTGCGGGAGTAATCAGGATAATATTCATACCCTATACTTTACAACAGGATCGGGGGCAGGTTTAAAGAAGCTCTGATCAAGTCCGTCCGGGACTTGATCAGAGCACGCAAAACAAAAAATGTGATTTTTGTTTTGCTCACAAAATCAATGACCTACAGTCATTGATTTTGACGGCACATCCCTGTACTGTAGGAACCTCTGACTTAGTCAGAGGTTCCTTAAATCTGTCCCCTGTCGTTAATCGTGATGCAACAGCTCAGCAGCAATTTTTTGAAGGAAATCATGACGGACGCCCATAACAGGACCCTGGAACTGGTCGCCGGCCTGGATGAGGAGCAACTGATGGGGCCGAAGTTGCCTATCGTCAATCCGTTACGCTGGGAAATCGGGCACGTGGCCTGGTTTCATGAAAAGTTCATCCTGCGCGACCTGTACGGCCGGCCGCCGCTGCTGGCAAACGGTGACGCCATCTATGATTCCATTGCCATCCACCATGAGCAGCGCTGGGACCTGCCGCTGTTGAGTATGCAGGACACGCTGGATTATATCGGGAACGTCCTGGACGACTGCCTGTCGTTGTTGCCGGACGGCAGCGCCGACCCGGCGCAAAGTTACATTTATCGATTTTCCACCTACCATGAAGACATGCATACCGAGGCCTATTGCTGGTCGCGCCAGACATTGGCTTATCCGAAGCCCGCGTTTGCCAATGCGGAAATGCCGGAAGATGCGGATGCGGGAGCCTGGCCGGGGGATGTGGCTATACCGGGAGGGGTATTTTTTCCAGGTTCAACTGAAGATACACCGTTTGTGTTCGACAACGAAAAATGGGCTCACGAAGTAGCTGTAGAACCGTTTTACATTTCAAAAGCGCCGGTCACCAATGCCGGGTTCATGGATTTCGTCGAAGCGGGGGGGTATCGATACCGGGAGTTCTGGAGTGATGAAGGCTGGTCCTGGCGCGAGCAGGCAAATGCCGGCCATCCTGTGTACTGGATTGCCGGCAACCGGGGGGAATGGCGCCTGAGGCGGTTTAATGTGACTGTGGATATGCCGCTTCATCAACCTGTCATTCATGTGAACTGGTATGAAGCCGAAGCGTATTGCCGTTGGGCAGGCAGGCGCTTGCCGACGGAAACGGAGTGGGAAGCCGCTGCCCTGGGCGAACCTGCACAGGACAACGGCAGGCTTGCCTTGAATAAGCGCACCTACCCGTGGGGGGAACAATCACCGGACAGGCGGCAGGCGAATCTTGACGGCCGTGCGCTGGGCTGTATCGACGTGGCCGCCCTGCCGGAAGGAGACAGCGCGTTCGGTTGCCGGCAGATGATCGGTAACGTATGGGAATGGACATCAAGTACGTTTGCCCCGTTTCCCGGGTTCTCCCCGGATGCCTACAGGGAATATTCGGAACCGCTGTTTTACAATACCAGGGTATTGAAAGGCGGAACCTGGGCGACCCGAAGCCGTATGATAACCGGCCGCTACCGTAATTTTTTTACCCCGGATCGGCGCGATGTGCTGGCGGGCTTCAGGACCTGCGCGCTTACACATGTCGGAGACGGACTTAAGCATGCCCCCGCATGTTGTCAGCGGGGGTCCGTCCCCAGTTGACGTCTCTGTATCAGGAATGGACAGCAACAAACAGCACCTGAGGAGTCTGCCGTCGGTGGATCGCGTCCTGCGCGAGTCGCCTCAGCTTGCCGAGCGCTGGGGACATGAGCGGACGGCTGCGGCCATTCGCAATACGCTTGAACAGGTTCGCGCAAACAAGGAAGAGTTCGCTGCTGCTGACAAGTCCGCACTATTGAAGCAGGTCGTCTCCATGGTGACGACCAGGCTGGAACAGGAGTCCGGGAGCAGTTTGGTCAGCGTATTCAACCTGACAGGCACCGTCCTGCATACCAACCTGGGTCGCGCATCGCTCCCGCGCCCGGCTCTGGACAGGGTGCGGGCCGTAGCAGGGACACCGGTGAACCTTGAATATAATCTGGATACCGGAAAACGCGGCGATCGTGATGACCATGTGGAAAACCTGATCTGTAAACTGTGCGGGGTAGAAGCGGCAACGGTGGTGAACAATAATGCCGCCGCAGTGCTGCTGGTGTTGAATACCCTGGCAAGGGGACTGGAGGTCCCGGTCTCCCGCGGCGAACTGGTCGAGATTGGCGGCTCCTTCCGCATCCCCGAAATCATGCAGAGTTCGGGGTGTACCCTGGTCGAGGTCGGCACGACCAACCGGACACACCTGAAGGATTACAGTAATGCCATCAATGATAGGACCGCATTGTTGTTGAAGGTCCATGCCAGTAATTACGAGATCCGGGGGTTTATCCATAGCGTTGCCGAAACGGACCTGGCGGAACTGGCCCATCAGCACGGCTTGCCCTTGTTTATCGACCTGGGCAGCGGTAACCTGATTGACTTTCCCGCCTTCAACCTGCCCGATGAACCCACCGTGGCGCAGACGTTGAAGTACGGCGCGGACGTGGTCAGTTTCAGTGGAGACAAGCTGCTTGGCGGCCCCCAGTGCGGCATAATCGCCGGCAAACGGGAATTGATAACCAGGATGAAGAACAACCCGCTGAAACGCGCATTACGGGTAGACAAGATGACCCTGGCAGCCCTGTCGGAAGTACTGAGACTCTATCAGAATCCTGTGCAACTGGCACAGGAACTACCGACTCTCGCGGCCCTGACCCGGTCGCCGGATGATATCCGCATTCAGGCCGAGCGGCTGGCTCCCGTAATTGCGGAGGTGCTTACGCCCCGTTATGAAGTCACCGTTATCGAATGTCACAGCCAGGTTGGAAGCGGCGCCTTGCCGGTCGATACGCTGGCCAGTTATGGTTTGCGGATCAGCGCGGTGGATGGGTCGGATGAAGCAATCAGGCTACTGGCCGGGTGCATGCGCCGGCTGCCTGTGCCGGTCATCGGCCGGATCAATAAAGGTGCGTATTTCCTGGACCTGCGTTGCCTGGATCGGGAAAGTGACTTTGTTGCCCAGATTGGATGTCTCCAGGTTTGACATACCGGCGTCCCCTCGTTGTCATTTAATGCCTGAAACCACCGGCTCTGCCGGTGTGAATAACAAGGGCATTG
>CAYOEQ010000175.1:0-4658 GCA_964402775.1 uncultured Enterobacteriaceae bacterium
ACCATGCGGTTGCCGGACATGCCGTAAGGGTGGCCGATGGAAATGGCGCCGCCGTTCACATTAAGCGTTTCATTGGGAATGCCAAGCTTGTCGCGGCAATAAACCACCTGCACCGCAAATGCCTCGTTCAATTCCCAGAGATCGATATCATCCATGGTCAGTCCGTTCTGTTTCAGCAACTTCGGCACCGCATAGACCGGACCGATGCCCATTTCATCAGGCTCCAGGCCGGCAACCGCAATGCCGCGATATATCCCCAACGGCTCCAGGTTTCTCTGTTCGGCCAGGCGGGCGTCCATCACCACACAGGCAGAGGCTCCGTCCGACAGTTGGCTGGCATTCCCGGCGGTAATGCAGCCCCCTTCAATGACCGGGGCCAGCCCCTGCAAACCTTCCGGAGTTGTATCCGGACGATTGCCTTCATCCTGTTCCAGGACAACCTCATGGTAGCTTACTTTTCCGGTTTCCTTGTTGAGTACGGCCTTGGTTGTTGCCAGGGGAGCCAGTTCTTCGTCAAATTTACCGGACTGCTGGGCAGACGCAGTGCGTTGCTGGCTTTGCAGTGCGAACTCATCCTGGGTTTCCCGGCTGATCCGGTAGCGCCGGGCCACCGTTTCCGCAGTCTGCAACATGGGCATATAGGCATGCGCGCTGTGCCGTGTTACGCCTTCGTCGGTACTCTTGCTCACCAGTTCGAAGGCGTCGTTCTGTACCAGGCTGATGGAATCCAGCCCTGCGGCTACGACTACGGGAGTATGATCCAGGATCACCTGCTTTGCCGCGTTGGCGATAGCGATCATGCCCGAGGAGCATTGCCGATCAAGAGACATGGCGCTTGTCGAGGCAGGCAACCCTGCCGCGAAGGCGCTGGTCCTGCCGATATTCCAGCCTGTCGTGCCCATTTGCATGGCGCAACCCATGACGACGTCCTCGATTTCCTCTGCTTCCAGGCCTGCGCGCCGCACGGCCTCACGGATAACATGGCCGCCCAGGGTCGGCGCCTTGGTGTTATTGAACGCGCCGCGCCAGGCTTTGCCGATGGGTGTGCGCGCGGCGGCGGCGATCACTGCTTCTTTCATGGTAAATCTCCTCAGTCCGGGTCCGGAAACAGCCAGGGCTTCTCTGCCGCCTTTTGCCGTTCATATTCCCGAATTAAATCGCTGTGTTCTAGGGTCATCCCGATATCATCCAGACCCTGCAGCAGCCTCTCCTTGAGCGCAGTCTCGACATCGAAACTTAATACCTTGCCGGATGGTGTTGTAATTGTCTGTGGCTGTAATTCGACTTTCAGACGATACCCTTCAGTTGCTTCGACTTCCCTGAACAACTGCTCAACCAGTTGTACCGGGAGAACGATGGTCAGCAAGCCGTTCTTGCCGGCATTGGAAAAAAATATGTCGCCGAAACTTGGCGCAATCACACAACGGAACCCGTATTCGTACAAGGCCCAGACGGCATGTTCCCTGGATGAACCGCAGCCGAAATTTTCCCGGGACAGAAGTATTTGCGCTCCCCGGTAACGGGGCCGGTTCAGCACGAAGTCTTCATTCAACGGGCGCCGGCTGCAATCCTGTTCCGGTTCCCCTGCATCAAGATAGCGCCAGGCATCGAACAGGTTGGGGCCGAAACCGCTACGGCGGATGGATTTCAGGAACTGCTTGGGAATGATGGCGTCGGTATCGACATTGGACCTGTCCAGCGGCGCAACCAGGCCGTCAATGGCGGTGAAAGCATGCATGATCAGATTATCCGCATCAGTTTGTTTTTCCGGTATCAAGCAGGTGGCAAGATAATCTATTTGGGCGAGAAATCATAGAACTGACAACAATAATCTGCGTTAATCTGCGTCATCTGCGGATATATATTCACGCGCGTCAGTAAAGTGGCCGGCTATGCCCGCGGCCGCCGCCATGGCCGGGCTGACCAGGTGTGTGCGGCTGCCGGCGCCCTGGCGTCCCTCGAAATTGCGATTTGATGTGGATGCGCAACGTTCCCCTGCGCCCAACCTGTCTTCGTTCATGCCCAGGCACATGGAGCAACCCGGTTCGCGCCATTCAAATCCGGCGTCCGAGAATATCCTGTCCAGTCCTTCCGTTTCCGCCTGGCGTTTTACCAGTCCCGAGCCCGGCACGACCATGGCTTGCCTGATATTTTCCGCGAGTTGTTTGCCGGCAACCACCCGGGCGGCCTCCCGCAGATCCTCGATACGTGAATTGGTGCATGAACCGATAAAAATTTTATCCGGCCTGATGGAACTGATCGGCGTACCGGGCGCCAGGTCCATGTAAGACAGCGCATTCGCCATGCCTTCCCTCTTTACCGGGTCCGGTTCGTCGGCAGGGTCGGGAACATCATCGTGCACGGATACCACCATCTCCGGGGAAGTGCCCCAGGTTACACATGGCTGCACCTGGCCGGCATCAATTTCCACAGTTTGATCAAACATGGCATCCGGGTCGCTGCGCAGGCCTTTCCAGTATGTCACGGCCTGGTTCCAGGTATCTCCGTTCGGCGCAAACGGACGCCCCTTGACGTAATCAATGGTCTTATCGTCCACGGCAACCAGACCGGAGCGGGCGCCGGCTTCAATGGCCATATTGCACAAGGTCATGCGTCCTTCCATGGATAAGGCGGTAACGCCGGCGCCTGTGAATTCGATAACAGAGCCGGCGCCGCCGGCTGTCCCGATTCTACCGATGATATGCAGTACCAGGTCTTTGGCCGTGATGCCCGGCGTCAAACTGTTGCTCACATTGATGCGCATGTTCTTCGATTTTTTTGCAACCAGGGTCTGGGTAGCCAGGACATGCTCCACCTCGGAAGTGCCTATGCCCATGGCGAGGGCTGCCAGCGCGCCATTGGTTGTAGTATGGGAATCGCCACACACGATTGTCATCCCGGGCAGGCATACACCCTGTTCAGGGCCGATGACATGTACTATGCCCTGACGTTCATCAGAGAGTTCAATATAGGGAATGCGCCATTCCCTGACGTTTCTCTCCAGGGCATCCAGTTGCTTCTTTGACACGGGATCGTCAATGGACTCCCTGTTGCGCGTGGGTACGTTGTGATCAGGCACGGCAAGGCTGGCCGTGCGGCGCCAGGGTTCGCGCCCGGCCAGTTTCAGCCCTTCAAATGCCTGGGGCGAAGTGACCTCATGCACAAGATGGCGATCTATGTAAAGCAGGCAGGCGCCGTCGCCGTAGTCCGCGACTACGTGCTCATTCCATAACTTGTCATAAAGTGTTTCTGGCTTCATGGATGCAGCAAGTGTTCTCTGTGCCGGGTTTTTTGGGTACAATGGGCGCTATCTTAACATAGCGTCCGTATGTGATCCGTGATTCGGTTTTTCCTTCCTGCTGTTTTTACCATCATCCTGACCTTTACGGGTGGCAGCGCCGCCGGCGCCGAAGACGGTGAAAATCAGGCCGCCGATGCCGGTTCAGAGACCATGGATGCCGCTTACCAGGCACTGCGGAACCAGGAGTACGATATTGCTTACGACCTGTTTTATTCTCTTGCCGGGCAAGACAATGCCCTGGCCCAGTACGAAATAGGCGTGCTTTATCACCGCGGTTCAGGAGTGGACCCTGATGTTGCGAGGGCTGCGCGCTGGTATGCCAGCGCCGCGGAACTGGGATATGCCGAGGCCCAGTACCGGCTCGGCAACATGTACATGATGGGAGAAGGAGTGCCGCAAAGCGATACCGAGGCAATCCACTGGTATGAAAAAGCGGCGCAGCAGGGCCATAAGGATGCGGGTGACAACCTGGCCAGTCTCAGGCGTATCAGTACTGCAAAGACCAGGGAAGAACTGGAGCGCGAGGCCGCATCCCTGCCTCCACTCAAGATTGAGAAACGGTCTACCGCCGGGGGCAAGACGGAGAAACGCGGTTTCTTCAAACGCTGGTTCGGCAAGGACAAAAAGCCGGAGCCGGCGGCTCAAACCCCTGCACAGCCGCCGCTTATTTCGCAGACGCCGACTCCACCTCCAACAAAGACCGAAAAAAAAGGATTTTTCGGCCGCTTGTTCGGCAAGGATAAGGAAAAAGACCAAACGGTTGGCGGGACAACGGAACCGGCAGGAACGGGTAACGAAAGCGTGGTCCCGGCAGCGCAAAACGATGTGGGACGCCCTGCTCCGCTGGCGAATTCAGGCGCCGTATCCAATTATGAACTGGGAATGGCCTATGCCCTGGGTAACACCCTTGAACAGGATTATGCAAAAGCATTCGAGCATTTCACCAGGTCGGCCGAGGAGGGGTATGCCCCGGCCCAGTACCGGCTGGCTGCCGCCTACGTAAACGGAGACGGGACAGAAAAGGATCCCGCCAGGGCAGTCGAGTGGTACGAGAAATCTGCCGGACAAGGCCATACCGCGGCCCAGCGCAGCCTGGCGCTGATCTATCTCAACGGCCTGGGAGACGTTCCCCGGAACAAGCCACTGGCCCTGGCCTGGTATAACCTGCTGGCGGAGGACGGCAACCAGATGGATATCCATCGGCGCGATACCCTGCTGGAGGAGTTGTCGGCACAGGAAATCAGCATGGCAGAGGAGCTGGAGACCGGGATACGCGAACGTCTGGAATCCGGGGGTTAGTCCCAATAAAGTGTCCCTTCGGGACAAGTACTTCACTGGATTCCCGCTTGCGCGGGAA
>CAYOEQ010000176.1:0-4622 GCA_964402775.1 uncultured Enterobacteriaceae bacterium
CCGGTGCAGGCGCGCAAGGATTTTGAAAATCGCCAGCCCATGGGGCGGCTCGGTTCGGCAGATGAGATAGCCAACCTGGCGCTGCACCTGGCCGCGGACGAATCGTCTTATACCACCGGCGCGGTGATCCCGGTGGACGGCGGCTGGTCGATATGACTGCGTGCCTGTCGGGGACAGACTTCAAGTCTGTCCCTGGCGAATAAGGAGAAAACAAAAATGAAATTGTTGCGTTATGGTGAGCCGGGGCAGGAAAAACCCGGCATACTGGATGATGAAGGGAACATAAGAGACCTGTCGGGACACGTGGCCGACATCGATGGCAGCGTATTATCGCCGGACGGACTGGACCGGCTGCGTCAAATCGACCGCCACCGGCTGCCTCAGGTCCGGGCCGGCGCGCGTTACGGGCCCTGCGTCGGCAAGGTCGGCAAGTTTCTCTGCATCGGCCTGAACTATGCCGACCATGCCAGGGAGTCCGGGATGGAAATACCGGAGTTTCCGGAAATCTTCACCAAGGCAACCAGCGCCATCTGCGGGCCTGACGATGACGTCATCAAACCCCGCAACAGCACCAGACTGGACTGGGAAGTGGAACTGGGCCTGGTCATCGGCAGCCACAGCGCGTACGTACCGGAAGACAGGGCAATGGGCCATATCGCCGGTTATTGTGTGATTAACGATGTCTCCGAACGCGCGTTTCAATTCGACTACGGCAGCCAATGGGACAAGGGCAAGGGTTGCGATACCTTCGGTCCCGTCGGCCCGTGGCTGGTGACGCGGGATGAAGTAGAAAACGTGCTCGACCTGGGTTTATGGCTGGAAGTCAACGGCAAGCGGTACCAGGACGGCAACACCCGCACCATGATCTTCAGTCCGGCCTTTATCGTCAGTTACGTAAGCCGGTTCATGAGCCTGCAACCGGGGGATGTGATTTCCACCGGCACGCCCCCGGGTGTCGGACTGGGACAGAAGCCGCCGGTCTATCTCAATGCCGGCGATGCCATGAGCCTGGGCATCGACGGATTGGGGCGGCAAACCCAGACTGTCGTTCAACCCGGCTGATAAATTTATCGAGGAAGAACCGGAAGTGACCTCTTTCGTGTACTAGCAGGATGAGTTTGATAACCCTGACAAACAGCGCAATCCCGATTTCTACCGCACTGATGGTCCAAGTTGATCTCGGCTTGCAGCCGGCCCGGCTGCTGGAACGGTTGGCGGACCTCACCCGGCGCCTGCCGGACATGGCGGAGCAGGTTGTTGAGGACTTCGCGACGGCCCACGGACAGCACCCGCTTCACCTGCAGATGCTGAGGATGATCACGAAGCGCTGCGGCCGGGTCTCCCGGTCAGTGTTGGCAGATGGAATTGAATTGACGCCTGAAGCACATAACTCGGGTTGACACCTTGTGTTGCGATGTAATACGATCCGTAATACACCAGTACGGGGCAACACCATGAGTATGAGGACTGTACGACTTGACGACGATGCGGAAGCAACGTTGACGACCCTGCAAAAGCAGACGGGCCTGTCCATCTCCGATGTTTTGAAACAGGGGCTGAATTTTTTTGCAAAGGCACAAGAGACGGCCGCCACAACAAAACCCTACGATATTTACCGCGAACTCGACCTGGGGCCGGGTGATGAAAGTGTGCCCCCTGCTGTCGAAGCCAAATCAGCGGTTGCCGAGATAATCAGGCAAAAACACGGTCAATGATTCTCGCCGATACCGGACCATTGGTGGCGCTGTTCAACCGTAGCGACGGCGCGCATCGGGGTTGTGTCGACATTTTCAAGGACATTAACGAGTCGATTGCCACAACCCTGCCGGTCCTCACCGAGGTATTCCACCTGTTGGGGCCGGCCGGGGACAATGCCGCTGCCCTGATGGATTTCATCGCCAAAGGGGGCCTGAAGGTGATCTTTTTTGACGAGGACGCGCTGGTGCGGGCACTTGAACTGATGGTGCAATACGCTGATGCACCGATGGATTTCGCAGATGCTTCGCTGGTTACGGCTGCGGAAACGCACTCGCTGCAAAAAATCTTTACCCTTGACCACAGCGATTTCACTACCTACCGCATCCGGCGCGGCCACCGCCACGTCGCCTTCGACATCATCGGGTAAACAGGCGCTTCCTGTCCTGGCGATTGCCTGCAGGATTTTTTCCTGAATCGAGATGGCCGTCACCATCGTTACCATTGAGTGTATCGTCACCCGCGAGACCATGAATGGTGTCGTTGCCTGCGCGACCTTCCAGGGGATTCGCCGCATCGGTACGCTCCGTAAAAACCGGGGCGCTTGCTGTCCCGGTATTCTCGAAATAGTCAATGTTGCCAGACCGATTCCAAACGAAGAGGTCGGGGTCACCGTCATCGTCAAGATCGGCCAATGCAGGTCCATTATCGCCACCTGGATTTATACCATCAAAAGGATTTGCCGCGCCGGCGCTTTCTTTGATTATAGCCATATTTATGTTCTTGTCACCGGTAAGCGTTGCATTACATCCGCTTTGAGACCATCAACTATTTTTTCATCAAGGGGGTCGGACCAATATCGCTCAATATAACTGTTTGATTATAAAGAGTAAAATTCTCAATATCGCACAGTTTTAAGGATTAGAACAGGTTTTTCAGGGTGAAAAACATCATGCTAAGACAAGCGACATTTCTTACAATGTCTTTTTTGGTAAAAAAACACCCGTTCTAACGCTGGAAAAAGGTCACGTGCAGACGGATTATCGAACAAAATCAAACAGTTATACTTTTTATACTGGTCTGACCCCTGTACATGAGCACAACTCCGGGCGGGATTGAACCGATCCGGGGCGCCAGGGCGCTGGTCAAACTGGGCGACAGCATCACTACCGACCACATATCCCCTGCCGGCGCCATCAAGGCCGACACGCCGGCAGCAAAGTCACCGTTTACGATAAGCAAGTGTCACTTCAAGCCATATCAGGTGACCGCCATCGTTTCACATCGGTAAACCGGTCAAAATCCTTGTCGAAGGTAGCGACGAAATCACCGGTTGCCGCGGCCAGGGCTGCCAGATAACAATCCAGGAAATCGCATTTCATTGCCGCGAAACGACCCAAGGCATCCAGCATCTCATCGCGCCTGGCACAACGAATGCCGGCGCTCAGGATCACTTTGCGCAGCCCCTCTGCAATCTGCGCTCGTTCCGTGTTATATACAGACTGCAGAACCCATACCGCCTCAGCAACGGCTACCTCGGTCAGTAACAATACACATTTGCCATCACAGGCGTCGGCAAACAGCTCCCGGGTAGCCGGTGAATGCGTCGGATGGTCGCCGCGCAAGAAACGAATCAGGACGTTCGTATCCAGGAAATACTTGATCATCTATACCTGTCTGCTCTTGCCTTGCGCGTTAACTCCCGCTCCTTTGACTTGGCTAACGGCGCCTGGTCGTCGGCAAGAAAGCCATACAGGTCGTTGAGAGTTTCCGGCTGCGGCCTGACCAGGACTGCCCCATCAACCAGTTCATAGATAAGCCGTTGGCGCGGTTTGAGATGTAACTCTCTGCGAACTTCTGCCGGAATAGTAGTCTGCCACTTGTCTGTTAAAGTAGAAGCAATCATTAACCTGTCTCATTTACATTGTATTTGACATTCATTGTATTAATTATAACAATGGAAAATAATTTAAGCAATAATAACTGTCAACGGACGTAAAAAAACTCTGTTCCGTTAGTTATACTGACTGCCTTTGCAATATTGAGGATTTTGTCAGTTTGTCTGATCATTCAGTCGAGTTTGAGGATATCGTCAAGTCCTACAACGACAAACCGGTAATCCGCGGCCTGTCCCTGGCGCTGCCGGTGAACAGGACGACGGCGATTGTCGGTGAGAGCGGCAGCGGCAAGTCCACGCTGCTGCAACTCATCAATGGTCTGATCCGGCCGGATTCCGGCAGCATCCGGATACATGGCAGACCACTTGATTACACCCGCCTGCCCGGCATCCGCCGCGCCATGGGGTATGCCGTGCAGGGCGCGGGGCTGTTTCCCCATCTCACGGTCCGGGAAAACATAACCCTTGTCGCCAGGCTGGACGGATGGCCTGCAGGGAGGATTGCGGAGCGCTATAACGGCCTGCTCGGATTTTTCGGACTGGAAGATGAATTATCCGCCCGCTACCCGCACAGCCTGTCGGGAGGACAGGCGCAACGGGTGGGACTGTGCCGTGCGATGATGCTGGACCCGCCGCTGCTGTTGCTGGACGAACCGTTCTCGGCGCTGGATTCCATCACCCGCGCGTCCATCTACGAAGAAATGCTGCAACTCAAGGGTGCCGGCGACCGGTCTGTCCTGCTGGTCACCCATGACCTGAACGAGGCGGCCAGGCTCGCTGAATACCTGGTGATACTCAAAGAGGGCCGAATCATCCAGCAGGGCAGCTTCCAGGACATCAGGACAAGCCCGGCCGATGACTACGTGCGACGCCTGTCGGCAAACAGGATCGGCGCCGATGACTGACCCGCGCCGCATCGCCGCCTTCCTGCTCCTGTGCCTGGCCTGCGTTATGCCTGTTCAGGGGCAGGACCGCATTACCGTCGGCAGTAAAAACTTCAATGAAGGCTACCTGCTGGGAGAGATCGTCG
>CAYOEQ010000177.1:0-4585 GCA_964402775.1 uncultured Enterobacteriaceae bacterium
GGCCTGGGCAGCCCGGTGATCCTGTTGTTGATGGGCGGTTTCATGCTGGCGAAATCCCTGGAAAGATCCGGCGTACACCGGCGTTTTGCCCTGGCGATCCTGCATACGGTCGGCGGCAGCGGTAAACGCATCGTGTTTGCGTTCATGCTGACCGCGGCCACGTTGTCCATGTGGATCAGCAATACGGCCACAACCCTGATTTTGATCCCGATTGCCCTGGCGGTGCTGAAACAGGTGGAGGACAAGGCCCTGTCGATTGCCGTCGTGCTCGGGCTGGCCCACTCGGCATCCCTGGGCGGTGTGGCAACCCTGATCGGGACGCCGCCCAATATCATTTTCGCAGGCATCTATACCGAATTCACCGGCCTTGAATACACGTTCCTGGACTGGATGAAGATCGGCCTGCCGGTCGTCGTATGCGGCCTGCCCCTGATGGCATTGTGGCTGACCCGTAACGTCACATGGAAAGAGACCCTGGACCTGCCGGCAGCCGACCCGTGGCGGGTGAACGAAATACGGGTGCTTATTGTGTTCGGCATCACCGTGGTGTTGTGGATCACGCGCTCCGAACCGTTCGGAGGCTGGTCGGGCCTGTTGGGAACACCGGGGGTGGGCGATGCCACCGTGGCGCTGGCTGCCGTGGTTGCCATGTTTTTGCTGCCTTCCGGCAAGGGCGACCGCCTGCTTGACTGGAAGACGGCTTCAGATATTCCCTGGGGTATGCTGATACTTTTCGCCAGCGGTATTACCGTTGCCAAGGCGTTTTCATCCAGCGGCCTCGCGGAGTTGATCGCACAACAACTTGCCGTACTGGCGAAGTTTCCCGTGCCCGTGCTCATTCTGTGCATCTGCCTGGGCGTGACATTCCTGACCGAGATTACCTCCAATACGGCAACGACCACGCTGCTGATGCCCATTTTCGCGGCAACTGCGATAGCGGTCGGCGTCAGTCCCGAATTGATGATGGTCCCCGCCGCAATGTCGGCAACCTGCGCCTTCATGCTGCCGGTGGCTACCGTGCCCAATGCCATCGTGTTCGGCACCGGCCACGTTACCATCCGGGAAATGGTCAAGGGTGGATTCGTGCTGAACCTGATACTGGCGGTCGTTATAACCTTGATCTGCTACCTGTCCCTGGGCTGAATGATTCACACGGATGGACAGGATATACAGGATTCGTCAGGTCCGCATGCAGTCCCGCGCCATCCGCGGAAACATAGGCATCCGCCCGGAAATCGACCACCTGGTGATGTTTGAATAGAAGACAGGCTATTGATTCTATATTTTTCGATGTTATAATTAACGTTATAATATAAGCTTGAGGATTATCCATGCGCCTGAAAGTCACCACAGTCGGAAATTCAACCGGTATCGTTTTGCCCAAAGACCTGCTGGCGAAACTACGCGTCGGCAAAGGGGACTCACTTTACGCGGTCGAATTACCCGATGGTATCAAGCTCACACCATACGATGAAGAATTCGAACGGCAGATGGAGATTGCAGAAGATATTATGCGCAAGCGCCGAAATCTTCTTCGTGAGTTGGCCAAATGAGGCATGCACCGGTCTGGATCAGTGAAGAACTCGTTATTGCCGTCCATGCAAGACAAATTACCGAACACGGCGGTAGCGCCGGAATAAGAGACACGTCACTTTTACAATCCGCCCTGGCAAGACCGCAACAGCTTTACGCCTATGGCGATCCTTCCCCTGATATAGCTGCGCTGGCTGCCTCACTGGCTTATGGGATAGCGAAAAATCACCCCTTCGTCGATGGCAACAAACGCACCGCCGCGGTTCTGTGCGAATTGTTTATTACGGTTAATGGCATGAGCCTTGAAGCGAGTGATCAGGAGATGCTAAATGTATTTTTGGCGCTTGCTGAAGGCAGTCTCAATGAGAACCAATTAGCCAACTGGATCAGGCCGCGTTTAATTCAGTTACGGTCGGATTATATTCACGAACCAAGCGGGGCATAGTAGTTTAAAATCGGCACCAGCCAGACTTAATGTGGCTATACAGGTCCGACCCCATTGAACTCCAGGGTCGCCGAACTCCAGGGTCGGACCAAACTAACCTGTTGATTATGCAGGATAAAAGGATGATTAGACGCCTGATTTAAAGCTTAAACGGCATTTTTTGACGGCAATAACCTCTTATTTTAAATACACTGGTTCTGCGGCCAAACCCAGCCATCCCTGCTAATTCTCATAATCAGTTGCACTGTGGGGTCTGCTACCTGTCCCTGGGCTGATGATTCACATCCTCACTTCCATAACATGCGTCTGAGCGTCTCGTCCCCGTTGATGAAGTGATGTTTCAGCGCCGCGCCCGCATGGCCGGCAACCAGGAACAGGGTGGCGTATGCCAGGTAGTAATGCACGTCGATGGCAAGCTCCCTCAGTTGCTCATCCACGTCCACGATCGCAGGCAGTTCAAACCAGTTGAACAGTTGAATGGGTTTTCCCGCGGACGTGGAGATAAGGTAACCGGTTACCGGGATGAGTAGCATCATTCCCCAGAGAATGTAGTGCATGAGCTTTGCCCCGGTCTTTTCCCAGGTTTTCAGGCCGGCCACGGGTCCCGGCGCAGGGGTATGCCACTGCCAGCCGATCTTGACCAGCGCCAGGGCCAGCGCCAGGATGCCCAGTGATTTGTGGTAATGCAGTGAAGCGTTGTACCACTTGTTATAGTAGGTCAGGTCCACCATGTACCAGCCCAGCCAAATCAGGCCGAGAATCAGGATGGCGATCAGCCAGTGCAGCAACCTGGTGAACAGGCCGAAACGCAGCCGGGTATTGGTAAATAACATGCTTCAGCCCGTTTATCTGAATCCTGTCGCGCCGTTATTTCTGGCAGGTATCCCGACAACCCTCGATATACAGGTCCAGTTCCATCTCGTCTGATTTGGGACCAAGATCATACGTCATGCCGAAATCCGAGCGCCGCAGGGTCACGTTGCCTTCAAAACCGGCCCGATAACCACCCCAGGGGTCATCCCCTTCGCCGATGAATTTCACGTCTATCGCTATAGGTTTGCTGACGCCGTGCAAGGTCAACATCCCTTCCAGCACGCCGCCGTCGGCATCGCCGTTGTACTTCGTGCTTTTGAACGTCGCTTCCGGGTATTCTTCCACATTCAAAAAATCCGCTTCGCGCAAGTGCTTGTCCCGCTCCGCGTGATTCGAATCGATACTGGCCGTGCTGATCGTCACATTGACAGACGATGCCTCCGGCTGGTCCTTATCCCAGTTGAATGAGCCACTGAAATCGTTAAAACGCCCTGTCAGTACGCTGTAACCCAGGTGATAGATCCGGAACTGTATGGCTGCATGCATACCGGGAATATCGATCTCGTATTCGGCTGCAACGGCACTCTTGCCGAATACCGTCAAGGTGGATGCAAGCAGCACGATATTTATAATACGTTGGAATGTCATGGAGTGTCTCCTTAATTTCCTGGTCTCGTTTGGAATTGCCGATTATAAAACAGCCGCAATAAAAAAAAAGCCTCCGCCGCGGCTTCCGTCGTCATTTTCACTTCCTTTTGTCCATAATGCTCCTGCGTCTTCGGTCGTCATTCCCGCGCAAGCGGGAATCCAGTGAGCAACCATTCCTTATCGTAAGGAGTTTATTCATCTACTGGATTCCCGCTTGCGCGGGAATGACGAACCGGGAGCGCAGGAATTTCAGTCAATCAGCCCGCTCCAGTGATCGGCGATATGCCGTGCTGAGCGCAGCGCCAACGCGTGGGCCGTGAAGGTGGAATTGACGCTGGAACTGGTAGGAAACACGCTGGGGCCGCCGATGATGACATTGGGCACATCATGCAGTTGCGCGTATTCGTTGGTCACCGAGGTTTCCCTGTCCCTGCCCATGATGGTTCCGCCCATGATATGTTGCCCGCCCGGAGGGCTGTGCCAGGCTTCGGTTGCTCCGGCGGCCTTGAAAATCTTCACGCCCAGGTCAGCCGTCTCGCGCCAGAGATTGCGCGCATAGTCATCCAGGTTGAAGGTGGAACGGGCCAGGCGCATACCGAATTTGTCCTTGTTGCCGGTAAGCTCGATGCGGTTGTCCTCATGGGGCAGGCATTCACAGACCCCGACCATGGCGCCGAAGTGGCGGCTGCCGCGCCGGACGAAATCGTGTAGATCATTCCCGAACAGGTCGGCCCGGCTCATGGCGATGCCCAGCAGGTCGTTCGGCTTGGTGCCCAGGCCGATTTCCCATTGCCTGCTGCCGAATATTTCCCCGCTTTTCTCCTTCTCAAAGCCGTCCTGGCTGAATAACTGCCCGCCGCTCACACCGTAGTAGCAGCGCGTCTCTTCCTTGAACATCCCGAAGACGTTGACCGCAGGATGGGACATCAGGTAGCGGCCCAGCGTACCGCTGGAATTGCCCAGGCCGCCGGCATGCGTGTCGGTGGCCGAGTTCAGCAGGATGCGGGAGTTCTCGACGGTGAACGCGGCGATGACGACAGCGTCCGCCGGTTGCTCATGGCGCTCCCCGGCCTTGTCGTAGTACTCGACCCCGGTGGCTTTCACTCCCTTCCGGTCCGTGAGCACACGGGTAACGTAACTGTCGGC
>CAYOEQ010000178.1:0-4574 GCA_964402775.1 uncultured Enterobacteriaceae bacterium
ATTCCCGCCTGCGCGGGAATGACGAAGGAGGGAGCACGGGTATGACGATCAGGCTATAATGATTGTTCCATCTCTACGCCCCCTGATGAAATGAAAAGGGAAATCGTGGTAGCCAGCGCCAACCCGGGAAAACTGCGGGAGTTTTCCCAGTTGTTTTCCGGCCGGCAAATCCGTGTTCTGCCGCAATCCGAGTTCGCGGTGCCTGCCGTTGCGGAAACCGGAACGAGTTTTGCCGAAAACGCGTTGCTGAAAGCCCGCCACGGCGCGCGCCATGCGCGCCGGCCCGTCATTGCCGATGATTCCGGTATCGAGGTGGACGCACTGAACGGCGAGCCGGGGATTTACTCGGCGCGCTATGCCGGTGAAGGCGCTACGGACGCCGAGAACCTGGCGCTGCTGCTGCGCAATATCGCCCTGGCGGGCGTCCGGCGGCCTGCAGCGAGGTTCCGTTGCGTGATCGCCTACGTGGGCGGCCCCGATGACCCCGAACCCCT
Source organism: uncultured Enterobacteriaceae bacterium (assembly GCA_964402775.1). Taxonomy (GTDB): domain Bacteria; phylum Pseudomonadota; class Gammaproteobacteria; order Eutrophobiales; family Eutrophobiaceae; genus JAAXHV01. The sequence continues at coordinate 495 of CAYOEQ010000178.1, forward strand.
GGTCGCGCAAGGGGTCTGGGAAGGGTATATCGTCGATAAACCGGCGGGGAATAACGGGTTCGGGTATGATCCGGTATTTCATGTACCGGACCACGGTTGTACTTCGGCGGAGTTGCCGCCGGCGGTCAAGAATTCCATCAGTCACAGGGGACAGGCCCTGCGCAACCTGGTGGAGTTGATGAAAGAGGCAAAAGCGCTTGAATAGAGAAATGGGGTCAGGTCGCACATTGCACACACAAAAAATGACTCAGAAATTTTCACAAACCTTGCCTGTGCGTGCAATGTGCGACCTGACCCCATATCTGCTGGTGTGCGCATTGCTGCTCACTGCGGGCTTTGCCCGGGCGCAGGACAACAGGGCGATACCGGTCAAGGTCATGCGGCCTGTCGTCGCTCCCGTGTACGAGGAACTGCCGCTGACCGGCAGCGTCACCACACGCCGCAAGTCCCGGCTTTCCCCTGAAGTGGCCGGACTGGTGGCGAAAATGTACGTGGATGAGGGAGATGAAGTCAATCGGGGTGATGCCCTGCTGGAACTGGACCGGGATATTGCGGTCATCGACAGGGACAGCGCCGCCGCGCAGGTGACGGAGGCACAGGCCAGGTTGAAAGAGTCGATCAGGCAACAGGATGAAGCGGCGCAACTGGTCGAGGAGAAGCATATTCCACTCACCCGGTATGAAGCTGCCCGGGCCACGGTCGCCATGGATGGGGCGGCGCTGGAACGCCTGAAAAAGGAACTGGAGCGCCAGGAAGAGCTGGTCCGGCGCCATACCATCAGCGCGCCGTTCGACGGCGTCATTACCCGGAAGATGGTGGAACAGGGCGAATGGGTCAAGATAGATACCCCGTTGTTCGAACTGACGGAGATCGGGCGGCTGCGGGTGAACGTGCCCGTCCCCCAGTTTTATTTTGATGACGTGCAGTTGGGCACCCCGGTAAGGCTCACCTTCGATGCCTACCCGGAGCGGGAGTTCCATGCCGGCGTCACCATGAAAGTCCCGGAAAGCAGCGAGACGGCCAGGACTTTCCCGGTCAGGATAGACCTGGACAACAGCGACCGCCTGATAGCGCCCGGCATGTCGGTGCGGGCGGTCTTCCAACTCGGCAACGCCGGCGAGGCGGACACCCTGCTGTTGTCCCAGGACGCGCTGGTGAGGAAGCCGGACGGCAGCGAGTCGGTCTGGGTTATACGCTCCGACGGGGAAGGGATGAAGGCCAGCCAGGTCGCCGTGAGCACCGGCCGCGCCTACCGTGAGAACATTGAAATAACAGCCGGAGACGTCCGCGCGGGCGACCGCGTCGTAGTGCGCGGCAACGAGATCCTGCGCCCCGGGCAACTCGTTGAGATCAAGGAAGAACTCGAACTGAACCTGTAGGGTATGTTCCGGTTTGCCATTGAGAAACCGCTGATCATCGCCGTCGCGGTGCTGATCATCTGCCTGTTCGGCCTGCTGGCCATCTTCCGCGTGCCCATCCAGATGATCCCCGACCTCGACGTCAGGATTGTGACCGTCATTACCCAATGGCCCGGCGCCACTCCCCAGGACGTGGAAAAGGAGATCATCATAGAGCAGGAGGAATACCTGCGGCGTATCCCCGGCCTGGAACGCATGATCTCCCGGGCTACCACCGGGCGCGCCCAGATCGAACTGGAATTTCCCTACGGCGTCGAAGTCAACGAAGTCCTGATCCGGGTCAATAACGCCCTGACCCAGGTCCCCGGCTACCCGGAAAACGTCGATGAGCCGCGCCTGGTCACCAGCACCGTCTCAAATGCTCCGTTCCTGTTTTTCCTGACCCGGCCCCTGCCGGGCAACCCGCAGAACGTAAACATGGTGGAAATGCGCGATTTTCTCGAGGACCACGTGCGCGTGCAGATTGAACGGGTGCCGGGCGTGTCGGAGGTGCGTATATATGGCGGCGCGGAGCGTCAGATCAAGGTTTACGTGGATCCGGTCAAGCTGGCCGAGCGGCAGATCACGCTGTCCGAGGTGCGCAACGCCATCCGCGCCCGCAACCGGGACGTTTCCGGGGGCGACCTGGACAGCGGCAAACGACGCTACCTGTTGCGCACCGTGGGACGTTTCGTCACCACGGAAGATATTGAAAACATGGTCATCACGCAACGCGACGGCGCCTTCATCCGCCTGCGCGACCTGGGTTATGCGGAATTGTCCACCTTTGAAATTCAAAACTACTCCTACGGTAACGGAATACCCAATATCAGCATTGGTGTGCGCCGGCAGATCGGTTCCAACGTGGTGGAAGTCAAGGAGGACGTGGTGAAAAAGGTGGAACAACTCAACGTCAGCCTGCTCAAGGAGCGCGGCCTGCACATGGTGCTGTATGCCGATGACGTGGGGTACGTCACCGATTCCGTTGTGAATGTGCGCAAGAACCTGGTTATCGGCGCACTGCTGGCTACCATCGTCCTGTTCCTGTTCCTCAGGACGCCTTCCGCCACCCTTATCGGCGCCGTCGGCATACCCATCTGCACGCTGGCCGCGTTTCTCGGCCTGCTGGTCAGCGGGCGTACCATCAACGTGATCTCGCTGGCCGGGGTTGCCTTCGCCATAGGCATGACCCTGGACAACAGCATCGTGGTGCTGGAGAACATTTACCGGCACATGGCTTCCGGCAAGCAGCGCCGGCGCGCCGCCATTGACGGCGTGGCCGAGGTATGGCCGGCGCTGCTGGCCTCCACGCTGACCACGGTGCTCGTATTCCTCCCCATCATCTTCATCAAGCAGGAAGCCGGGCAGTTGTATTCCGATATCGCGGTTGCCATCTCCGCCTCCATACTGATGTCGCTGCTGGTGGCGACCCTGGTGGTGCCGACCCTGTGCAGCCGTTTTCTCACGCCGAACAGGGTTGAAATGTCTGCCCGTTCCGGCCTGTACGCCGCGGGACAACGGTTCGGCGAGGCGCTGCTCAGGTTCGTCAACTGGTTGATGGAGACGGTAACCCGGCGACTGGCCCTGGTGGCCGTAGTCGCTTGCATCACCCTGCTGATTTTTGCGTCCATTCCCAAGGCGGAGTACCTGCCGGAAGGCGAGGAGCCGAAGCTGTTTGTCCAGATGTTCGCTCCGCCCGGTTACAATATCGATGAGATGCACACCATCTACAAGGACCTGGAAGATTACCTGGTGCCGTATGTCGGCCAGGACCCCGGGCAATACGCCAGGGGGGAATCCGAACTTCCCGGCCTGAATTACGTTGTCGGGTATGCCGCCGCTTCCCGTAACTTCCTGATCCCGGAGGTGACATCCATCGACCAGGCCAACGACCTGCTGGATATCATCGTGGAAAAGATCAGGGAGATCCCGGGCATACACGCGTTTGCTTCCCGCGGCTCCATTTTCTCCAGTAGCTGGGGCGGCTCCAGGAGCATCAACCTGGAGTTGAGCGGCACGGACCTGGTGTCCCTGTTCGACGCCGGACTCAAGGCTTTTGTCCAGGCGCAATCCGTGTTTGAGAACCCGCAGATCCGCCCGGAACCCTCTACCCTGGCCCTGGGCCAGCCCCTGGTGGAGGTCCGCCCCGACTGGGAGCGCGCCAGTGAACTGGGCCTGGATGTGGGCGACCTGGGTTACAGTATCTGGGCCTTCTCCGACGGCGCGTTCGTGGATGAGTTCTTCCTGGGTGACGAAAAGATCGATATCTTCCTGTATTCCACCGGGGGCACCATCCGGCAACCGGAAGACGTAGCCGATATCATGCTTTACTCACCCCAGGGCGGCATGGTGCCGCTCAGCGCGGTGGCGGAGGTGCGGCAGACCGTGAACACCGAAACCATCCGCCGGGTGGACAGCAACAGGACCATCACCCTGGGCATCATCCCGCCGCGGGACATCCCGCTGGAGCAGGGTGTGGACATGGTCCGGCGCGGCATTATCGACGAGTTGAGGGCAAGCGGCCAGGTAGGGGACGATATCAGCATGCGGATCACCGGGGCCAGCGACCTGCTCGCCGCGACCCGCAATGCCCTGAAGGGGAACTTCATCGTGGCGGTATTCATCTCGTACCTGTTGCTGGTGGCCATCTTCTCCCACTGGGGCTACCCGCTGCTGGTGATGA
>CAYOEQ010000179.1:0-4568 GCA_964402775.1 uncultured Enterobacteriaceae bacterium
AGAATCGACTGCAACTGCGTTAGATAGCTTCGCGCTTCATCGGCACTCCGCATGTCCGGTTCGCTGACAATCTCCATCAGCGGGACACCGGCGCGATTGATGTCCAACAGGCTATAGCTCTCGCCGAAGTCATCCGCCCTGTGGAACAGCTTCGCAACATCCTCCTCCAGGTGAACGCGCGTAACGCCAATCGGCTTTTCGCCGTCGTCCGTTTCGACGCTGAGGCAGCCTCCATGTGCAATCGGCAGGTCGTACTGTGAAATCTGGTAACCCTTCATCAGGTCAGGGTATGGGTAGTTCTTGCGGTCGAACTTGGTGAATCCCGAGATTTCGCATCCCAGCGCTAGACCGGTCCGTATGACATAATCCACGGCCTGCCGGTTCATCACTGGCATCGCCCCCGGCATTCCAAGGCATACCGGGCAGACGGTCGTATTCGGTGCCGAGTCCTGGTAGGCAGAACTGCACGCGCAGAACATCTTACTTTCCGTCAGCAATTGGGAATGGACTTCCAACCCAATGACGATTTCGTAGTCGGTGGATGTTTGCAAAGATGTCGCCAACTATCTGCCTCTGAACATAAAGAACGCCAAAACCAAGTATTAGTATAGAAAACCACAAACCGAATCTCAACCGACAGTGTGACGGCGAAGCTACTGCGTCGGCCCATGAGCAGCCCGGTTCAGTGCAGCGCGGAACCATCTATCAAGCTGAGAGTTCGGACTCCAATGCACCTATCGCAGTGTCCAATGCATCGACGATCTCATCGATATCGTCTGTAGTTATGCACAGCGGCGGACCGAGCGTCACCCTGTCGCCGCTGAATCGCAAAATGATGCCCTGATCGCTCATCTTCTCGGTCAGCCTCTTGCTAACCTGAAGGCTTTCGTCGAATGGCGCCTTGGTCTCCCGGTCGCTCACAAGCTCCAGGCCCAGCAGCAGCCCGGTGCCCCGCACATCCCCGATGGACTTGTGCCGTTCCTTCAATTCATTCAGTCGCTCCAGGAAGTATTCACCCATGCTTGCAGAATTGCTGACCAGGTCATCGCGCTCAATGATCTCTATGTTCTTCAGCGCAACGGCTGAGGTAACGGGGTGCCCGCCAAAGGTCAGCGCCTGCCGGAAGATGTTATCCTCCCCCGCGAAAGCATCTGCGATATGCGTCCCTGCAATAGTGGCGGCAAGCGGTAGGTAGCTGCTCGTAATGCCCTTTGCGACTGTCATGACGTCAGGCACGACTCCAAAGTGCTCCATCGCGAACATCCTGCCGGTCCGACCAAAGCCCGTCACCACCTCGTCCGCAATCAGCACCACGCCGTAGCGGTCGCAAATCTCGCGCACCATAGGCCAGTACTCGTCTCCTGGCGCGGCAAGGCCTGATGCAATCGGCTCTCCAATGAACGCAGCCACAGTGTCCGGGTTGTGCAGAAGGATCAGGTCTTCCACTGCCTTTGCGGATTGTTCGGCGCACTCTGAAGGTGTACTACTGCCGAACTCACATCGGTAGAAGTTCGGCTGCGGCGCGTACAGCATCCCTGGCATTGCCGGTTCGAAGTCGCTCAGGCCAGAGCTGGCGCCCATCCACATCACGCCTCCGGTTGCTCCATGATACGACCCGCGCCTGCTGATGACCTTGTAGCGCCCGCTGTCACCGCGCCTCTTGTGGTAGGCACGAGCGATTTTGACCGCCGTCTCGTTCGCCTCCGAGCCTCCACTCACGGGCCAAACCCGCTCAAGTCCCTCGGGCGCTAATTCTCCGAGTTTTTCCACGAGCCTGATCAGTGGAACCGTGGTGGTGCCTTGAGGAAAGTAAGTCAGCCGTTGCATCTGTTCGAGCATTGCGTCCGCAATCGCCTTATGCCCGTACCCCGCATTCACCGACGCGTATCCGCCGTGCGCATCAATCCAGACATTGCCCTCCGCATCGGTCACCCGGACCCCGTCGCCGCTTACCATTATTGGCGGACCGCCCGTCTCGGCCATCGTTGTCCAGTCCGAGTTGTGCATCCACAGATGGTCCAGGGCGGACTGTCGCGCGGATTCGATGTCGCTTGCTATTGTCATTTCTTATCTCCCCAACAGAGTGAACCAATCGCCGTCACAGAATTGGCGCCTCTAAGTCATGCGCGAAATGCCCATCTCCCCTTCCAGTTCCCATAACGAAAGGTCAATCGCATGCACAATCTCGTCCACTTCCTCTCGCGTGATGCAGAGCGGCGGGCCTATGTTCAAAATGTTGCTGTTGATTCGGAATATCAGGCCGCGCTGCTTGAACTTCTCGTTCAGGCGGTCTGGCACGCGGGAATCAGCTGCGAATCCGGCCTTCGTGCCTCGGTCGCTGACAAGCTCAACCGCTAGCAAGAGTCCAATGCCTCGCACATCCCCAACCAGCGGATGGTCAACAGCCAGCCCCTCCAACTGTTCCTTGAAGTAAGCGCCGACCTTCGCCGAGTTTTCGACGAGGCCTTCACTCTCGATTATCTCGATGTTCTTGAGAGAGGCGGCGGCGGCTACCGGATGCCCGGCGGCGGTAAAGACATGCCGGAGAATATTGCGCTCGCCGGCGAAGGCGTCCGCGATTTCCTGCTTCACGATTGCAGCGGCCATGGGCAGGTAGCTGCTGACTATGCCCTTTGCCACTGTCATTATGTCAGGGACGACTCCCCAGTGCTCCAGGGCGAACATCTTCCCGGTACGGCCGAATCCGCAGATAACCTCGTCCGCAATCAGCAGCACGCCGTACTTGTCGCATATCTGGCGCAGCATCGGCCAGTACTCGTCCGCCGGCACCACCGCGCCCTGCGGAATCGCCACCGGCTCGGCTATGACGGCGGCAACCGTCTGCGGCCCGTGGAACTCTATCATCCTCTCGACAGCCTCGGCGCATCGAACAGCGCATTCTGACGCGGACTCTCCGGCGTAGCTCGGACGGTAGGCGTTTGGTTGGGGAGCATGCAGCATCCCCGGATAGATCGGCTCATAGTCGTGGCGCGGCTGGTACGGACTTCCGCCAAGCCACAGCACGCCGGCTGTCATCCCGTGGTATGACCCTATCCGGCTGATTACCTTGTAGCGTCCCGGTTCACCGGTGCGCTTATGATAGGCGCGAGCGATCTTCAGTGCGGTCTCGTTCGCCTCCGATCCCCCGCTCACCGGGAACACGCGTGACAGGCTTCCCGGCGTAATCTCCGCAAGTTTCTCGGCAAGCCTTGCCATCGGAACAGTGGTTGTGCCCTGCGGAAAGTAATGCAGGTTTACCATCTGCTCGTAGGCGGCTTCGCCAATCTCTGTACGGCCATAGCCGGCATTGACCGAGTTGTACCCGCCATTGACATCGATCCACGACCTTCCCTCGGAGTCGACGACTCGCACCCCTTGGCCGCTCTCTATGATTTGCGGCTCCCCCTCCTCCGCCATCTGCGTCCAGTCGCGATTGTGCATCCACAGGTAGCGCAAGGAAGCCCGGCGCAGAGCTTCATTTTCAGGAATTGCAGTGGTCATGTCGGTTGCTCCTTACCCATACCTCGTCCGGTCGCCACCAGTGTACTCTGCGTGGTTGGGCAAGGCAAGGCAACTGTGCGATATACTTGTCGGGTTGATATCAGTTAGAGCGGAGGCATCAATGAGAATCGGTTCATTCATATTTCCCGTAAGCCACCACCCACACAACGACGCCGATGTGATTGACAGCACACTCGAAGAGATCGAGTTTGCCGAGCACATCGGACTGGATTCGGTCTGGCTTACCGAGCACCACTTCGACGGCGCTGTCGCCTATGCAGACCCACTCGTTTTCGGCGCCGCCGTCGCAGCCCGTACCAAGCATGTGAAGATAGGTTTCGCGGTCGTCGAACTCGCCCTGCACCACCCCATTCGGCTGGCGACTCAGACTGCCATTCTCGATAACCTCAGCCACGGCAGGCTGATCGTTGGGACGGGAAGAGGCTCCGCATTCAACCACTACGAGTACATTGGCTACGGCATCGATATGGAGGACGGCATCGCGCGCCTTGACGAGTCAGAGGAGTTGCTCGTTAAGGCGTGGACTGCGACTAATCTCAAGCATCACGGGGAGCACTGGCAGCTCGAGTTCCCGATGCTTCGACCACGGCCATACCAGAAGCCGCACCCACCGCTCATCCGCGCTTGCATCAGCGAGGCTTCGACCACCGCGATGGCGTCGATTGGCAGGCCCATCATGCTGGGGATTTTGCCCCTTAATGCTCTGGCTGACCGATTCAGCAACTTCCGCGACACCATGCTTGCATCCGGATTCGATGAGCAGTCTACGGAAGACGCCTTCGACCAGTGCTGGGCTTCCAGGAATGTGTTCGTGGCTGACACTTTCGGCGAGGCGCAGGAGATTGCCGAGCGTGGGTTCGCACGCGAGCGCACGCACTTCGGCGAGGCGAGAAGGCTGTTCAACCCTGGTGGTGGGCCGCCCCAGCAGGGCAGCGGGACATCATCCACAAGGGAGAACCTGGAGATGTCGTTCATCATGGGCACGCCAAGCCAGGTTGCCGATGAAATTGCAGCATTCGAGGACGCCGGTATCCGAAACCTGATGC
>CAYOEQ010000180.1:0-2767 GCA_964402775.1 uncultured Enterobacteriaceae bacterium
TTCGGGACCTGCAGGTGCAGGTAGCCGCTCATACGGCAGATGGAACAGTTGCAGTCCAGTACGGTCACCGCCGCCGGGGCGTCCACCTCGAACCGCACCGCACCGCAATGGCAACCGCCCTCGTGGATCAACATTTCTTTACTCATATAATCATCCGGTTGTCCTGCTATTTACCCGACTTTTAGATAAACTGTCAGTTTATGTCAACCGATATTTTCCACCCGGTTACCGCGGCCTGGTTTAACAATGAATTCACCGGGCCGACGCCGGTGCAGGAAGATGCCTGGCCGGCAATAAAACAGGGCGGTCATACCCTGATCGCGGCGCCGACCGGCAGCGGCAAGACCCTGGCTGCGTTCCTGGCGGCGATTGACGACCTGGTGCGCGAAGCGCTGGCCGGGGGACTGGCTGACGAGACGTATATCTTATATGTCTCCCCCCTGAAAGCCCTGTCCAACGATATACAGAAGAACCTGCAGGGACCGCTGCAAGGCATCCGGGACATGATGCAGGCGCAGGGGTTGCCGGAGGTTGATATCCGCGCCCTGGTGCGCACCGGTGACACCTCGCAGTCAGAGCGCGAGCGCATGCGGCGGGTGCCGCCCCATATCCTTGTCACCACCCCCGAATCTCTCTATATCCTGCTGACCAGCAGTTCCGGGAGGAAGATGCTGCAAACCGTGCGCAATGTCATCGTCGACGAGATCCATGCCCTGGCGCCGAACAAGCGTGGCGCGCACCTGGCGTTATCGCTGGAACGGCTGGATGCGCTGGCTGAGCGCGCCCCGGTCCGCATCGGCCTGTCCGCGACACAAAGGCCCATAGAAGAGATTGCCCGGTTCCTGGTCGGGAACCGTGAGGAACATTGCAACGTCCTGGATCGCGGGCACGCCAGGCAGATCGATATCGCGCTGGAACTCACCGACTCCCCCCTGGAGGCCGTAATGGCCGGGGAGGTGTGGCAGGAACTGTACGGACAACTGGCGGACCTGATCGGTCAGCACAGGACTACGCTGATCTTCGTCAATACCCGGCGCCTGGCCGAGCGGGCGGCCCGCGCCCTGGCGGAACGGGTCGGTGAAGAAAATGTTACCGCGCACCACGGCAGCCTGGCAAAGGAGCACCGTCTGAATGCGGAACAACGACTCAAACGGGGCGAACTCAAGGCCCTGGTCGCGACCGCATCCCTGGAACTGGGTATTGATATCGGCGATATCGACCTGGTCTGCCAGCTTGGCTCGCCGCGGTCCATCGCCGTGTTCCTGCAACGGGTCGGGCGTTCCGGCCATCACCTGGGCGCGACTCCGAAGGGGCGCCTGTTCCCCCTGAGCCGGGACGACCTGGTGGAATGCGCGGCGCTGCTGGATGCGGCGCGGCGCGGCGAACTGGACCGGCTGAGCATACCCGGGGGCCACCTGGACGTGCTGGCCCAGCACCTGGTTGCGGAGGCTGCCTGCGGGGAATTGCAGGAAGACGAGTTGTTCCGGCAGGTGACCTTGGCCTACCCGTACCGGGACCTGGCCCGGCAGAAATTCACGGAGGTGCTGGGCATGCTGGCGCAGGGGTTTTCGACCCGGCGCGGCAGGCGCAGCCGCTACATCCACCATGACACGGTAAACAGGCGTATCAGGCCCAGGAAGAGCGCCAGGCTCACAGCCGTGACCAACGGCGGGGTGATACCGGATCAATTCGATTACGACGTGGTGCTGGAACCGGAGGGCCATTTTATCGGGACATTGAACGAAGACTTCGCTTTCGAGAGCCTGCCCGGCGACATCTTCCAACTGGGCAATACCTCTTATCGAATACTCAAGGTCGAACAGAGCAAGGTGCGGGTGGCGGACGCGCAGGGCCAGCCTCCCAATATCCCGTTCTGGTTCGGCGAGGCGCCGGGCCGGTCGGATGAACTCAGCGACTCGGTCTCGCGCCTGCGCGGCGCCATGGATGAAAAGCTGGCCGAAGGAATGGACGCCGCATACCGCTGGCTGGTTGACGAGTTAAAACTGGACGAATCGGCTGCCCGCCAGTTCACCGACCACCTGGCCGGCGCCCGCGCCGCCCTGGGACGCATCCCGACCCGACAGGATATCGTATTCGAGCGGTTCTTTGACGAGGCCGGGGACCAGCACCTGGTGCTGCACAGCCCCTACGGGTCCCGCATCAACCGCGCCTGGGGGCTGGCCCTGCGCAAACGTTTCTGCCGCCAGTTCAATTTTGAATTGCAGGCCGCGGCCCTGGATGACAGCATCGTCATCTCCCTGGGCGCGATCCACAGTTTCCCCCTGGAAGACGTGACCCGTTACCTGAAATCTGCCGGGGTCAGGGAAACGGTCACCCAGGCGCTGCTGGCAACGCCCATGTTCCCGACCCACTGGCGCTGGAACGCCACCACGGCCCTGGCGGTCAGGCGCAATAACGGCGGGCAGAAAGTGCCCGCGCAGTTCCAGCGAAGCGACGCGGAAGACCTGATGGCGGTGGTCTTCCCCGATCAACTGGCCTGCCAGGACAACTTCATCGGAGAGAGGGAGATACCGCAACATCCGCTGGTCGAACAGACCGTTAACGACTGCCTGAACGACCTGATGGATATTGCCGGGCTCGAAGAAGTATTACGCGCATACGAAGACGGGCGCATCCGGTTCCATTGCCGGGACCTGGGCGGCCCTTCTCCCCTGGCGCAGGAAATCCTGAACGCACGCCCGTATGCGTTCCTGGATGACGCGCCCGCGGAAGAACGCCGCACCAATGCGGTCATTGCCAGGCGCTT
>CAYOEQ010000180.1:2867-4560 GCA_964402775.1 uncultured Enterobacteriaceae bacterium
TTGTGGAGGAGGGACGCGCAACCATCCTGCGCACGCAAAAACAAACCCTGTGGGCCTGCGCCGAACGCCTGCCCCAGATCGAAGGGGTATACGCAAAGGATACTGACGCCACTCCCGCACCCCGCACCGTCACTCCCGCACCCCGCACCGTCACTCCCGCACCCCGCACCGTCACTCCCGCAACCCCCACCGTCATTCCCGCGCAGGCGGGAATCCAGTCAGATAACATGCCGCCGGAGGCGGCCCCTTATTCCACAAACTGGACCAGGGAGGCCGCCCTGATCGAACTCATCCGCGCCCGGCTCGAATGCAGCGGACCCGTGACCGAAGCACAGTTCACCGAGTTGTTTGAAGCAAGCGCCACGGAAATCAGCGTAGCCCTGCTGGCATTACAGAATGAGGGCTACGCCATGCAGGGACGGTTCAGCCCGGACGCTGTGGAGACGGAGTGGTGCGAACGGGGTCTGCTCGCTCGGATGCACCGCTACACCATTCAATCGTTACGGCAGGAAATCCAGCCGGTGACGGCCGCCGACTATATGCGGTTCCTGTTTGCCTGGCACGGCATGGGGGAAATCCGCCCGGAGGGAGACAGCGCGCTGCTTGCCGTACTGGAAAAACTGGAGGGTTACTCCATACCCGCAGCCGCGTGGGAGAAGGATATCCTGCCGGCCCGCCTGAACGATTACTCAGGCGCGGCCCTGGACCGGCTGTGCAGCAGCGGACGCATCGCCTGGGCCCGCCTGCCTTCCGCCAGGCACAAGCCGAACCTAGAGCAAGCGTCTGCCGGCAACGCGGTATTGCTGAGAAATACACCCATCACGTTGCTGGATCGCGAACACCTGGACCTGTGGCATAAACTGAATCCCCCCGAAGCGATACAGAACAGGAAGTTATCGTCCAGGGCCGAAAAAACCCTGGACGTCCTGCAGCGCCGGGGCGCGTCGTTTTTCCTGGACCTGGTGCAAAATACCGGCCTGTTACGCACGCAGGTGGAAACGGCGCTGGCGGAACTGGCCACCTGCGGCGCGGTCACCTCCGACAGCTACGCGGGGTTGCGGGCGCTGATCACGCCGGAGAGCAGGCGCCCCGGCTACGGCCGGAAGAACCGGCGCAGGCGGGCGTCTGTCATGAACAGCGTCGATGCCGCAGGCCGCTGGTCGGCCATTGTCTCCGCGACGGAAAACCCTGAAGCCCCGGCAACGAACGTCTGGCCGGGCACCGATGAAAACACGCTGACTGCCGTCGTCGATACCTTGCTCAAACGCTACGGGGTCCTGTTCCGCAAGGTCCTGGAACGGGAGTCCGGCCTGCCGCCGTGGAGAGAATTGCTGTATATCTGCCGGCGCATGGAAGCGCGGGGCGAGATCCGCGGCGGGTACTTTGTCGAGGGCTGCTCGGGAGAACAGTTCGCCCGGCCGGAGGCCATCGCACTGCTGAGGAAACAGAAAAACGCAACGCAGGAACTGCCCCCCGCCGCCATCTCCGCCGCCGACCCGCTGAACCTGGTCGGCATCCTGTTGCCCGGCGAACGCATCCCGGCGCTGCATACCAACAGGGTATTGTTCAGGAACGGCCTGCCGGTCGCCAAACAACTGAACGGGGTAACTACCTGTCTCACTGACGTCGAACCAGCCGCCCGCTGGGAAATCGACAACCTGCTGGCCCGCCGGCGCAACCCCGCCGGCTTTGT
>CAYOEQ010000181.1:0-4554 GCA_964402775.1 uncultured Enterobacteriaceae bacterium
TGTCTGTTGCGGAGAATATTTTTCTGCGGCGATTGCCGAACCGGAATGCGGTTATCCGATACCCCGAACTGCTGGACAGGGCCGGGAAGCTGATGAGGCTGGTCGGTTTGGAACAACTGGATCCGGCAACGCCTGTGAACCGGATACCGCTGGCGCAACGACAGCTTACAGAACTGGCGAAGGCGCTGGCAAACGTCAGCCGGCTTCTGATCCTGGACGAACCCACCGCGGCATTAACCGAACCCCAGGCGCAACGGCTGCACGAGATCATACGGGACCTTGCCGCGCGGGGTATATCAGTCATTTATATCAGTCACAGACTGAAAGACGTCCTTGGTGTGGCTGATACCATTTCCGTACTACGGGATGGACAGGTAGTTGATAGCTCAGTGGCCGGAACCGTTACGATAGAAGATATGATCAGCCGGATGTCAGGACGGAAAAACAAGGGAGGCGGCCCCATCTCGTCCGGCGCGGCAAGTCGGGGCAACCTCACCCTGAAGATAGACCGGCTGAAATCGAAGCAGCTCCCCCATCCTGTTTCCCTGGATTGCTTTGCAGGCGAAATCATCGGCATTGCGGGTCTTGCCGGTTCCGGGCAATCCGAGTTGCTGGAAACGATATTCATGTTGAAACCGGTTGAGAGCGGCGCGGTATCACGTTTCATCGGCAACAAACGGGTCAGGTTGCATAATCCGCGCCAGGCAATAGAACTGGGAATCGGGTTTTTGCCGGAAGACCGGAAGCGGCAGGGAATATTTGCCGGTCAATCCATCCGCCTGAATCTGACGCTGCCGGGCATACGCAAATATGCCGGCAGAGCCGGCATCATCAGGGCATCTGACGAAGACCGCGCTATAGACAGGCAGTTGGATCAACTGTCCGTCAAACATACAAACGCGGACCAGCATATTGACCTGCTGAGTGGAGGCAACCAGCAGAAAGTCCTGGTCAGTCGCTGGTTGCACAATGACTCAGGGATACTGCTGCTGAATGAACCCACGCGCGGGGTCGATGTACACACAAAACATTTCCTGCATGAAATTTTCATGGACATGGCCGCTCAGGGTAAGACACTGCTTATTGTTTCCAGTGAAATCGAGGAACTCATGAAGCTCAGTAATCGCATCCTGGTGTTATCCAATCGTAAACCGGTCAGGATGTTTGCCCGGGACGAATGGGACTATAACGCTATCCTGCAAGCAGCCTTCAGTGAATACACCTCCAACCGCCTGCACTGATCTTCGGTTGCCGTAATGACCCTTATTAAAACCCTGCAACGATACCTGGAGCAGTACTTCATCGCAGGCTCGCTGGCGCTGTTGATCATCTTCTTCAGCATTGCCTCGGACAACTTTTTTTCATTGACTACGTTTACTTCAATCCTCAACCAGCTTCCGGCGTTGACGGTTGTCGCCGTCGGCATGACCCTGGTATTGATTGTCGGTTGCATCGACCTGTCCGTCGGGTCTGTCGTGGGACTGAGCTCCGCGGTGACCGGAATGGCCGCTGTGGTGCTGGGAATTCCACTGCCTCTTGCCTTTATGCTCGGCATTACTACCGGAACCCTGTGCGGGCTGGTCAATGGCTGCCTGAGCAGCTATTTTGCGCTGCCGTCGTTCATCGTTACTCTCGGCATGCTGGAAATGGCGCGCGGCCTGGCTTATATGACCACCAATTCGCAAACACTGTTTATCGGCGCATCCATCCAGAAATTATCACTGCCCATAACGGGTCTGGGCATATCTCCTGCTTTAATTATCGCCATATCAATCGTCGTCCTCGCCCATTTCATCGTGAAACGAACCGTATTCGGCCGGTATATCATCGCTATAGGCACCAACGAGACAGCCGCGCGCATGTCCGGTATCCCGATACACCCTTACCGGATCTCGGTCCTGGCCCTATCGGGGGGGCTGGCGGGCCTGGGCGGTTTGTTCAACGCCGCTTACCTGGGCGCAGCCGACCCCAATGCCGGAATTGGCCTAGAGTTGTCCGCTATCGCTGCCGCCGTGATAGGGGGCACCAGTTTGATGGGAGGTCGGGGTTCGGTGGCCGGCGCTTTTACGGGGGTGCTGATTATTGCCGTGTTGCAGAGCGGCCTGGCCCAGATGGGAGTAACGGAACCGGTCAAGCGCCTGATTACCGGCGGTGTCATCATCGCCGCCGTCTTGTTTGATTACTGGCGTTTGCGGAGAAGGAGCGGGCATCGATGAGTCGGGTATCCGGATTACTTCTCAGTCAGGGAACGCGGACTGTCACATCCGCTTTTCGACCTCAGCTCGCACAGGGATCGAGGTGGCGGCGCCGTGACGTTCAACGGAAATTGATGCTGCCGTAACCGCGAACCGGACTGCCTCATTCAACGTATAACCATCGGCCAGAGCGGCCGCCAGCGTTCCGCAAAAACAATCACCGGCGCCGGTAGTATCCACCACATTTGCCCGCCTGACCGGAATCAGCTCGCTCCGTTCTCCGTTTACGACAACAGCGCCCTTCTCTCCCAGGGTAACAATTACGGCCTGTCCCTCCCGTCCGACCAAATTTCCTGCGCCATCAATCGCCGTCTCCACATCATCGGGCGGCTCAGGCAGCCCCGCGTAAGCGGCAAGCTCGGACTCATTGAGGATAAGAATGTCTGTCAGCGGAAATAACCCGTCGCCTTCAGGGAGAGCAGGCGCGGCATTCAGTATGGTTGTCCCGCGCCGCGCGGCATCGCTGGAGAAGAATGATTTTATTGTTTCGACGGGGCATTCCAACTGCGCCAGGAATATTCCACAGCCGGTCAACCTCTCAAACCGGATATCGGCTGGCGTCAAGCCGGCATTTGCGCCCGGAACGATGACGATCGCATTCTCGCCGGTTTCGGACACATTGATAAAGGCCTGCCCGGTAGGCTGCCGGGAATTGATCCCGACCATTTCGGTATCCACACCGTTCTCCTGCAAAAAAGCCTGCATCCAGTTCCCCGGCTCATCTGCGCCTACCGCTCCAATCATCAATGTTCCGGCCCCCATTCGCGCCGCGGCCACCGCCTGGTTCGCGCCTTTCCCGCCGGGAAAGTGCGCAAAGTCGCGGGCGACGACCGTCTCACCCGGAAGCGGCAACTTTTCTACAAAGGCAACGACATCCTGGTTGATCGAACCCAGCACGCAAACACCCTCATTTCCCAATCGAACCATAATGGTTTAACCTGCCTGAATTGGTGTTGGTCCCATAAACGTGAATGGTAGCATCAAAATGCCGGGCTACGGTGGCAATATGTCTGCATGTCTTGCTTACAAATCCAATCGATAACTTACCGGACAGACAAAGCTCAATGAAAAAACGGTCGCAACACGAGATTGTCATTGTCGGTGGCGGTGTCGCGGGCATCCACCTGGCAACAAAACTGGGGCGGGAGGCTCGTTCCAGGCCGGAAATTTCGATCAAGCTGGTCGATGCTGCGCTGACTCATGTCTGGAAACCGTCATTGCATGAATTTGCGGCAGGGTCCCGCGGCATAGGGGATGATGAAGTCGGTTTCCTGCCGCACTCGGTAAGGAACAACTATGAATTCCGGCTCGGATGCCTCGCGGGGGTTGATACTGAAAAACAGGAAGTCACACTCGACCCCGTTTCTGACGACGCCGGTAAACCTGTTGCGCCAAGACGTACTCTTGGTTACGACACCCTGGTCCTCGCCATCGGCAGCGTTTGCTCCGACCTCGGCATTCCGGGCGTCGCTGAAAACTGCCTGTTCCTGGACAACAGGAAGCAGGCGCAAAGCCTGCATCGCGAATTCCTGAACCTGTGCCTGCGCTATGGCAGCGGGGCATTGCCGGACGATACCGATTCAATCCGCATCGCTATTGCCGGCGGTGGCGCTACCGGCGTGGAGCTGGCGGCAGAGATGCGCGAGGCCACCCATAACGGCATCGACACTCTCGTGCCTCCGGAACGCGTCCGCATCAGCGTTATCGAAGCAAGCGACCGGCTTGTGCCGGGGTTGCCGGATCGGCTGTCGCGCGCGGTCCGGCGCGAGCTTGAGAATCTCGATATCGGCGTATATGTGAACAGCCGCGTGATGGCCGTAACCCGGGACAGCATAATCCTGGATGCTGGCCTGACCATAGATGCGCACCTGAAGATCTGGGCCGCCGGTATTGCCGCGCCTGATGCAGTCCGGTCACTCGATCAGTTTGAACACGACCGGATCGGACGTATCAGGGTCGGCAATACCCTGCAGGCTGCCGGATACGACAATATCTTCGTGCTGGGCGACAGCGCCTGCTGTCCCTGGACCGGCAAGGATACCCCGGTTCCCCCACGCGCCCAGGCCGCCATACAGCAGGCTGCCTTTATGGTCGGCCAGGTCCGGCGCCGTCTGGCCGATGAGCCGCTGTTGAACTTCAAATACAGGGACCGGGGATCCCTGGTATCCATCGCCGATCAGTCTGCAGTCGGCACATTGATGGGCAAAGCCCTGGGAGTCATTACCTTCGAGGGTCGCCTGGCCCGCTGGGCCTACCTGTCGCTTTACCAGATGCACCTGTTAACGGTGCTCGGTGTAAC
>CAYOEQ010000182.1:0-4513 GCA_964402775.1 uncultured Enterobacteriaceae bacterium
ATGCTGATCGTAATCTCCCCCGCGAAAACACTGGATTTCGAGACCCCGCCCAAGGTACCGACGTTTACCTTACCTGATTTTCTGGACGACTCGGCGGAGTTGATCGATGAACTTCGCTCATACGAACCCTACCGGCTGGGTGATTTGATGGGCATCAGCCCGAAGCTGGCTGACCTGAACTCGAATCGCTATCACAACTGGTCACTGCCGTTTACCGCCGGCAATGCCAAGCAGTCCGTGCTGGCGTTCAAGGGCGATGTGTATGCCGGGCTGGATGCGGACAACCTGAGCGCGGACGATTTGCAGTTTGCCCAGGCGCACCTGCGGATACTCTCCGGACTGTACGGCGTCCTGAAACCCCTGGACCTGATGCAGCCCTACCGGCTGGAAATGGGCACGAAACTGAAAAACCGCCGGGGCAAGGACCTTTATGACTTCTGGGACGACCGGATAAACAAGACGCTTAACCATGAGCTCGCCGGACAGGACAGCCCGGTACTGGTCAACCTGGCGTCCAACGAGTATTTCAAATCCGTGCAGCCGGAGAGGCTTAACGCGCGCATCGTGACCCCGACCTTCAAGGAAGCGCGCAACGGGGATTACAAATTCATCTCGTTTACAGCCAAAAAGGCGCGTGGCCTGATGAGCCGTTACATCATCCGCAACCGGCTGGCGGAACCGGACGACCTCAGGGGTTTCGACCTGGAGGGGTACCGCTATAACGACGCCTTGTCAGACACCGACAGCCCGGTTTTTACCCGCAGCAGCAAAGCCTGACGAAAAAGGGGACAGACCTGAGGTCTGTCCCCATTATTTCAACGGCTGATATTGCCCCCTTACCAGTTATACAACGCCCTGAAGTAGTAAAACCCGCCGTTAAAACCGTACGGCGAGGTCTCGGCGTATGTCATGCCGGACACCTCACCAGGATAACCGACGTTATTCCTCTGGTGGGTGGGCGTGGTATCGGTGAAGTTCTCGGCGCCGGCCACCAGGGTGATATTGTCGTTAATCGAATAGCCCAGTTCGGCATCCATCAACCAGCGTGACCCGGCGTTCAACAGCGCGTCGGAATTGTCCGTGGTAAACTCCACGAAACCATCGTAGAAGCGCCCCCGCAGCAGCAGGTTCCAGGGACCCTGGGTGTGGTTCAGCGTAGTGGTGAAACGGAACTCCGGATGGTTCTTCTCCAACTGGGTCACCCGCTTGTCGCCAATTACATCCGGGTTCCACTGGTCCACTTCCGTTTCGGTCCAGTTGCCGGCAAAGCTGAGATTGGAGTTGCCCCCGGCCATCTCAAACGGCAGGGTGGCGACAATATCGATACCCTGGGTGGTGGTGTCGAAATCATTGACGTAGAAACGCACACCCGTGAAGGCGAGCGCATCCGCCACACCTTGTGACAACAGGGTCTGCCGGTCCGCGTCCGTCAGATTTTTATTGCTGCTGCGGGCGATGCGGTCTTCCACCTTGATATTGAAGTAGTCTATGGTCACGTCCATATCGCCCACGTTTAACACCATGCCAAGGGTAAAGTTGGTGGATTCCTCCGGCGTCAACGCCTTGCCCCCCACCAGGGCCGAGGCCGGGTGGGTGGGCGGCAGTGTGGCTTCATCCGCCAGCATGCCGGCTGTAAACGCGGTGGTCACGTTTTGTACGTTGGCCTGGCCCACTGTCGGCGCCCGGAAGCCGGTGCTCACCGCGCCGCGCAGGGCAAGCGTATCCGTCACGTCCGCGCGGGCGCTGATCTTGAAATCCCAGGTCTCGCCGACGCCCTTGTGGTCCTCGTAGCGTCCCGCCGCGCCCAATACGATGCGGTCCGTCAACTCGGCCTCGACGTCGATATAGCCGGCGTAGCTGTTACGCGACCAGGTGCCGGAAATACGCGGGCTGAACCCGGTGAAGCCGTTGGATCCGATGCCGAAGCCCTGCTCCGCCAGACCGCCGGGGCGGTCGTCGATGAACCAGGAATTCTCGCCGCCCGGGGTCACCTTGAACTCCTCCTGGCGATGTTCCACACCAAAAGCTACGTTCACCGGCGCTTGGAACATTGGCAGGTCCAGCTGCTTTGTTACGTCCAGGTTGATGGAATAATCCGTTTCCGTGTAGGCCCCCGGCACGTACTCGATGGGGATATTGGCTGCCGAGATATCCGACTTTGCCAACAGTTGCGGGTTAATCGTATGGCGCATGAAATACGAGGCCTTATGGCGCCCGTAAACTCCACTCACGTCCACATGCCAGTCGCCGGGCAGGTCTCCGCGCACCCCGAAGGCCGCGCTGTAGTCTTCCATGGTGCCGCCGAAACGGGGCACAAAACCGCCGGGAAAGCGCGTGATAAACGATTCACAGTCGGGACGGGCCTCGACTGCGGCGATGTCCCCGGCGCTGGCTACGTTGTCGATGATTCGAATATCGGGGCAGGCATCGCCCACACCCAGGCCGTTAATATCCGCCACCTTGACGGTATCAATCGCAGTACCTGCCGCCAGTCTTGCGGAGACTCTATCGCCAAAGGCCTTGTCTGATTCACCTTCTCTTTTGCTCAGCGGATCGCCAATTTCTCCGGTCGCACTGTTATATTCTCGTACCGGATTGTTGAAAACACCGCTACGGGTATGCGGGTTACGGAAGTAGAAGCCGCCCTCCACCTTGCGCTTGGCGTAATTGCCGTAACCGTAAACCTCGAAGCTGTCGCTGAGGTCGAGGCCCATATTACCGAAGAACTTGTAGTCATACTTGAACTCCGGCGCGCCCCAGACCATCACGGTCGGGTGAAACACATGGTCGTAGCCGGGGTCTTCAATATGCGGGTTGCCGGCGTCCGCCAGGGCCTGGGCGTCCGGCCGTTGAAATGCCCGGCTGGTGGGGTCGGCTTCCTTGTATTCCATGCTCAGGTTGAGAAAGCCGCTGCTGCTCATGGGCAAACCGATGTTGCCGGCGAAGTTGAAGCCGTCACCGTCGCCTTCATAGTGCTGGCCCCAGCGCGCCTCGAACGCGCCGCCTTCCGCGTCGTCCTTCAGTTCAAAGTTGATCACCCCGGCGATGGCGTCGGAGCCGTACTGGGCGGCGGCGCCATCACGCAGCACTTCCACCCGCTTCAGCGCAATCGAGGGGATGACCGAGACGTCCGGGCCTTGCGAGCCGTCCGCCACGCCGTTACCCAGGAAGGTGATCACCGAGGCCCTGTGCCGGCGTTTGCCGTTCACCAGCACCAGGGTTGAATCCGGCGGCAAGCCGCGCAAGGTGGCCGGGCGCACCAGGGTGGCGGCATCGTTGATGGCCTGCTGGTCAACCTTGTAGGACGGGATCAGGTTGGACAGCGCGGCATCCATGTCCGTCGAACCCATGTTGGATAAATCATCGCCGCTGAACACGTCCACGGGCACCAGCGAATCGACCTGGGAGCGCCCGTCCTGGCGCCGGCTGCCGATGATGACGATCTCCTCGATCACTGTCGCTTCCGCCTGTTGGGCATGGGCAACAGGTTGCAGGGTGATGGGTGAAACGGCAAGGAATGTTATAATGAAATGACTGAACATCCTGGATTTTTTCATGATGGTCTCCTCAACAACATCATATGGTATTATAAATTCTTCGAGTGATTTGACATCAGAAACAAGCCCGTATTCTACCAGATTTTCCCATTGCTTTCAAGATGGAAATTATGAGTTTTGTGAAAGTTGGATGGGTTTTTATAAATAATGCCGGAATTACCCGAGGTTGAAACCACTCGCCGGGGCATCTCTCCCCACATCCTCAACAAACCCGTTTTTGCCGTTGCAATCCGGCAACAGCAGTTGCGCTGGCCGGTCCCGGCGGGTCTGGAGCAGGAACTCGTCGGCAGCCGGATCACGGCTGTGGGCCGGCGCGCGAAATACCTGCTGTTTTACCTGGAGCACGGTTGCGTCATCCTGCACCTGGGCATGTCCGGCAGCCTGCGTATCCTTGACCCGTCAACTCCGGCAGATAAACACGACCATGTCGATATTGTTTTTGACGATGGCGCCTGCCTGCGCCTGCGCGATCCGCGGCGTTTCGGCTCCATCCACTGGACCGACAAGGACCCCCTGAAACACCACCTGTTGCGGCGCCTGGGTCCTGAGCCGCTGGAGCGGGATTTCAGCGCCCCGCACCTGTATGACCTGTCCCGGAACAGAACACAAGCCGTCAAGAGTTTCATCATGGACAGCCGTACCGTTGTCGGCGTAGGCAACATCTACGCCAGCGAGGCCTTGTTCAGGAGCGGCATCCATCCCCTGCGCAAGGCAGGCAATATCTCACTGGCGCGCTACGATGCGCTGGTCGGCGCCATCAGGGGCGTGCTGAATGCGGCGCTGGCGAAGGGCGGCACCACGCTACGGGATTTCGTCGGCGGGGATGGCGCGCCCGGTTACTTCGGGCTGGAGCTGGATGTCTATGATCGCGCCGGGGAACCTTGCAGGAACTGCCGCGGCAGCATCAGGCAGATTCGCCAGGGGCAGCGCTCCACCTATTATTGTGCGCAATGCCA
>CAYOEQ010000183.1:0-1417 GCA_964402775.1 uncultured Enterobacteriaceae bacterium
GCATCGACCAGGTGCATGTAATTGACGCTGGAGGGGCAGGTAGTCATGCAGGACAGGCACGAGAGGCACCTGTCGATGTGGCTGACTATTTTGTCGGAAGGTGTTTCATCGTGCTCCAGCATGTTTTTCAGCAGGTAGATACGGCCCCGCGGACCGTCCAGTTCATCGCCAAGCAGTTTGAAGGTAGGGCAGGTGGAGTTGCAGAAACCGCAATGCACGCATTTACGCAGGATGCTGTTGGCCTCGTGCAGTCCGGGGTCTGTCAGTTGTGCGGCGGTGAATTCGGTGCGCATTGTTAATTTACGTGGAGGCGGCCCGGGTTGAAGATGGTTTCCGGGTCAAAACTGTTTTTTATCTTTTCATTCAGGCGTTTGATTGATGCGTCCGGGAACGGATAAATACCGGTATCCTGTTTCACGGCGGAGGGTGCGCGATAAATGGTTGTGGCGCCGCCGGTAGTATTAACCTCCCGGCTTATGGCGTGTATTTTATCTGCCATTCCGGCCTGGCAGATGCCCACCCATAACCAGCCTCCGGCAGCATCCAGGTACCAGGTACAGCCGCGCAGTTCATCGATGAAACGGGTCAGGTCCCAGGCCGATGCCGGGGGGAGTGAAATTTTCAGGATGCCCGGGGTGCGTTGTTCGTCCTGTAACGGCGCCGTGTTTGCTATCAATGACCAGGCTGCAATCGACGCTGCCTGCTCGAGGACGCTGTATTCACACGCGCCGGGCAGCCACCCCGTGATGCTTTGCAAACGCTCCTTGACGGACAACTCCGTTCCTTCCAGTCTTATCAGCGTCAGCGTTTCACCGGGAAAAGAGGCGCCGTCCCGTCCGATTGCCGTCAGTGCCGCTTCGGGCAAATATGCCAGGCCGGATGTTTCGCTGGGGGTGGAGACGACCTGCGCCATCAGGGCCGTTCCCAGCCTTGCCGACAGTCCCCATACGGCCAGACTCCGGGATACAGGCGGCGCCGGCAGGACTTTAAACGTGAGTTCAGTGATTACGGACAGCGTGCCCCAGGAACCGGTAACCAGTTTGCTCATGTCATAGCCGCTGACGTTTTTTATGACCTTGCCGCCGGATTTCCAGGCCTCCCCGCGCCCGTTTATCGCCCTGACACCCAGGATATGGTCCCGAGCGCTGCCTGCCTTGAACCGGCGCGGGCCGGCCAGGTTGCCGATGAAACTTCCGCCTACGGTGCCTTCATCCTCCACCTGGTACATCCTGTTCAAGGCAGGCGGTTCAAAGGCGAGGTACTGGTTGTGTTTTGATAATTCTTCTCGTATTTCGGTTATCGGCGTACCCGGCAGGGCGGTCATGACCAGTTCTTCCGGGTGATATTCCAGTATCCCGCTGAGCTTCTCGAGAGACAGGGTACAATCCGCGCTGACAGGCAGGCCGAACCCGTGCTT
>CAYOEQ010000183.1:1517-4497 GCA_964402775.1 uncultured Enterobacteriaceae bacterium
TGCACGTGCAGTTTGCCCAGTTCCGCGCAGCGGTGCAGTACGGGGAACATCTTGCCGGGGTTTAACCGCCCCTCCGGGTCAAAGGCGCATTTTATCCGCTGTTGCTGTTCCAGGTCCTGTTCATTGAACATCGCGGGCATGAGTTCCTTTTTTTCAAAACCTATCCCGTGTTCGCCGGACAGGACGCCGCCGACTTCCACGCACAGGCGCAGGATGTCCGCGCCGAACTCTTCCGCTTTTTCCAGTTCCTCGGGGTCATTCGCATCAAACAGGATCAGCGGGTGCAGGTTACCGTCGCCGGCATGAAATACGTTCGCCACCTTCAGTCCGTACTTGTCCGACATCTCCCTGATCCGGGTCAGTACGTGCGAGAGTTCCCGGCGCGGTATGGTGCCGTCCATACAGTAGTAGTCAGGCGATATATCCCCCAGTGCCGGAAAGGCCGCTTTTCTCCCGGCCCATATACGCTCGCGTTCTTCCTCTGATTCGCTGACTCTGATGAAGCTTGCCCGGCAATCTACAGCAATGCCCCGGACCTGTTCGATCAGCTCGGCTACTTCGCCTTCAGGCCCGTCCAGTTCAGTGAGCACCAGGGCAGGGCAGTCCACCGGATAACCTGCATGGACAAAATCCTCCGCCGCCTTGATGGCGAACTCATCCATCATCTCTATGCCGGCGGGGATGATGCCGGCGCTGATGATGCCGGCCACACAATCCCCCGCAGTTTCATTGCTGGGAAACCCGAGCAACATGGCTTTCGCCGTTTGCGGCTCCTGTATGATCCTTACCGTCACCTCCGTAATGACTCCCAGCAACCCCTCCGAACCTGTCACTATGCCCAGCATGTCGTACCCGGCAGGGTCAAGGTACTTGCCACCCAGGCGCAGGATCTCTCCGTCCATGGTCACCATTTCAATTCCCATCACGTTGTTCGTGGTCAGGCCATATTTAAGGCAATGGACTCCTCCCGAGTTTTCACTGACGTTGCCGCCGATGGTGCAGACGATCTGGCTGGAGGGATCCGGAGCGTAGTAATACCCCCTGTGGCTGACGGCTTCGGTGATCGCCAGGTTGGTCACCCCGGACTGGGCGACCACGCAACGGTTGTCGAAATCGACTTCGAGAATCCTGTTGAATTTACCCAGGCCCAGAACGATGCCGTCAACCAGGGGCAGGGCGCCGCCTGATAACGAAGTGCCGGCGCCCCTGGGCACGACCTTGATATTCATGCGGCTGCACAGCTTCAAAACGGCTGCGACCTGGGCCGTGGTTTCGGGCAGAACGACCAGCATGGGCACCTGCCGGTACGCGGTCAGGGCATCGGTCTCGTAGACGCGCAATGCCCCCTCATCGACAATCACGCACTCATCGGGGAGAATTGTCCTGAGTTCTATGATCAGGGCCTCCCTGTTCTCCAGGGCGGCATTATCGACAGGCAGTGTCTGCATGGATTAGAGCAGTATATCAAATAATATACTGTCCCTGTTCGCCAAGAGTACTAGCTACGCCATTCTGCTTCGCGTAACTCAATGCGGCGGATCTTGCCGCTGACAGTCTTGGGCAAGGCGTCGATGAAATCTATCCTGCGCGGGTACTTGTAAGGCGCCGTCACCCGTTTTACATGGTCCTGGAGTTCCTGCTTCAATTCAGCGGATGCGGCATGGCCGGGAGCCAGCACCACGAAAGCCTTGACCACCTCGCCGCGGGTTTTATCCGGACTGGACACCACCGCCGACTCGGCGACGGCCGGGTGTTCAATCAGGGCGCTTTCCACTTCAAAGGGGCCGATCCGGTAACCGGCCGACAGGATTACGTCATCGGCGCGGCTGACGAACCAGAAGTAGCCGTCTTCATCCCGGTAGGCGCGATCGCCGGTCACGTACCAGTCGCCCCGACGCGTGGCGGCGGTGCGTTCCGGGTCGTTGCGATACTCGCGGAAAAATCCCTGGGGTGGTTGCGGTTTGATGCGCACGGCAATATCCCCTTCCGTATCCGGCCCCGCAATGTTTCCTTCGTCGTCAATGACCTGCAGGTCGATGCCGGGCGCCGGTTTGCCCATGGAACCGGCCCTGGGTTCTATGCAGGGGAAACTGGCGCAGAGGATTACCGACTCGGTCTGGCCGTACCCGTCCCGGATGGTCAGTCCGGTTGCTTTTTTCCAGGTATCGATAATTTCGGGGTTAAGCGGTTCGCCTGCCCCGGTGCAGTGCCGTAGCTTTGTGAAACGGTAACTGCTGAGATCCTCCAGCACCAGCATCCGATAGATGGTCGGCGCACCACAAAAAGTGGTAACCGGATATTTTGCCAGGAGTTCCAGGGTCTGTTGGGGGTTAAAACCGCTCGTATGATGGATGAACAACGTGGTCCCGCACAGCCACGGGCCGAAATAACTGCTGTACGCGGCCTTGCCCCAGCCGGTGTCGCTGACGTTCCAGTGCAGGTCATCCGGTTTCAGGTCCAGCCATAACTCGCCGGTTATGCGGTGGCCGATGGCGTAGCTCTGGGTATGGATGCACATCTTGGGATAGCCCGTGGTGCCGGAGGTGAAATAACAGATGGCCTCATCGTCTGCGCCGGTGTCAACGGTTTCGAATACGGGTGACGCAGCGTCCAGGGCCTGCCGGTAATCGATCCAGCCGTCCCGCCGGCCGTCCGTAATGATGCGCGCCGCCAGGGTAGGGCACTTGTCAAGCACTGCATCCACCTTGGCCGCATTGGCGCTGTCGGTCACCACGCAGGTGGCCGCCGCCGCGTTGATGCGGTATTCCAGGTCTTTTTCGGAAAGCTGTACGGTGCCGGGAGAGATCACCGCGCCCATGCGCAACGTGGCGGTAAATGTCTCCCACCAGGGGATGACCCTGGGCAGCATCACGATGACCGTGTCGCCCGTCCTGACACCGGCTTCGGCCAGGACATTGCATAATCTTCTTGACGCCTCGCCGATCTCTCCGAACGTCCTGGTGATCTCGGCGCCCCCGTC
>CAYOEQ010000184.1:0-3176 GCA_964402775.1 uncultured Enterobacteriaceae bacterium
AAAAAAAACGGTCTGGATGTGCCTGCTTGAGTGGTTGCTGCTGTATTTTCTTGCCGGGTTCCTTGCCCTGGGGGTGGAGAAAAAAATGCAGGGGGAAACCCACGCGCAGGACTGGGAATTTTATGCAGTCACTTTCTTTTTATTTGTGGTCTTTGCTTTCCCCGGGTTTATTTATAAAGGGACCAGAGGCTAACCCCTGAATTGTCGCAAATTTGAGGGGTCAGAGTAAGAAATTCGAAGAATTTTTACTCTGACCCCATTTATCCGGGGATCGCAATCTGCTGTCCCATGATCACCTGCTTGCCGGGAGCGTCCCAGTTGATTTTACCCGGCTCGGTCAGCAGGATCACCGTGGATCCCATATTGAAACGCCCGATTTCATCTCCCCGTGCGAAGGAGATTCCCGGCTCATAATGCCAACAGGCGTATTCCCGTTTATCGGCAGGAGTTACTTGCCCATGCCATGTCGTTTCTACGGAGCCTACGAAAATCGCGCCTACGAAGATAACGGAAAACATGCCGACCTCCGTGCGAAATGTCGTAATCACGCGTTCATTGCGGGCAAACAATCGGTCGATGCGCTGTACGCTGGCGGGATTGACGGAGAACAGTTGTCCGGGAACATAAGCCATGTAATGCAGTTCTCCGTCAGCAGGCATGTGTACCCTGTGGTAATCACGGGGGGACAGGTAAAGCGTGATGAAGTTGCCGTTCCGGTAGTATTCGACGTGTTCCCGATCTCCGTTAACCAGTTCGGCCAGTGAGTAGTCCCTGCCTTTGGCCTGGAACAGTCGTTCATCTCTTATTGTTCCTGTTGCGCTGACAGCACCGTCTACCGGAGAGATCAGGCCGCCATCCTTGCGGGTTATGGTGCGCAGGCCGGGTTTCAGCGCGCGGGTGAAAAACTCGTTGAAAGTCACATAGTCATCGGCTGAAGACTTCTCCGCCTCATCCATATCGACATCGTATTTCCAGATAAATAACCGGACCAAGGCATTTTTCCAGGGACGCCAGGACCAGCGCGTCGCCTTGTACATCAGCCTGGAGAGCAGGTGGAGCGGCAAGATGGTATCCCGGCCTGGCCGCATCTTCCTTACTCAATAAACTCCCTGATCCGGTTAAACCTGTCGGTAACGTCAAGGGCGTCATGGGGCGCAGAAAATATCCCCACCAGGCGGCCAAGGGGATCAATCATGAACAGGGATGCCCCGTGGTCGACAAGGTAGTTTTCCTCATCCTGCGTTTTATCCCGAAAATAGGGCAGGCCGACCTGGCCCGTCAAACCTGCAATCTGTTCTGCCGAACCGCCGAGTCCGACAAATTCCGGGTTGAAAGAGGTGAGGTACTGTTCCATGCGCTCTGAGGTATCCCGTTCGGGGTCGACCGTCACGAACACGAATTGTACGTCCCTGGCCTGGTCAAGCCGGCTGTGCGTCTTGTCCATGATCGCCAGCGTGACGGGACAGATATCGGGGCAGTGCGTAAAACCGAAGAACAGGAGCGACCACTTGCCGCGCAGGTCAGCCAGTGTGAAGGGGTTGTTGTCATGGTCGATGACGCTGAACGGCCCCAGGGTTTTCGGTCCGGGCCAGAGCAGGCCGGGGACGGTGGGTTCCGGTTCCTTGTCCTGGTACATGGCGGCCAGCACGCCAATGATGGCTGCCAGCACAACCAGGCCGGATACCAGGAGCCCCATTTTGACGGATTGCCGGGTCATCATGGCTGGCCATTATATAAGAAAAGCCTGCTATTGATTGGATAAATTGCAAAGTTTATAATCTCACAGTTCATACCGGGGGCAGTTCTTCCCTGGTAATTGGAAATTGATTAATTTATAAATAAAATCAGGATGTTAAAATGATAAATAGAAGTATTTTATGCGTACTGGCATTTATGTTGTTTCCCATTTCGGCATTCGCAGAGGCCGTTCACGGTCAGGTGTCGGTCGTTGATGAACCGCTGGTATTCAACGAGGCCATGCTGGTATCGGGAATCGTGCTGGCACTGACATTTGTCGGTATTTTCACCGAGATGCTGCATGGGCTGGAGCGCATGAAAGTGGCGGCGGGCGGCGCCATCGTTATGGTGCTTGTCGGGCAGATGTACGGTTTTTACAACCCGGAACTGGCAGTAGAGGCGGTGGACTGGAACGTGGTCTTCCTGCTGGGCGCCATGATGACGGTGATTGCCATGATGATCCCGACCGGCGGCTTCGATATGCTGGCCTACCGGATCGCCAATTTCAGCAAGGGCCGCCTGTATTTATTGCTGGCATTGATTGGCACCTGCGTCACCGTTCTGTCCCTGCTGCTGGATAACGTGACCACGGTGGTGATTTTCGGCCCGCTGATTATCCTGATCGCACGGGCGCAGAAGATTACCCCGATCCCCTACCTGCTGGCGGCTGCCCTGTTGTCGGACACCGGCGGCGTCGCCACCCTGGTGGGCGATCCCCCGAACCTGATGATCGGTTCCGCGGCCAATATCTCATTCAACGATTTTGCCATTCACATGGTCCCGCCGGTGTTTATTGCCTGGGTCGGCGTGCTGATCCTGCTGAAATACCTGTTCAAGGAAGAACTGGCCGAGACGCCGGCAGATGTTGCCGATTATTCGGTGGAATTAAAAAACCCGAGAGTCTGGAACGCTTCCATTGTCATCCTCGGGGTCATGGTCGTCCTGTTCATGCTCCATCATACGCTGCACTGGGAGCCCTGGTTCGTCGCGGCAATCGGCATGGTGTCGCTGATGTACGTGTCCCGAAAGATCATCATGGACAATACGTTCGAGCACGTGGAAATCACCTTGCTGGTGTTCTTCATTTCCCTGTTCATGCTGGTGGGAGGCGTGGAACACAGCCAGTTCCTCATGTACATAGGCCAGTATATAACGCCGTTCGTACAACAGGACCTGCTGATGGCGACCATCATCCTGATGTGGGTGGGGGCCATTATGTCGGCGGCTATCGATAACATTCCCTTCACCGCAGCCATGATCCCCATCATCCTGAGCATGGAAACGGTCGGCATTAACGTCACGCCGTTGTGGTGGGGACTGGCCATCGGCGTCGGCATGGGCGGCAACGGGACCCATATCGGTTCGACGGCAAACGTGTTTATCGTGACGATTTCCGAGCGCCTGGCAAGAAACGAGAACGATCCGAGCCTGCGCATCAC
>CAYOEQ010000184.1:3276-4429 GCA_964402775.1 uncultured Enterobacteriaceae bacterium
TGCGCGGGATACTGGATCAACTGGATGAATCCAATGTTGAATTGAAGGACTGCCTCAGCATGCCGCCGGCGGTGTACACCTCCGAGGAATGGTTCGAGTTCGAGAAACGGGCCGTCTGGGACCGGGAATGGATCTGCGTCGGACACATCGGCACCATCCCCAAGCCGGGCGATTACGTCTCCGTCACTATCAATGAAGACCCGTTGCTGGTGCAGCGCAAGGACGACGGCGGCGTACGCGTCATGTCCGCCGTATGCCAGCACCGCGGCCATGTACTGGGTGAGGACACAGGCAATACCCGTGTCTTTACCTGTCCTTTCCATGGCTGGTCCTATGATGAAACGGGCAAGCTGGTCAGCGCCCCGGAAATGGATGCCCATGTCAGCCTGGGTGAATTACAGGAAAAATACTGCCTGCCCGTGCTGCGTACTGAAGTGTGGAACGGTTTCATCTTCATCAACATCGACGGCACGGCCAAACCCCTGGCGCCGCGCCTGAAACGGCTTGGCAAGGAGATAGAAAACCACAAACTTGCAGAAATGGGCGGTGTACCCACAGTGGACTGGGGGCCGAGTCCGTGGAACTGGAAGTTCATGCACGAGAATGCCATCGAACCCCACCACACCTGGTACCTGCACAAGGGACCCCATGACTTTGCCCCTTCCAAGCTGGCCACGTTTGCCGAATGGGACGACTTCGATGACGGCGCGATATACCACCCCACCGGTTTCCTGGAACTGGACGGCAATTTTACTGCGGCTTTCCATTGCCTGTTCCCGGTCATCGAGGGGTTGACCGAGAACGAACGCAAGCGGGTGATGTTTGCCTGCATCCTGCCAAACCTGTTCTTCGGCTGTGTGCCCGACGGTTGTTTCTATTACTGCATCCTGCCCCAGGGCGCCAATGCCATGACTATCAGGGTCGGTTTTGTCTATCCCAGGTCCACCCTGCGGATGGATAATTTCGATATTATTTTCAAATCCGTCGTCATGGGTCTGGAAACGCTGAACGACCAGGATACCGGCGCCAATACCGCCGTTCACAAAGGGCTGCGCTCACGTTTCGCCCCCCGCGGCCGTTACGCTCCGAAAGAAGCGACGTTGCCGCAATTCAACCGCTGGTTGATCACCCGTTACAAGGCGTATGCGGCGGA
>CAYOEQ010000185.1:0-4428 GCA_964402775.1 uncultured Enterobacteriaceae bacterium
TGTGTCAAAGGTCACCGTTGCCGGGGTATCGGTGGATAAGGCTTCATTAGCAGCTGTCATTAGCGTACTCCTTTAAGTTATGGCGGGGGACCGGCTACTGTTTACATAGACAGGCTCCCGCCCAAGTCCAGAAAATCAAGGCCGCAAGCCCTTGCCTTGGGGTTATCGGCCTCACGAGGTTTCAACGTAGCACAACACTGTCAATGTTTCAACACATACACATACGCCATGCCCGATAATAATCAGCCCAGCACTCGTCCAGGGTTGAGTATGTTGTTCGGATCAAGCGTCTGTTTCAACAGTTTCATAAGCGCCAGTTCTTCCCTGCTCCTGGATTGATGCAGGTAAGACCGTTTCATCATTCCGATTCCGTGTTCGGCGGAGATTGAGCCGTTGTATGCCCCGACCTGCCTGTACACCACGTCATAGATTGTCTTCTTGTCTTCCTTCCGGTCTACCGTGAACACCAGGTGCAGGTTGCTGTCTCCGATATGGCCGAAGACCAGCAAAGCGGTATCCGGCAGCAGCGCCTTGATTTCCGATTCAAGTTGATTGAGGAAATCCGCCATTGCATTAATCGGCACGCTCACGTCAAAATTGGCATTATCCATTATCACGGCCATGGCGTCTCCGACGCCGTCACGGATTGCCCAGACGGCCTCCCTCTCCCTTTCGGATTTACAGATCACGGCATCCAGTATCCTGGCTTGCTCCAGTTCACCTGCCAGGGCATCTTCGAGAATGCTGTTGCCGGGCCTGTCACTGATCTCGGTCAGCACGTAAATGGGATAGCGCTCATCAAACGGGCTGCTCACCGTCGGAACATGTTCAATGATGTAATCATAGTAACTGTCCCACATGACCTCGAACGAACTCAGCGACCCGCTGAATTCCCGGCTCATGAAATGCAGGAACCGGACCACGTCCTCGAAAGACTCCAGCGCGACCAGCGCGGTGCTGCGTCCCTCCGGTTTGGCGAACAGGCGCAACACCGCGCGCGTGACGACGCCCAGCGTGCCTTCGGTACCGATAAACAGGTGTTTCAGGTCATATCCGGCGTTATTTTTCAGCATCTTGTTGAGCGAGGTGATGACGGTTCCGTCCGCCAGCACCACTTCCAGCCCCAGGATGAGATTACGGGTCATGCCGAACCGGATCACCTCGTTGCCGCCGGCATTGGTGGAGATGTTACCGCCGATATTGCAGGAACCCCGGGCGCCGAGATCCAGGGGAAACAGGAAGCCGGCCGCATCCGCCGCATCCTGAATGGCCTGCAAGGGAGTGCCTGCAAGGACGGTCATGGTCATGGACGACTGGTCCAGTTCCTCAATGCCGCTGAGCCGTTCAAGGGAGAGCGCAACTTCTTCCTCCTGTGGAGTGGCGCCGCCGCATAACCCCGTCAGCCCACCCTGCACCACGACTTTCCGGTTTGCGGCAGAGCAGATGCGCAGGATGTCCGAGACCTGTGCGGTCGACGCCGGCCGGGCAACGGCGGCTGGTGGATGGGCTGTTTCTCCCGAACTGTCGGCGTGGTATTTCCCGGAAATATCAGCGCCGGTCAGGATAACGTCCGGACCTAATTCTTCTGTTAACTGTCTGATTGTATCGTTCATATAAGTTGTAATACGCAAAGCAGGGGACGGATTTAAAATCCGTCCCCGGAGAACCACAGGGGTCAGAGTAAGAAATTCGAGGAATTTTTACTCTGACCCCACATATCGTTTTTCACCATCTCTCTGGCGCAACATCATGCTCCTTATCATATACGGTATACTTGCCGGATGAAATCAAAACAGAGGCATAAATACGCATGACTGAAAGAGCGCCATTCCGTGCAGACCAGGTAGGCAGTTTGTTACGGCCGTCCCGTTTGAAAGCCGCCCGCGCCGACTATGAAAACGGCAAAACAGATGCAAACACCCTCAAATCGACCGAAGACGAATGCATCCGTGAAGTGGTCACGCGCCAGGAAGCCGCCGGCCTGCAAGCCGTTACCGACGGGGAATTCCGGCGCACGTGGTGGCATTTCGATTACCTTGCCGGTCTGGATGGCGTGGAACTCGTTAAAAGCGAGCATGGCATCCAGTTTCGCGGGGTACAAACAAAACCGGGAACCATCGCGGTGACCGGCAGGGTCGGTTTTGACGGGCATTACATGCTGGACCACTTCCGCTTTCTTCATGGCATAACCAATGTCATACCGAAGATGACTATCCCGGCGCCCTCCGTACTCCACTTCCGCGGCGGCCGGGTCTCAATCAGCAAACAGGTTTATCCCGGACTGGATGAATTCTTCGCGGATACCGCGGAGGCATATCGCAGGGCCGTGCACGCGTTCTACGCTGCCGGTTGCCGTTACCTGCAGCTTGATGACACGGTATGGGCTTATCTTTGTTCCGCAAAAGAACGGCAGGCCGCGCGGGAGCGCGGCGATGATCCCGACCCGCTGCCGCGCATCTATGCCGACATGATCAACCACGCACTGAAAGACAAACCGGAGGATATGGTGATAACCACCCATGTCTGCCGCGGCAACTTCCGTTCAAGCTGGATCGCGGAAGGGGGCTATGGACCGGTGGCGGAGATTATGCTCGGAGAAACCGCCTATGACGGTTATTTCCTGGAGTACGACACGGAACGGGCCGGTGGATTTGAACCGTTGCGGTTCCTGCCAAAGGGCGACAAGCGGGTTGTTTTAGGCCTGGTCACCTCCAAGTCGGGGGACCTGGAAGACAGGGACGCCATCCGGCGGCGTATCGACGAAGCCTCCCGGTTCGCCGACCTCGAGCAGTTCTGCCTGAGCCCGCAATGCGGGTTCGCCTCCACCGAGGAAGGCAACATACTGACCGGGGATCAGCAGTGGAAAAAACTGGAGATGATTGTTGAACTGTCCCGGGAGATCTGGGGCTAGAACGTTGCCGGCACCGGCGGCAGTTCGCCGCTGGCGTAGCGCTTCTCCAGCCCCGGTGTCAGGTTCTCCCAGACCAGCAGCATGGAGCGCTTCGGCGAGAACCCCCGATGGCGTATGTCCGCCGGCATGCAGGCCACGTCCCCGGCCTTCATGGTGACCACAGACATCGGGGCCGCGCTGTCCTTGTCCGCCACCCTCCAGGTGATCTCATCGGACATCTGGATAAACCATTCCACCCTGTCGTTGCCATGGTCCACGGGCAGGATATGCTCTTCCGACGTCGGGCAGTAAGCGCTGCTTCTCACGATGGACACGATAGACGGATTCCAGGTAACCGGCGAGCGTGACAGATATTTGAACAGGTTGAAGGCCGCGAGTTGTCCTTCAAAACCGGCTTCTGCATGGACTTCCGGCTCGGACTGGTCCACGTCGGCGAACTGCCGGTTGACCGGCCGTCCGTTTTCATCGGAGCGGATCGGGGTGTCGCCGGGCAGACTGACGAAACGGTCCGCCAGTTCCCGCTGAAAATTGACGGCTTCATCGTTGCTGCCGTTTTTAGGCCCGCGCCCGCTGCCGGTTTCCAGCGGCGCGGCGAAGGGATTAAAACCGGCATTAGTCCAATCCAGCATCAAGCCTTTGAAACAGGCCTGTAACACGCCCGGTTCAAACCGTTCGGTAAAGTCGGTGCCGGAATCCTTGTAGGCCTGGTTATAGGCGCCCATGAAGACGTCGACGCTGTCGTAATTGTTTACGGTGCCGAACACCTCATCAAAGTTGACCCAGCCGTAAAAAAATCCCCAGGCCACGTCCCGTATCATCGAGCGCATAAAATTCTCCACGTCCATTACGTGGGTCACGGTCGGGCACCGGATGCGGGCAAAGTACTCATCCCGTTCAAACCTGAATGAGCCGATTTCAAAACGCTTGTAACCGTTGACCGGGTGCGGCGCGCTTTCACGATGCGCTTCGGTAAGAACCGGCAGGTCGGTAATTTGTTCTGCTGTGGCTGCCATGGTTATTTCCCCCTCAAATCAGTGCTGGCAGATTTCCGCCCATTTTTCAATGGACTCATCACCAAGTAAGGTTTGCAGTAAAATAACGCTCAATTCACCGGCGCGAAACTGGTAGGCCGCGCCGGCCGGCAACAGGACCAGGTGGCCCCGCGTGGCCTTGACATGGCCCATAACCTCACCTTCAGGTTCACCCGTGAGTTTGACGGACCCTTCGTTCTCTTCGGGTGGGGCCAGGCCACTGTCCGCAGGTTGAATGAATCGTACTTCCATGCTGCCCTGCATGAGCAAAGCGGTCTCATCGTGGCTGCAGATATACCAGGGGCTGTCTCCTTCCGCGCGGATGACCTCAATGGTGTTCTCCAGGTTTTTGGCGATAACGATACGTTCCCAGGGCTGTGCGTTGCCGGCCACCTCGTACATATTGGAAAACAGGTAATCCCGTGCCTCCTCATTGCCGGTGATTTCAACGCCTCCCTTTTCGAATTTGTCTATGCTGCCGAATAC
>CAYOEQ010000186.1:0-4416 GCA_964402775.1 uncultured Enterobacteriaceae bacterium
GCGCTCCGTCCGCCGGCCTCCTCCTGTTATTTCCACCAGTCTTGAATTCTAGCAGGATATCTGGGATATTTGTGGGGTCAGAGTAAAATTCATCGAATTTTATTCTGACCCCTGATTTCCTGGAACAGGTACGGATATGAATAAAGGATCATCATGCTCACCGCGTTGACCGGCGCCGACTGGGAACTGGTCAGGTTCTATCTCACTCCAATTCAGTCTTTGCTGGACGACGACCGGGTGACCAATATCATGGTCAACCGCTACGATGACATCTGGGCGGATGACCTGGAGCAGGGTATGTATAAAACCGCGCTGGCCTTCCGCGACGATGCCGCAGTCGCCACCCTCATCGAACAGATTGCCAACGCCCTGGCACAGTATTTCGACCCGCTAAAGACGCCGATCATCAATGCCCGCCTGCCGGACGGCAGCCGGGTCTGTGCGACCCTCCCCGCGGCCACGCCTGCCGGGTGCACCCTGTCGATCCGCCTGCACCGCCGCCGCGGACTGGACCTGGAGCGCCTGGAGCAGGGCGGATCCATCAACAGCGCAATCAGGGAACTGTTGCTGGATGCCGTCAGGCGGGGGGACAACATCCTGGTTTCCGGCGCCACCAACAGCGGCAAGACCACCCTGCTGAATGCCCTGTCCTTTGCCATTCCCCGGGGCGAGCGCATCGTGGTCTGTGAGGACGTGGCCGAGATCAGGCTCAACGCCCCCAACGTCATACAGATGGAGGCGCAACAACATGATTCCGGGGATACCCCCGCGCTTACCCTGGCAACACTGCTGGCGGCTTCCCTGCGCCAGAGGCCGGACCGCATCATCGTCGGCGAGATCAGGGAACCGGAGGCCGCCGAAGTGTTCTTCCAGGCGCTGAACACGGGCCACCGCGGCGTCTATACCACCTTGCACGCCAATAACGCCGGGGCCGCGCTCAAACGCCTGGTCAGCCTGACCATGGGACGCTCGACCCTCCCGTTCGAGGTGATCGAGTCCGAATACCTGCACAACCTGGACCTGGTACTGCACATGGACTACCTGGAAGACAGGGGTGTGAGGCGGTTGACGGAAGTCTGCGCGGTGCAGGCGGGGGAGATAAGGTATCGGTATGTCTATGACATTACTGAGGATGAATGGTCGGAGAACTGAATACTACGTTATACTATCCGCCTGACAGATAACCTTATTTTCACCGATGGCAACCGAAAAAGACACAGTCAAGCCCTGGGGCGGCCGCTTTGCCGAGCCCACGGACCGGTTCGTGGAGGAGTTCACCGAATCCGTGTCTTTCGACCGGCGTTTGGCGCCCTATGACATCCAGGGGTCCATCGCCCACGTGGAGATGCTGGCGCGCGTCGGCGTGCTGACGGATGATGAGACAGGACGGATCTGCAGCGGCCTGAACGCCATCCTGGCCGATATCGTAACGGGGAAATTCGCCTGGAGGCAGGGACTGGAAGACGTGCACATGAACATCGAGGCGGCGCTGGTGGAACGCATCGGCGAGGTCGGCAAGAAAGTGCATACCGGGCGTTCGCGCAACGACCAGGTCGCCACGGACCTGCGCCTGTACCTGCGCGCCGAAACGGAAACCACGAGGTCCCTGCTGTTGCAGACCATGCAGGCGCTGGTGGCGCTGGCGGAACAGGAAGCCGATACCGTAATGCCGGGTTATACCCACCTGCAGGGCGCGCAGCCGATCACCTTCGGCCACCACATGCTGGCCTGGTATGAAATGCTGAAGCGCGACGAGCAACGCCTCGGGGATTGCCTGGAGCGGATCAACGTACTGCCGCTGGGCGCCGCGGCGCTGGCCGGCACGCGCTTTCCCATCGACCGTTCCCTGGCCGCGGAGTTGCTGGGGTTCCCCGCCGTGGCGGACAATTCGCTGGACGCGGTGAGCGACCGGGACTTCGTCGTCGAGTTCTGCGCCGATGCGGCGCTGGTCATGCTGCACCTGTCCCGGTTTTCCGAGGAACTGGTGCTGTGGCTGTCGCCGGCTTTCGGCTTCATCGACATCGACGATGCGTTCTGCACCGGCTCCTCCATCATGCCGCAGAAGAAGAACCCGGACGTGGCGGAACTGGTGCGCGGCAAGACCGGCCGGGTGTACGGCGACCTGACGGCCATGCTGACCGTCATGAAGGGGCAGCCGCTGGCTTACAACCGCGATAACCAGGAGGACAAGGAATGCCTGTTCGACGCGGTGGACACGCTGAAACAGTGCCTGGAGGCTTATCTTAAATTGCTCCCCTCGATCCGGGTCAAGCGCGAAGCCATGCTTGCGGCCGCGCAGCAGGGCTACCTGACCGCCACCGACCTGGCTGATTACCTGGTGATGAAAGGGGTGGCGTTCCGGGATGCCCACGCCATCGCCGGCAAGGCCGTGCAGTATGCCATTGAACAGGGCAATGGTCTGGAACAACTGAAACTGCCGGAGTTGCAACAGTTCCATGAGGGGATTGACGCCGACGTGTACGACTTCCTGACGCTGGAGGGCTCCGTTGCGGCTCGGGATCATACGGGCGGGACCGCCCCTGCCAGGGTGCGGGCTGCCGTTGCCGATGCGCGCCGCTACCTGCAGGCGCTCGCCGGCGAATAAGGTTTTATCCTCAATGGTGGTACCGGATCCATGAGTCTGCTCAAGACACTGATCAAACTCCTGTTGTGGCTGGCCGGTCTCGGTATTGTCGCGCTGGTTGCCCTGGTAATCCTGGTCACGACTATCGATCCCAACGAGCACAAGGACTGGCTGGAGACCAGGTTCCACAAGGAGACGGGGCGTGAAATCTCCCTGGACGGCCCCATTGCCTTCACGTTCTATCCCTGGCTTGGAGTGGAAGCCGCCGGTGTCAGTATTGCCGATACCGAAGCATTCGGCGCCGGACCGTTCGTTTACCTGGATTACCTCAAACTGCGGGTCAAATCCCTGCCCCTGTTGCGGGAGGAATACGAAGTGGACACGGTTGCCGTCAAGGGCGCGGTCGTCAACCTGGTCCGCAACGAGCAGGGCGCCGCCAACTGGGAAGACCTTGACGATGTTGCAGGCGGGGAGGCGGCAACGCGCAGGGACGGGCCGATGCTGCCCCTGGCCGCGGTCGCCCTGGGCGGCGTGGACATCGAAGATGCCCGGGTCACCCTGGATGACCGGCAGGCGGCGGCGCACTACGAGTTTTCCGATATCGATGTATCGACCGCAGAGCTGAAATACGGCGAACCCGTTGACATCAGCCTGGGCTTTCATGTCAGCAGCGGCAAGCCGGCGCTGGACGCCGCCGTATCCCTGGCCGGCATCATTACTTATGCCACGGATGGGGAGCAGTTCGCGGTAGCGCCGCTGGACGCCGATGCCGTGATAAAGAGCAGTAACATTCCCGGCGGGCAAACCTCCGCGCGGCTGTCCGCCCGGGTCGACGTAGACCTGGATGAGAATACGGTCGCGCTTTCCGGTTTTACCCTGGATGCGCTGGATGCCACGATATCGGGCAACCTCAGCGCGCAGCATATCGATTCACCGACTCCCGCCATTGCCGCGACCCTTGACGCGCAGGGCAAGGACCTGGGCCTGTTGTTCAAGGTGGCCGAGATTGAACCGCTGGCTTCGCAACTGGCGCGGCTGGGAGATCGCAGTTTCCGCATCAGCGCCGCGCTGGACGCGGACCTGGAACGGGGCGATATCGATCTTTCCGGACTGGAGGCCAGGCTGCTGGGCGCGGATGTCAGCGGCGAAGTGAAGGCCCGAAACATCCATTCCGACACCCCCGGCTACCAGGGCGAATTGAACGCCGGGGGACCGGACCTGCCCACCCTGTTGCAGGTGCTGGGCCAGTTGCAGGGCGGACAGGACACCGCGCTGGCCGATTACGGCAGGAGACTGGCCGGCATCCCGGCAAAGTCATTCAAGCTGAACACCGTGTTTGATGCGGACCTGAAAAGCGGTGACATCTCCGTGCCGACCCTGGCGCTGGAAGCGCTGGGCATCAACGCGACGGGCGTACTGGATGCGAAGAACATGAACAGCAGCAGGGGAACGGTGGAAGGCAACCTGAATATCAGGGGCGAGCGCATGGCCGGCCTGCTCACGGCGCTGGACCAGGCCGGTTTGGCCGAGGTGCTGCAATCGGTCGAACTCGATACCCGGGTGCAGGGGGAAAGGACCGGCATTGTCCTTGAGACAATGTCTCTCGAAGCCGTGTTCGCCGGGCCGGATATCCCCGGTTCCCCGGCAGCCATGACCCTCAATGCGGACACCCGGCTCAACCTGGACCGGGAGACGCTGACCTTCGACGGGTTTGCCCTGGAAGGTCTGGGCCTGAAAACCTCGGGCCGCGTCGAATTCGCGGATATCTTCGACGAGGTGTCCGCGTCCGGCCAACTGGAGGTTGCGCCGTTCAACCTGCGCCGGCTGGCGCG
>CAYOEQ010000187.1:0-4385 GCA_964402775.1 uncultured Enterobacteriaceae bacterium
GCGTAAACGTGTTCCCCACCCAGGTGGAAGAGCAGATCCTCAAGGTCCCCGGCCTTGCTCCCCACTACCAGATCGAGATCACCCGCAGCGGCAACCTGGACGAAATGACCGTCAACGTGGAATTAGCCCCGGACGCCGTTGCGATGGCGACGCAGCCGGCGGCGGCCGAACTGCAGAAACACATCAAGGACCTGATCGGCGTCTCGGCAAGGGTCAACGTTCACGAAGAGGGCGGCGTGGCGCGCTCGGAAGGCAAGGCAAAACGCGTGGTTGATAAACGTAACTTATAACGAGTGCGGGGACGGAATTCAATTCCGTCACCTTGAACAGCAGACGTGAACCTATTTGGGCCGCTTATTTCAAATAATTTTACTCTGACCCCTGAATTACACGTTGAAGCAAATCGTCAATATTGGCTCCATTATGGCGTGCAGTTACAATTTCAGACAATACCTTGGGATTTTCTACCCATAGGGAATACTCATACGAGGTCAAGCCGAGGAAATCGTGAATTGGTTTTTCACTATTGCACTGGTGCCATTGCTCGATATAGGTATCTATATCAGTAAGTCCAGCGGTCCCGGAAAGGCACTCTTGAATGAAATTAGACACGGATTCTCCTGCCTTTGACGGCGCTTTTTATCAAGCGCCCCCCAATGTGATCAAGGACACCGAGGTGATGCCCGCGACTGTTAAAAACTTCAATTTCGCCATGTAGTGAATCCCAAGTGTATATTCTCTTCCTGTCATGGGAGCGCCATCTCCTTTCTCCGTAAATAAACCCCAGATATTCTTGTTTGTCAAGAAACGACGATGTAGATTTAGACTTCCGAGACATACATCCCTGTAAAATGTGTTCCAATTTTTGATCAAACGTTGCACTCGCTAGTATTTGGTGAACAACTTGATCGGGTTTCAATGCAATTATATTAAAAACGTAACTGGAAGCAAGTATCAGTTGTGCTTCTCCAGCATCTCATTCAGCCAGGCTTTGGGGGGCTTGAGTTCTTTGCCTTTCAGCTTTAAAACCCCGTTCCGGACTACTTCAATTTCCAGGCGCTGCCTACCGTTTCTCCGGTAACTTCCGATCCAGCCCATCTGGCCAGAGTTGGGCAGGTCCGCCCAATTGCCAGCCATGCTTACGCCGTTATCCACTAAGACCCGGGTGAATGCCTTATGGTCGAATCGAATCGTACCGTTGTCCACGTAGTTAAACTGCCCTGCCAGTTTCTTTGCCAACCAGTCACTGTAGTAATTCGGGTTACGATACTCCTTAACTGCTTCCTTGATTGCATCCTCAATTACGGATTTTTTTAAAGCATACTCAACGTGTGCTTCCACTCTTTCCCAAACCTCGTCCGTGACTTCAATTCCACGCCAAATCTCATGGCCATTTGGCCATTCCTCTCTTTTTATTTCTACTTCGATGATTTTATTCATCTTCAGGCTTTTGGCTCATCTGTGTGTGGACAAGGACTAATACTCCGTTACGCCCAGCTTGTCCTTGATTTTGACAATCAGTTCTTCGCGGCGATGATGCATGTCGATCAGCGGTTCCTTGCGTAACTTTGCGATTTCCTCCGCGTTATAGGGCACGAACGGGTCGGGAAGTTCATTTTTGCTGAAATTCAGCAGCATCCAGTTCATCACGTCGGCCAGTTCCTGGTCCGAGATGGGGGCGCCGGCCGCGCCCGGGACCTGTACGATGAATTCCCTGCCGCCGGGCACGTGCAGGAAGTAACCGACGAAATCGTTCATCTTCGGTACGTTGCCCTTGGAGCCGGACCCGTCCGGCAGGTGGCAGCCCTGGCAGTTCAGGATGTAGTTCTGGCGCGCGAGTATTTCATTGGCGCCGGCAGTTGCGCTGGCGCTTAACAGGATCAGGAGCAGGAATCCGGTGAATAATGTGTCGCCTGCGGCGACGTTGCGTTTTACTGGATACCGGGTCAAGCCCGGTATGACTGCGGGGGTCGAACCTGCCCCGGCATGTTGTAAGCGGGGGGTCGGTATGACGAACGAGGTAGCCGTCATTCCTGCGCAGGCAGGAATCCAGTCAGGTAACCGTCGCTTGCGACACATTATTATTTTATCGCCACCCCAAGTATGAGGTTCACGGTGCAGTGATAAGCCGTGCTCTCCGTGCCCAGGCACCAGTTGTAATCATTGGAGGTATGGGGCCGGTAGGTGGGCCTGTCCCCTTCGTTCCTGTTGCAGAAGCAGTTGCCGCAGGACGTTTTGCCGCAGCAGTCGTTGTAGGAGATGATGTAATCCTTGCCGTCACCCGGGTTTTTGCAGGTGCCGATCCAGGTTATTGTCGACATCTCCGTCCCCGGCGGGCAACTGTTGATGGTGCCGCCGCAGCAGGAGCACAGGTAGCCGTCAATGGCGCAGTTGCGCCAGTATTCGCAGGTCGCCGGGTCTCCCGGGTCTACCGCAGGCGGGCCGGGTTGTTCCGCCTCCGCGGCGCGGGCAACCGGCAACAGGGGCATGATTGAGCCGCCCGCGATCACCCCGCCCAGGCCGCCCAGGAAGCCCCTGCGGGAAGACGTCTTGGCTACGTTTCTTGTGATGTTTTCCGTCAGTTTGTCTAACCAGTTCATGTTCTGTTCTCCCTCTGCCGCCTATTGCGAGGCATAGACCAGCAACGGCCAGTTATGGTAGAAATCGGCAATGGTGTTGAGGTGCTCGCCGGACCGGGCGTCATAGACTTCCAGGCTCATCTCAATATTGGTGGTCACGATTTTCGGCGCATCGCCCATGGTGATGTCGAAAGCGATGGCCGGCAGTGTAAGCGGTATGCGCTGCACCCGCGTTTTACTGTCGGGATCGAATACCCAGATCTCCGAACCGGGGTAGTCATGGCTGCCTTCCTCGCCGTTTTCGTGCATCATCACGTACAGCCGCCCGGTGCTGTCCGCCGCCGCCAGCCAGGCGCCGCCGGGGCGCCAGTTCTGCTCCCTGTCCTCATCGTTGAGCAGGCTCCATTGCTCACCGAGGTGGGCCGCGGCGCCGCTCAAGTCGATTTCCTGCACCACGCCGTTGAAACTGGGAAAGTAACCCGTGCCGCCGATGATCGCCGGCCTTTCGAACAAGGCGTCCTTGTCGACGTCGAAGAACGGTTCAATCTTGCCCTGTTCGGTCACCTGGCCGTCTTCATCAAGCTGGAAACTGACCATGGAGCCGTTGCCGCACAGGGAACTGAACCCGCGTTTACCGGTGGGATAAATGCCGGCGCAGGTCGGCAACGGGACGCCGTTGACGACCTCGCGTTTTTCCAGGTCGATCACGGTGACGAAGGTGCCGGGCGTGAAGCTGTAAAACAGCAGGAACCTTTCGTCGTCGATGAGCGAAATGACATACTTGCTGACCAGTATCTCCGCCCGTTTGAGTTTTGGATCATCGAGGATGATTTCATCGACAGGTTCCAGGGTGGCCCTGTCGTAAATAGTCAATACGTCGGTGCGGTTGCCGCGGGTGCCGCGGTCATAATAGTGCTCGAGCACGTACATTTCCGGTTTCTTCAGCGCCTGGGTAAAGGCCGCAATGAACCCGCCGTTGAAACTTCCCTTGAAAAAATCCTTGATGTCCCCGCCGTTGATATCCAGCACCATGAAACGGCCCACGGACATGTGGTCGAAGGCGATGTCGTGGACGATGACCCAGTCGTTCGGGTAGGGAACAGGCAGGGTTTCGATCCTGCCCGGCTCGTCAACCGGCAAATCCGCCAGGGCGGAATGTGTCATACCCATAAACAGTATAAATCGCAGAAATTGTTTAAGCATTATCGGATCTCAGTGGTAACAGGACAGACCTGATATATTATACCCGTCTCTGTAATAATTGACGATAACCCTTTTTCCCTGAATTCAACAAACGCAAGGAGTCCGAAATGGCAACAGGCTTTGTCTATCACGAACTTTACATGTGGCATGAGAACGGCAACTTTGCGGCTTTCATGCCTTTCGGAAACCCCGTGCAGCCCTATGTGCACGCGGAGCACC
Organism: uncultured Enterobacteriaceae bacterium; assembly: GCA_964402775.1. GTDB lineage: Bacteria > Pseudomonadota > Gammaproteobacteria > Eutrophobiales > Eutrophobiaceae > JAAXHV01. Next base: position 4,002 of record CAYOEQ010000187.1, read on the forward strand.
AGGAAACCAAGCGGCGCATACGCAACCTGCTGGACGTCAGCGGCATCCTGAAGGACCTGATCCATATCGAGCCGCGGGAGGCTGTGAGGGAGGAAATCTGCCGGTTCCACACCCCGGATTATTACGAGAGGATCAAGGCGCAGAACGACCAGTACCTGTCCGAGACCGGATTTTTCACCGCGATGGGCCGCGGCAGTTTCGAGATCTGTTCCCTGGCTGCCGGCGGCGTGATCGAGGCGGTCGATGCGGTGCTGGACGGCAGGGTGGACAATGCCTACGCCCTGGTGCGGCCGCCGGGACACCACGCCCTGGCCGATATGGGCATGGGGTTCTGCATATTCGGCAACGCGGCCATCGCCGGCATGCACCTGCTGGAGGAGCGCA
>CAYOEQ010000188.1:0-4358 GCA_964402775.1 uncultured Enterobacteriaceae bacterium
AAGCGCAGGTCGTTTTCGAAGAACATGCGGATGTCGTTGATGCCGTAGCGCAACATGGCGATCCGCTCCACCCCCATGCCGAAGGCAAAACCGGAATATTTCCGGCTGTCGATTCCCACGTTCTCCAGTACCGTCGGATGCACCATGCCGCACCCCAGGATTTCCAGCCAGCCTTTGTCACCCATGATATCCACTTCCGCGGACGGCTCCGTAAACGGGAAGTAGGAGGGGCGGAACCGGGTACGCACACCCGCGCCGAAAATATGTTCCGCGAAGTCTTCCAGCACACCCTTCAGGTGGGCGAAGGTGACGCCCTCATCCACCAGGATGCCTTCCACCTGGTGAAACATGGGCGTGTGGGTCATGTCGGAGTCACAGCGGTACACACGGCCGGGCGCGATGACCCGCAACGGCGGCCGGGTTTCATTCATATAGCGAATCTGGACGTTCGAGGTATGGGTACGCAACAGCAGGTCTGCGTTACAGTAAAAGGTGTCGTGCATGGCCCGGGCCGGATGATGCTCGGGAATATTCAGGGCGGTAAAATTATGGTAGTCATCCTCGATCTCGGGCCCGTCAACGACGGTATACCCGGTTTCCACGAACAGGCGTTCTATCTCCTGCAGGGTCAGGGTAATCGGATGCAACCCTCCGCTGCGCTGGCCGCGCCCCGGCAAGGTGATATCGATACGTTCGCGGGCAAGCCGCTGCGCCAGTTGTTCCTGCTGCAGTTCCGCCTTGCGCCGGCTCAGCGCTTCCTGGACCTGCTGCTTGGCCTCGTTGATTGCCTGCCCCGCCGCGGGTCTTGCTTCCGCAGGCAAACTGCCCAGGCGTTTTAACTGTTGCGTGACCTCGCCTTTCTTTCCGAGGTACCGGATGCGCACGTCATCCAGGCTGCGCTCATTCGAGGCTTCTGCGACCTCATCCAGCGCCCGTGCAAGCAGATCGCTGAGATCGGACATGACGAATAAGAGGCAGTATCCTGGGAGGGGGGAACAGGGTCTGAACCCTTCTTTTAAATATGCTGCCTGGCCTGCTCCGCCAGTTGCGCAAACACGGGCTTGTCGTTGACGGCGAGTTCCGCCAGCACCTTGCGATCAACCTGGATGTCCGCCTTGTGCAATCCGTCCATGAACCGGCTGTAGGACAGGCCATGCTCCCTGGCCGCCGCATTGATGCGGGTGATCCAGAGCGCGCGGAACTGCCGTTTACGCTGGCGCCGGTCCCGGTAAGCGTATTGGCCGGCCTTTGTCACGGCCTGTTTGGCTACCCGGTAAACGTTTTTCCGGCGCCCGCGGTAACCTTTGGCCTGTTCTATGACTTTTTTATGTCTGGCGCGTGCGGTAACGCCCCGCTTTACTCTTGGCATAACTGGTATTCCTCAACTGTAAGGCAACAACTGCGCCAGCGCCTTCTCGTCACTTTTGTCAATCAATTGCATGTGACGCAACTTCCTGATCCGTTTTGCGCTTTTCTTGGTCAGAATATGGTTGCGATGGGACTGCCGATGTTTATACCGGCCCGACGCGGTCTTGCTGAAACGCTTGGCCGCTCCACGATTTGTTTTCAATTTCGGCATAATCAGTTTTTCAGTTTCTCACATCAACGTTTCGGAGCCAGGATCATGATCATCTGGCGGCCTTCGAGTTTCGCTTTCTGCTCCACTTCCGCGCTCTGTTGCATATCCGCTTCTATCCGATCCAGCATTTTACTGCCGAGTTCCTGGTGAGCCATCTCACGGCCGCGGAAACGCAAGGTCACTTTTACCTTGTCGCCGTTGTCTACAAAACGCGAGATATTCCTCAATTTGACCTGGTAATCGCCGTCATCGGTACCGGGCCTGAACTTCACTTCCTTGACCTGAATCTGTTTTTGCTTCTTCTTTGCGGCGTGCCTTTTCTTGTTCTGTTCAAACTGGAACTTGCCGAAGTCCATGATCCTGCAAACGGGAGGTTCTGCATTGGGGACAATCTCGACCAGGTCGAGTTCCGCATCATCCGCTTGTTTTAAGGCCTCATCGAGGCCGACGATACCGACCTGCCCTCCCTGCGCACCGATCAACCTGACCTCGACGGCCGTGATTTCTTCATTCACGCGATTCTGTTTCTTGATTGCGATTCGCTATTCCTCCGCATTTTCTATTTACGTGCGTATTCAACAAAAGCGCTTAATGTTAGCACACCTAAGTCCTTCCCGTCACGGGTACGGACTGCAACGGTTTCATTTTCCTGCTCGCGCGCGCCGATAATCAACTGGTAAGGCACGCGTTGCAGTGCATGCTGGCGGATTTTAAGATTGATCGTTTCATTTCTCAAGTCGGTATTTACCCGGAAACCATGATCCTTGACGGTTTGCGCTACGGACAGGGCATATTCCGACTGGTGTTGGGTAATCGAGGATACCACGACCTGAACCGGGGCCAGCCACAGCGGGAACGACCCGGCGTGATGCTCGATGATAATGCCAATGAAACGCTCCAGCGAACCCAGGATAGCCCGGTGCAGCATCACCGGCGTCTGTTTTTCGCTGTTGTCGTCCACGTACTGGGCGCCCAACCGGCCCGGCATGGAGAAGTCCGCCTGTATGGTGCCGCATTGCCATACGCGGCCGATGCTGTCCTTCAGGGAAAAATCGATCTTGGGCCCGTAGAATGCGCCTTCACCCGGCTGCAGTTCCCATTCCACCCCCGTGGCATTGATCGCCTGTTCCAGGGCCTGCTCGGCCTTGTCCCAGGCCGCGTCGTCACCGACGCGGTTTTCCGGGCGGGTCGACAACTTCATGATCACCTCGCGGAAACCGAAATCACCGTAAACCTCGAACAGCAGGTCGATAAAACCGGACACCTCGGACTGGATCTGGTCCTCGGTGCAGAAGATGTGGGCATCGTCCTGGGTAAACCCCCGTACCCGCATCAGTCCGTGCAAGGTCCCGGAGGCTTCGTTACGGTGGCAGGAGCCGAATTCCGCAAAGCGCAGCGGCAGGTCGCGATAGCTCTTCAGACCCTGGTTGAACACCTGGATATGACCGGGACAATTCATGGGCTTGATGGCGTAATCGCGGTTTTCCGAACTGGTAGTGAACATGTCCTCGTGGAACTTGTCCCAGTGGCCGGATTTTTCCCACAGGCTGCGGTCCAGCACCAACGGAGTGTTGATTTCCTGGTAGCCTTTCCCCGCCAGTTTGGCGCGGATATAATCCCTGACGACGTTATACAGCGTCCAGCCCTTCGGATGCCAGAACACCAGCCCCGGCGCCTCTTCCTGGAAATGGAACAGGTCCTGCTTGCGGCCCAGCTTGCGGTGGTCGCGTTTCTCCGCCTCTTCCAGCCGTTGCAGGTGCTGCTTCAACGCCTTCCGGTCCGGCCACGCCGTGCCGTAGATGCGCTGCAACATCTCGTTACGGGAGTCCCCGCGCCAGTAGGCCCCGGCCAGCCTGGTCAGTTTGAACGCGCCGAGTTTGCCGGTGCTGGGAACGTGGGGCCCGCGGCAGAGATCGATAAATTCGCCCTGACGGTACAGCGACAGTTCTTCGTCCGCGGGAATGGATTCGATGATCTGCGCCTTGTATTCCTCACCCTGGCCGCGGAAGAACGCCACGGCCTCGTCACGTCCCATGACGAAGCGGCTGACGTCCAGGTCCCGGCCGGCCAGTTCCTTCATTTTCTCCTCGATCGCAGCCAGGTCTTCCGGGGTAAACGACCGATCAAAGGCGAAATCATAATAAAACCCGTCTTCAATAACCGGACCAATGGTTACCTGCGCTTCCGGGAACAACTCCTTTACCGCCTGCGCCATCAGGTGGGCGCAGGAATGGCGCAATACCTCCAGGCCTTCCTCATCCCGTGCCGTGATGATGCGTACGGTAGCATCATCTTCTACCTGGTGGGAGGCATCAACCAGATTGCCGTCCACTTCGGCCGCCAGGGTTGCGCGCGCCAGGCCGGGACCGATATCCGCGGCAATATCCAGCACCGACAAGGGCTGGTCATAGCTGCGCCGACTGCCGTCAGGCAGGGAAATAACAGGCATACTGTCTCCTTAACCAGTGGTGGCCCCCACAACAGGCCACATGTTACCCGGCGTGCATCGGCGGATGCTTACCGGGCCAGAGATCATCAATGTTGTGGATTGTAACCCGCCTCAAGATTAACCGGATACGGGTTGAACGTCTGGTAGGCGCGATTGGATTCGAACCAACGACCCCTACCGTGTCGAGGTAGTGCTCTAACCAACTGAGCTACGCGCCTGTGGATGGCATAGTTTACAACACATCAGGCTAGCGGGCAAATATAAAATCTGCCGCATCCAGGTCGGCAGGATTGAACTTGCGTAATATGATCTTGCTGCCGCCGTGGGCAG
>CAYOEQ010000189.1:0-4344 GCA_964402775.1 uncultured Enterobacteriaceae bacterium
TCTCGGAGTTGTGCCGGCTCAAGCCCGGTCACCGGGAAGCCCGGTACACGGCATTTTACGACGGGCAGGGCCAGGTCCTGGACCGCGGCCTGGCGCTGTTTTTCCGGGGGCCCGGTTCCCATACCGGCGAAGACATTGCCGAGTTGCACGGGCACGGCGGCCCGGTGGTCATGAACCTCCTGTTGCAGCGGGTCCTGTCACTGGGGGCGCGTTACGCGCGTCCCGGAGAATTCAGCGAACGGGCCTTCCTGAACAACAGGATCGACCTGCTGCAGGCAGAAGCGGTGGCGGACCTGATCAGCAGCGCGTCCGAACAGGCGGCGCTGAGCGCGGTGCGTTCCATGGAGGGCGCGTTTTCCTCCCGGCTTGACGAGTTGGCGAACAAGGTGGTCGAACTGCGCATGTTTGTCGAAGCCACACTGGATTTTCCCGAGGAGGAAATCGATTCTATCGCACAAACCGAACTGCAAGACCGCCTGGCGGACTGCCGGCAGTGCCTGGCTGAAATTTCCGCTCGCGCGGAAACCGGCAGACTGCTGGCGGAAGGCCTGAAAATAGCGATCATCGGCAAACCCAACGCGGGGAAATCAAGCCTGCTGAACCGGCTGGCCGAGGTTGAGCGCGCCATTGTCTCGCCCCTGCCGGGCACAACCAGGGACACCATAGAGCAACAGATCCTGATTGACGGCATACCGGTCAGCGTCATCGACACCGCGGGGATAAGAAAGGCCGGCAACCGGATCGAACAGGAGGGAATCAGGCGCGCCCGGTCGGCAGCCGGCAGCGCGGACGTGGTGGTCCTCATAGCCGATGCGACCAGGGACGATATCCACGACCTTCAGGCTATCGCCGCGGACCTGGGAACGGAGAAAAAACTGCTGTACGCATTCAACAAGATCGACCTGTCGGGTCATGGGGCCGGCAGGCCCGAACCGGCAAGCGCTGCGCGGGAAATATATATCTCGGCAAAGACGGGCGCAGGGATAGACGGGTTGAAACGGGAAATAAAGGCTGTCGTGGCAGGGTCGGACTTTTCCGAGAACAGCTTCATTGCCCATACCCGCCACATCGACGTCCTGCGCGCGGCCGGGGAGTTGCTCGAACAGGCCGCGGCGCAGTTCCGGTGCACGCGGGCAGTCGAACTGTTCGCGGACGACCTGTCCCGGGTACTACGCACTCTTGGCGAGATCACCGGTGAGTATACGGCTGATGACCTCTTGGGAGAGATATTTTCCCGTTTCTGTATCGGAAAATAAACAAGCCGGGGTCAGGCCGCTTCCGCCGCTGCGCCGGCGAAGAACACGAAGTGGGCGTCCATCAAATCTGCCATATCGAAATCCTGCAACGTAACCGTTCCGCCGCCATGGGAAGCCAAATCGATAACGACGCCGGTTTCCTGCTGCTGTATGTCCAGGTCTTCCACTGACTGAATGTCCGCAAACGCGGCAAGGTCAATTGTGTCTGCTCCGTTGCCGAAGTCCAGGATGGTGTCATTCCCACCCCCGGCGGCGATGACGAAAGCATCATCGCCTTCACCACCGTCCAGCATGTCGTCATCGGGACCGCCCCTGAGTTGGTCGTCGCCGGGGCCGCCCTCCAGGATATCATTGCCGATGCCCCCGTAGAGCCTGTCCTCACCGGGACCGCCCGTCAGCAAATCATCGCCGCCGCCGGGCCCCCCATACAACGCGTCGTCGCCGGCATCACCGTTAATCCGGTTATCTCTCAGGTCGCCTGCCAGTATGTCATCGAGGGTGGAGCCCTGAAGATTCTCGATATCGGGGACCTCTGCCATCAGCGTGTTGCCTTCGGAATCGGTATATTCGACTACATCCGTGCCCACAAACGTATCACCTTCAGCCTCGCCACCCCTGGCCGTACCGTCATGCAAACGTACTACCACACCTTCAGACGAAAACACGGCTGTAAACACATAGGAGGCCGTGTCATTGCCTTCTCCACCGCGCAGCCGGTCCGCGCCGGGGCCGCCGTCCAGCCAGTCGTCACCTTCCCTGCCGTCCAGTTCGTCATCACCGAGGTAGCCGCCCAAGCGGTTGGGGCCGTGGGCGCCGACCAGGATGTCATCGTGGGCAGAGCCTATCAGGTCTTCGATATCGGGGACATCAACCTCCATTGCCTCTCCCGCGGGGTTAACGTATTCAACCGTGTTCCTGCCGGGAAAGGTATCACCCTCGGCGTCGCCGCCCCGGGCAGTCCCGTTATGCAACCGCACTTCCACCGCCTCGTCTGAATGCGCGTAGGAGGCGAGATCATTGCCTTCCCCGCCCCGCAGCACGTCCGCGCCGCCGCGTCCCTCCAGCAGGTCATGGCCGCCCAGGCCGTCCAGATCGTCATCGCCCCCGTAGCCTACCAACCGGTTGGAACCCCGGGCGCCGACCAGGATGTCGTCATGCTCATAGCTGCCGTACAGGTTCTCAATGTCGGGGATTTCAATCTCCCGGGTTTCCCCTGCGGAGTCCGTGTACTCAATCGTCTGCCTGCCGGGAAAGGTATCGCCCTCGGCGTAGCCCCCCCGGGCGACACCGTCATGCAAGCTCACTTCCACCCCTTCATTCGAATAGACATAGCTGACGTCATCATTGTCATCGCCACCGATGAGCACGTCCGCCCCGCCACCGCCGTAAAGCCTGTCATTGCCTTCCTTGCCATCCAGTATGTCATCGCCATAGTAGCCCCACAGCCAGTTTTCGTCGTGGTTACCGACCAGCACGTCGTCATGGTGAGAACCAAACAGGTCCGAGATATCAAGGATTTCGATCTCCTCTGCTGCTTCCTCATCATCCTCCCTGCCCAGGAATCGATCGGTAATAGCCTTCTCAACGTCGGGAACCACACTGTCCGATTGCGCGGCGCCAACCGGCACATACCGAAAGTTTTTCTTGGTGGCGAATATATCTCCTTCCGCATCACCCCCGCGGGCCGTGCCGTCATCCAGGCGCACCTCCACGCCGGCGTCGGAATACTGGTAGGAAGCAATATCCCAGCGGCCGCTGCCAATGAGGATGTCCGCGCCGGGGCCGCCTTCGAGCCAGTCCCATCCTGCCCCGCCGTCCAGTTCGTCGTTACCGGGACCACCAATGAGTCTGGCATGAGGATAAAGGTCGTTCCCCTCGGTGCCGACAAGGCTGAGCGGGCCGGCGTCAACGTCATACACCGCCACCTGGTACCGGCCCGAATTGTCCTGGGTCGGGTTGCCCGTGTAGGCGCCGACGCTGATATAATACGCGGCCGTGGCCTCGGGGGAAAACGAAAGCCTGGAATTGACCTTACCCGCCGCATAGTCCACGTCATCGTGGAAGCCGACCTGCTCCCCTTCAGAATTGTAAATCCTGAGCACCGTATCCGTGTCCGCGTCAGGCCCGATGCCGTCAAGGGTGATGTCATAGGTTTTTCCCTCGACCAGGTCCACCCTGATCCAGTCTTCATCGAACTTGTCGTCCAGCGTGCCCTGGAACCGCTCGCCGACGGAGACTGCCAGGGGGGTCTCAGGATTATTGTCCTCTTCACCGAACACCGTGACCTCATAGGCGCCCGAATTGTCGCGGTACTGACTCGGATAACCGCCGGCGCTGAGGTAATATACGCCGGTGCTGTCCGGGGAAAACTCCAGCACGGAGAACAGGTTCTGGGCTTCCCACTCGATATCGTCGTTGGTGGCAACTTCCTCTCCGTTCGAGTCGTAAATCGTCAGTACGGTATCCGGCACAGCCTCGGGCCCGATGCCGCTGAGCCTGATGTCATAGTTTTCCCCTTCCACCAGCTCAACCCTGATCCAGTCTTCATCGGACCGGTCCGACAGGACGCCTTCAAAACTGCCGCCGACGGATATCGTATATGTGGTATCAACGGATGCCGCGGCATCCTGCATCTTATCTTCCGCAGAATGTGTCATGACTTAAAACCTGTAAGGTATCGGCCTTCGTCCAGTTCTTCCCGGTTGGTCCAACCGAAGGTCGGGAAAAATTCTTCGGGTCTGAGCATGCGTACAAATATTTTGTTTGCTTTCACCAGGTCAGGGGTGGCGGTGCAGGTTTTGTTATTCATGGTAAATTCCGGTAAGGCTTTGGTATTTTATCGAAATACTATGCGGTCAGCTTGTTAAGTTTGAGGGAATTTGTCAGGTCGCTTTGGGTGAATGGCCAGTACTGTTCCGTCACCAAGGACGATCTTGCTCATGTCTTGTCCCAACATCTGTCTGAATACGGACTCACTCCAGTAGAATGGCGCTGTGACGTTTTTGGGTAGTGATAGCGGTTGTGTGATGTTGTCGTTCATCATTCCAGGGTTCTGGTTTGGACTGATAGGATAACAAATGAAATACAA
>CAYOEQ010000190.1:0-4343 GCA_964402775.1 uncultured Enterobacteriaceae bacterium
CAGGCATCTTGCCTGCTGTTTTTTGCGGGCTTCCCGCCCACAAAAAACCATCCCCTCCTCGGAGGGGTGCCGCGTCAGCGGCGGGGTGGGTTTCCTCGTGCGGGCGGGGTGGGTTCCCTCCTCAGCCCGCACATGCTCTCAGCGTCCTGCTACCTGAGCTTCCTCCCTACGCTGCCCAATGCCCCAGCGCACCCGTTAATCCCCCTTTTTTGACCCACCAGACCCACCAGACTCAACAGACCCAACAGACCCAACAGACCGAAAAGGGGCGCCTAATCACCCGTTAATCCCCCTTTTTTGTTGCACAAATCCAAAAAGCCCGCGTCGCGCGGGCCGTAAGCCCAAGCGGCACGTGAGCGGTGTACAAATCCAAAAGCCCGCGTTGCGCGGGCCGTGAAGCCCGAGCGGCACTTGAGCGATGTAAAGAGCCACAAAGCCCGCGTTGCGCGGGCCGTGAGCCCAAGCGGCGCTTGAGCGGTGTAAAACTCCAAATCCACAAGCCCGCGTTGCGCGGGCCGTAAGCCCCAGCGGCACTTGAGCGGTGTAAAACTCCAACTCCAAAAAGCCCGCGTTGCGCGGGCCGTAAGCCCCAGCGGCACTTGAGCGGTGTAAAAAGCCAAACCCACAAGCCCGCGTTGCGCGGGCCGTGAGCCTAGCGGCGACTGAGCGAGAAAATCAACAACTTGAGCGGTGTAAAAAGCCAGGGAGGGGGCCGGCCCCCTTAGGGAGGCGTGGGGCCGGCCCGGTGAGGGGTTACTGTACGTCGGTAATGATAAAGTTCTGGAGGCTCTCTTGCCACTCCAGGGTGGTTGTTTGTCCCGTGGTGGGGAAGTCGGACACCTCTACTTCACGCTCCAAGTCCTCCAGGAATTCGTCGCCCGGAACGAGGTACACGACCGTAAACCGGCGAGCCGTAGTATTAATCAGTTGTCCGTCCGCACGGGCTTCGATCTCATACTCTCCCTCGGCCAGCCGATTGAAGTTAAACGCCATGCCAAATCCGGTATTGGGTGAATTATGATCACACTCCCCGACCGTATCGGGACGGTCCGCACCATATCCGGCGGTGAAGGATGGTAAGTTGGTGCCACCCTCTCCGACCGGGCGAATCGTGATGGTGACGTTGCTGGCCTGACACACCCAGCCCGAGATGATCCCAATCCCGCTTCTGGTGCTATCGGGCGGGGGGTTGCCCAAGATGCCGTTCGCATCGGTCGTCGGCGGGGGGTCAGTGGGCGGGGTTGGGTCGGTCGGCGGCTCGGGCCCCGGCCCGGAGACGAAGTTTACGACCAGGCCGTAGCTCCCCGCCGTCTGGCGATTCTGCCCCGTCACCTCCAGGAGATGCAGGCCGGGGGCGACCCTTGCGGCAATCCTGAAATTCACCCCCTCGCCACTATCATCGTCCTCGGCAATCAGCGTGCCGTCCGGCCCATAGAGAGTCCCGTATACGTCGGTCGTTCCGGTTGAGGGTGGGGTTGAATGTATATACAAGGTCCCGGATTCCTCTATGTTGAACAGGTAGAGGTCTTTGTCCAGGTCTGCCCCAGAGGCAGCAGCCTCCAATCCACCGGAGAGAGGGGAGGTGGGAGGCGTGATCTTCTCCATCGCATCCGTCACCGCATCGAAGTCAAAAGCCAATTCGTAAACCCCATCCGTCCCTCTCACCTCCACCAGATACACGCCGCCTGCTTCGACCGGGACGGCAAACTTGAAATGGCCGCTGGGACCGCTATCCGCGTCCGTTGCAATCTGCCCGGTCCGCATTTCCCCCATCGGCCCCTCGCCCATCGCGCCATAGAGAGTGGCGCTGGTGTTCGCGTCTTTTGTGCTTCCGTCGCTGTCGTTGTTCGCATTGACGGTCAGGAACCCGGAATCCGTATCAATGGTGAACAGGAAGTAATCCGCATCCGCGCTCCCGTCAATTTGCAACGTCGTATCATCGCCTGGAATCCCAGTACTGGCCCATGTGGGAGCACCTGCCACATCGATACCCGTGGCAGTCGCGCTCGTTGTCATAGCGACCTTGAAGTCCATCCCTACGGTGTATGCCCCTGTCGTCCGTGTGGTCTGCCCCTCCACTACCACCTCATATTCAGCGGCTGCTACCGGGACGACAAATTTGAAATTGCCGCCGCTGCCCCCGGACTCGGCATGGGCGTACTCAGTCAGATTATCGGTACTGTCAAGCATCCCGATTGTATCCGTGCTGCCGGTCGTCTCCACGGTCAGCAGCCCAGGCGCGGTGACCGTTATGGGGAAGATATGCTGCTGACCGGCAGACAAGGTGCGATCACGTTGGACCGTAGTAGCAGCGATGGCTCCGTTGAACTGGACAGCCAAGGTGGGCGCATCGTCAGTAGTGACCAGAATATACTCCAGGTCGCCCGGCCTGACTTCTGCCCGCAGTTGGAAAACCGTGAATGCTGCATCGGCATTATGCAGTACGTTGGCAGCGGCTCGTAAGGCAGTGGCGAGGGTTCCTAAGTGGCCGGCGGCGGTGCCTAAGTCGGTTTTGAGATCAGCAAGAGACTTAGTACCGTCAGCAGCATCAGCGTCGGCGTCGGCGGCGTGGCCGCTAGCGGGATTGCCGCCGCTGGCGGGGGTGTGAGCGGCGTCGGCGATGGTGATGGAGTCGCCGGGGGGAGTAAGCTCGGCTCTCTGTATGGCCGTGACGGCGCTGCGCAAGGCATTGGCGGCGCTACGCAAGGCCGTGGCGGCGTTGCGCAAGGCCGTCCTGGCTCCGGATTCGGTGATGGTATTGCTGGTCTCGGTGCTGCCGGCGGCTTCAGCCGTCGTTTGGGCGGTGAGGGCGGAAGTGCGGGCGTTTTCGGCGCTAGTGTGGCTGGAAGGATGGGTAGTGCGATGGCTCGCACGCGTACTGCTTCCGTGACAGAGCACCGCGTCCGAGGCAGCGTCGGTGCGAGTATCAAACACCCGCAGTTCCCCGGCGGCCAGTTGGGGGACGGTAATTTTGGCGTAGCGAAATCTGGTATCGCCGCCCTTCATCGCGCTCCCCGTTCCCTGCCTTGTCGTGAGTGCAGGGGTTAAGGTACCGGGAATAATGGCCGCTGTATTTGCGTCAAAAAAATCCGTAGCAGTCGGCAGGCCGCTACAGGTTGGTGAGTCGGGTTTGTGCGCCTGAACGTGCTGGGCAATCAGGAGCGTCCAAGCTACGAGGACGGAGGAAATAACCAGGAACGGACCGATTTTTATCTTTGATAATGTTTGCATTCTCTCCCCCTCAATCCTCGGTGATACAGGTTCTTGCCACAGACGTTTTTTCCCAACTTCCATAGCTTTCATAAGTACCAGAGCAACTGTCTGTTAGTCAACTGAGGAACGGGGCGGGTTGTGCCCTTTGATGCCGTTCATGCTGAGCCTGTCCTGAGCTTGTCGAAGCAGGCTCAGGACCGGCCTCCGAGGAGGGGATTATATACGGTAGTGCCGAATCCTCCTCACGGGGTTCCTCCCCGGATTGCTCCTTCATGTCGTGCATCCTGCCGTTCCCGGCTTGTCCCGGCTTGTCCCGGCTTGTCCCACTTCCACCCCCTTTATATTGACATTGATGCGTTTCGGGGGAAGAGTGGCCCTGTCCCACCATGCAAACGGGCCGTGTGTCGGGCTGTCTGCTGCATACAACAGTCATAACCCGTTTGTGTGATGAGGACACGGCCCGGCAACTCCCATGCGCTGGGTCGTGTTCGACACAGGAGGAAGAGATGGACTGGACGAAGACCCGGCTCAATGTGCGGTATCAGTGGAGAACCGTCCTTCTCTGGATCATCGGCATTGGGCTGGTCGTGGCCTTCATCATGTAGCGCGATGAGGCCGCCCGCGCCCGCCTGGGTGAAGGGCTGTCCGCCGTGACATTTTACCCGATCCGCAATCCTTCCGGCGCTCGCAAGCCCCGCCCCACAAGCCCCTCGGGCACCGTTCCAAAGTCAGCATTTTAAGCCTGCGATAGGCGTGAAATAAGCGTGAAATAAACGTGAAATTTCATATTTCATGAAATATGAAAAAAAATCGCCAACCATCCGTCCCACAGGGGTTTTTCTCATTTTTCACAAAACATGAACATGAAATTTCTCTGAATTATTCATGTTTTTTTTGAGAGGGTGGCCCCGAATTCCAGCAAAAAATGCCCCCCCAATCCGGCCTTTTATCCCCTCCCCGGAGGGTCCGTCCCATCCCCTCTCGGGAGGGGTGCCGCTTTGATTTGAACAGGTTGCCCTATCATGGCAAGTTGCCCTATCATAAGGGGCTGCCGCGATGACTATTGCAAGCTTAATTGAGCAATTCCCGGATGAGGACACGGCCCGGCGCTGGCTGGAGGGTGTGCGCTG
>CAYOEQ010000191.1:0-4337 GCA_964402775.1 uncultured Enterobacteriaceae bacterium
TGTGCGCTGGTGCCCGAGCCGGCCTGCGAATACGGCAATACCCTGCTGGACCGCGGCTTCGTCAAGGACGATGCCGCCAACGGACTGCCTTCATTCTTTGGGATAGGCTGAACATGCCGATTGATCGCACCCGCCGCTTCAGCCTGCCCGGCATCCATGAGCTGAACAAGGATCAGGATGAGGCGCTGGCGCTGCCGCTGGAGGGGCAGCACCTTATTGTTGGCGGCCCTGGCACTGGAAAGTCGGTAGTGGCGCTGTTGCGGTCGCGGCGGCTCGCCAAGAGCAACAGGACCTACCTGACTCTGGTATACAATCACTTGCTGGATCATTCAAACCGGCACCTGTTTGGCAACGAGCAAACATTCAACGCCAGTACCTGGATGAAATGGTTTCACAAAATTTACAAACATTTTTTCGGCGCCGTTCCAAGACCTGCGTATGAGAAGCCTGAAGATTTTTATGCCATTGATTGGAAGGCCGTGGAACAACAGGTTCAATCTCTGGATAATATCAAGGATCGAAGCGGTAGATTTCTGGTTATCGATGAGGGGCAGGACATGCCGCCAGCCTTTTATCGAACGCTGGTCCAACTCGGCTTCGAGAATTTCTATGTGGCAGCCGACCAGAACCAGCAAATTCACCCCGACAAGTGCAGTTCACGCCAGGATATCGAAAACAGCCTCGCGCTTGAACCGGGCGAGACGCTGGAACTGAAAACCAACTACCGGAACACGCACCCCGTCGCGCTGCTTGCCCAACACTTTTATCCCGCCGACCCGGCCAGTCCAAGGCCCGACCTGCCTGCGCTCAAACCTGCTGCTATGACACCTGAGTTATGGACTTATGGCAAGGCAAATACACCAACACTGGCTGCGATAGCAGATAGTATTCTCCGGTTGAGTGACCGTAATCCACGCAAGCTGATTGGGATCATTACTCCGGATAATGAAGTGCGGACGAAATTTAATGACGCTCTGCTGCGCGCCAATCCAAAGCTGGACAACGACAAACCGCCGATTCAGACTTTTGTTTCCGGCCAGCAGAAATTACCGGACTTCGGCCAAGGCGGCCTCATGATCATAAACGCCCAGTCCTGCAAAGGACTGGAGTTTGATACCGCCATCCTGGCCGACATCGACCAGCACCAACCCAAAGACTCGCACACGCTCAAGGCAAGGTTTTACGTGATGGCGGCGCGTGCCCGAGAACAGGTAATCCTGCTCCGTACCGGCTCTGTCTGCCCCGTTGTGGATGCATTGATTCCCACCGATCCGACTATTCTTGTCAGGAAGTAGGTGATGGCTACGAGAACCGGTACGCCAAAGAAGGGACGCAGCCGACGAAAACCCAAGCGTATATGGCACCTGGTAACCAACCATCAAAACATGTATTACATGCTGGCTGCCGGAATGGTGATGGGCCCGGCGGGTTTTCGAGGTAAGCATTACTCCGACACATTGAGTGACTATCCAGGATGGATTCCCTTGTTTCGGAACAAGGACAGGATTCCATCCGGTGCCCTGTATCAAGCTACCAGTGAACGCAAGCACCTGTTGCCCTGTATCGCGTCCTTCGATTTGAGCGACCTGTCCGGCCCCTTTCGCAGGCTGGCGCAGGATGGCCGTATGCCGGATGTCACCACTCCACCAGCGAGAAGAAAAAAAGATGACCTCGCTGTTCTTTTCCGCGCACCACTGCCCTTGAACCTGCTTTCCGGTATCAGCTTTCGCTCATCCGAAGACACGCACACATTTGAACGCAACGCCAGGGATGTTTCCAATGTCGATCTGTTCCCTCATCGGATCGAGGTCGATGAATCGCTGTTTTCAACAGTCATGGATGTAACGTGGCCGCCATCTCAGCGACAAGGCCAATTGCTTGAGATGGACGATGATAAGCCACCTGCGTTGGGACAGGCGCTAGGCGGCGTGTTTACGATGTTGTACCACACCGCCAATCGTAGCGCCCATGGGCTTGCAGCCTATCGGTTGGCTACGGGCGTAGCGAGCGACAAAGATAGCGACCTGGTCCAAAGCGCTCCCATACTGGCCGAGCTACCCAACTGGATGGATGGGGGTGAGATATCCGGGCAAGCAGATACTGGCTCCCGACTGTTTTGGGGTGTTATCCAATCGTTGGTCACCGCGCAGGCCAAGAAGCGTCCGCAAACACCAGTCGACGTGACGCTGGAATATTTGGACAGTCAGCTTGAGCAACTGCAGGAAATGGAATTTCGAACACGTCTGGAGCGATTGATCATGGATATGCGGAGTTGCCTGGGCCTTGGTGGCGGAACAGTCACAGAGTTGTTTGAACAGCACCAGGGATCTCTATCCAGGCCCTTGCTGCTGTTCTGCCTGCGTGAGCATTGCACAGACTTGCTTGAGTTTTCTCATCCGCTATTGAGTGACGCCGAGTACCTTCTCGCCGGCATCCTGTTCGGTGCGCGCGACAGTTGGTTGCAACTGCCACGCGAACTGCGCGATCCGGATTTGTCTGCCTTTGTAGCCTATCGCATGGCTGAGGTCGAACACCGGAAATTGAGTGACGGTTTTACCCTGGGAGAACCCGGGCGTCCCAGGTCACCGGTACCCCGCCAGATCGAAGCCGGAGCGCGCGCGAAATTTGCAAGTACGCAAAAAATCGGAGAAAAGGCAAACGGGAACGGTTCATCATGCGAATGATTCCCAGTCAACCACTGGGCACGAGCAGTCAAGCAGAAATACGCACGTTCGACCAGCTGCGCGCGGCATTTTCCGGACCGGAGCAGAACGGCTGGTTTGCCATGCACTCACTCAACCTCCCGCGGCATGAATACAAGCGGTTTGGAGAGATCGATTTTGTTGTATGCGGGCCGGGCGGCCTTTTCGTGCTGGAGGTCAAAGGCGGCGGCGTTTCCTGCCATGAAGGCACCTGGGAAACTACGAACCGGTTTGGTAAAACCGAGCAATTACGGGAGTCACCGTTCAAACAAGCAGAGGGGGCGCTGCATGGTTTGCGGGAAAAGCTTTACGCTCCTCTCTCCAATGTCTTTGTGGTCGGTTACGGTGTTGTCATGCCGGACGTTGAGCGACTTCCCGATAGCGCGGAGTGGGATCATGCCGTTCTCGCCGATGGCCGGGACTTCAGGCAGTTCGAGAAGTGGCTGGAACGATTTATCAGGTATTGGCGCGCGAAGGATACTCGCAAGACTATTGCAAGCTCTTCACAGTTGAATGTATTACAGCAGCAATTACGGCCCGATTTCGAGGCTGTCGTACCATTGCATGTTTCTGCCCATGACGTCGAAACGCGTATTGCGCGACTGACTGAGGATCAGCTGAGGCTGATCGATATCGTCGAAGCCAACCCGCGAGTGATATGTTCCGGCGGCGCCGGGACAGGGAAAACCATGCTGGCGCTTGAATTGGCCAAGCGGTGGGGCGCATCCGGAATTAAGACCGCGCTGGCCTGCCATTCGCCATGGCTCAAGCGCTACCTGGAACGCAACGCCGTGCCGAGGCTGGTTGTCAGCTTGGCGGAGTCGATCCAGGTCGCCACCAGGCGTGCTGGCATTGAAAAATTCGATGCATTGATCGTCGATGAAGGCCAGGACATATTGAACATGGATACGCTGGACCGGTTGGATAACTGCTTACGTGGTGGGATAAGTGAAGGACGTTGGTGTTTTTTTCATGATACCAACAATCAATCCGGCCTGTGCGGTTCCTATGTGCCCGATGCTTATGATTACCTGAAAAGTTTTTGCCCGGTACGCATCCCGCTGAGAACGAATTGCCGGAACACACTGCCCATACTGCAACGGATACAAGGCGCCCTGGGCGCCGATCTGGGAAATTCAGGGGTTGGCGATGGCCCGGCAGTACGTGAAGTTCACTTTGCCGACGCAGAGGGCGCTATCCAGTCTCTTGAGAAAGAGCTGCGCGGTCTCGTGGATGACGAGGGCTTCAACCCAGGTGATATCGTTGTACTTTCGCCCTTGCCGTTTGCGCAGTCCTGGACGTCTTCTCTCTCCAAGGATTTACAAGCTTCAATCTCCGTCATGGACAATGCCTCACCCCGTAACGTGAATCGTCATACAATCGGCTTCGCGCGGATTGAGGAATTTAAAGGTCTTGAGAGCGAGGTGATTGTCCTTGTCGATATGCCAAGACCCGGACATAGCGAAGATCTGCGGTCCCACCACTATGTCGGAATGAGCAGGGCGCGCGCGCTGCTGAGCATGATCTGTTGTTGATGGCGCTTGCTGGTGTAGGCTCCTGAAGCGGTGTGTTTCAAGAATGGAAAAAAGACAAATTAAAGAAGCCTGGCGCCTGAAGGAGGTTGGAGGCGCCAGG
>CAYOEQ010000192.1:0-2810 GCA_964402775.1 uncultured Enterobacteriaceae bacterium
TGCGGGTGTAGTTCAATGGCAGAACATCAGCTTCCCAAGCTGAGAACGTGGGTTCGATTCCCATCACCCGCTCAAACACACATTTCCCGTCATTCCCGCGCAGGCGGGAATCCAGTCGATTAAACCGTCGCCGGAGGCGACGCACTTTAACTGAACAACTCCAGTTGGTTCCTCAGCGCGGCCTGGGCTGCGGCCAGGCGCGCCACGGGCACTCGGAACGGAGAGCAGGATATATAGTCCAGTTGCACCGACTGGAAGAAGTTGATCGACTCCGGGTCGCCCCCGTGCTCGCCGCAGATGCCGCATTTCAATTCCCGTTTTACCGACCTGCCGCGGTGCACCGCCTGTTCCACCAGTTGGCCGACACCGGTAATGTCTATGCTCTGGAACGGGTTTTGCTCCAGCAGGTTTTTCTCCAGGTATTCCGGCATGAAACTGCCGATATCGTCCCTGCTGTAGCCCAGGGTCATCTGGGTCAGGTCGTTGGTGCCGAAGCTGAAGAAGTCGGCGTGCACGGCGATGTCGTCCGCGGTAATGGCGGCCCTGGGCACTTCGATCATGGTGCCTATGGGAATATCCAGTTTGCCGGTGAACTTTTTCCTGTGCACTACTTCGCCGATAACCTGCACCACTTTTTCCTTCAGCATGGACAACTCGCTTTCCAGTCCGACCAGCGGGATCATGATCTCGGGTTGCGCGTTGATGCGTTTCCTCCTGCAGTTGATGGCAGCCTCGATGATGGCGGTCACCTGCATTTCCAGTATTTCCGGGTAGGTCACGGTCAATCGGCAACCCCTGTGTCCCAGCATGGGATTGACCTCGTGCAACTGGTTGACCCGGCGAATGATCTTGTTGACGCTTACCTTCATGGTCCGGGCAAGCCGGCGTTGCTGTTTTTCATCTTCCGGGAGGAATTCGTGCAGCGGCGGGTCCAGCAACCGAATCGTGACCGGCAGGCCGCGCATGGTGCTGAATATCCCCTCGAAATCCCGGCGCTGGAACGGCAGCAGTTTTTTCAGCGCCGCGCGCCGCGCGGTCTCGTTTTCGGCAAGGATCATTTCGCGCATGGCGGCAATGCGGTTCTCGCCGAAGAACATGTGTTCGGTCCGGCAAAGCCCTATCCCCTCGGCGCCGAACTCCAGCGCCGCGGCCGCGTCCATGGGGGTATCGGCATTGGTGCGTATCACCAGTTTGCGCGTCTCGTCGGCCCAGGACATGAGCGTCTTGAATTCGGATGTGAACACCGGCGGTTGTTTCGGCACGTCGCCCAGCATCACCTCGCCGTTGCTGCCGTCGATGCTGATCATGTCGTCGGGGCTGATTGTCATGTCCCTGACGGTCAGGGTTTTGCGCCTGCTGTCGATAATCAGTTCGCTGGCGCCGGTCACGCAGCATTTTCCCCAGCCCCGCGCCACCACCGCGGCGTGGCTGGTGGAGCCGCCCGTGGATGTCAGGATGGCCTCCGCCGCGTGCATCCCGTGAATATCCTCCGGGCTGGTTTCCCGCCGCACGAGTATTACCGGCAGGCCGGCCTCACTCTTTTCCACTGCCTCGTCGGCCGTGAAGACGGGATAACCGGACGCGGCCCCGGGTGATGCCGGCAGTCCCCTGGTCAGCACCTCCCGTTTCGCCTTGTGGTCGAAGGAGGGCAGCAACACCTGGTTCAGGTCATTGGCCGGCACGCGCAACAGGGCGTCCTTGCGGTTGATCAGTTTCTCCCCGACCATGTCCACTGCAATCTTTATCGCGGCCGCGCCGGTGCGTTTTCCGGTGCGTGTCTGCAACATGTACAACACGCTTTTTTCGATGGTGAACTCGATGTCCTGCATATCCTTGTAATGGGTCTCCAGTATATTTTTCACCCGCAGCAGTTGCTCATAGATCTCCGGGCGCCATTTTTTCATTTTGGCGACCGGTTGCGGCGTGCGTATGCCTGCAACCACGTCCTCACCCTGGGCGTTGATCAGGAATTCGCCGTAAATCTCGTCTTTCCCGGAGATGGGGTCGCGGGTGAACGCGACGCCCGTGCCTGAATCGTTGCCCATGTTGCCGAAAACCATGGACTGGATATTCGCAGCGGTGCCGATCAGCCCGCGGATGTTGTTGATCTTGCGGTAGGTCTGCGCCCGCGGCGTGTTCCAGCTCCGGAACACGGCCTCTACGGCCTTTTCGAGCTGTTCATGGGGCGCCTGGGGGAAGGTCTCGCCGCTGTGCTGCCGGTAGACTTTCTTGTAGGCGGCTATCAGCTTTTCCAGGCCCTCCTCGTTAAGGTCGGCATCCTCGGTCACGCCGTACTGCTGCTTGATGCGTGTGAAAACGGCCTCGAAATGGTCATGCTCTACGCCCATGACCACGTTGCCGAACATGTTGATCAGGCGCCGGTAGGCGTCCAGCGCGAAGCGGCGGTTGCCCGTCTGCCGGCCGAGGCCGGCCACGGACCGGTCCGTCAGGCCCAGGTTCAGGATCGTATCCAGCATGCCCGGCATGCTGACCGCGCCGCCGCTCCTGACGGAGACCAGCAACGGGTTGTCATCATCGCCGAAGCGCTTGCCGGTTTCCTTCTCCAGCCGGGTCATGTTCAGTTTGATGCTGCCCTGCAGACCCTTCGGGAGTTTGCCCTCATTCTGGTAATACTCGGCGCAGGTTGTGGTGGTAATGGTGAACCCGGGCGGGACGGGAAGGCCGATGCTGGTCATTTCAGCCAGGTTGGCGCCCTTGCCGCCGAGCAGGTTTTTGTCGTTCCGGCCGCCCTCGGACATCTGGCTGCCGAAATAGTAGGTGCGCTTTACGCTGTCCTGCCTGCCGGTCAA
>CAYOEQ010000192.1:2910-4329 GCA_964402775.1 uncultured Enterobacteriaceae bacterium
TCCAGTGCCTGCCGGTCGGCGCAGGCTGCGAGGATGGCGTCTTTCCGGGCCGCGGAGAAATGCCCGGCAACCGCGTTATTGAATTTTTCCAGCAACAGGGGGATGCCCTCGCTGCGCCGGCGCCGGTGGCCGACGGGATATTCGACCGTGACCTTCTCCGTTGCGGAGCCGTCCCGGAACAAAACCTGCACCGAGTTGCCTATGGCGCGCTTGTCCGGGTCGTGATAATCGACGGTGAACTGCCGGTTTTCCGTTACCTGCATGCGCTCCCTGAGCGCGTCGATACGGGGGTCGGCAGCGACGTCATCCTCGTAATCCTCGGCGCGCAGGCGTCCGAAAATCAGGGGGACGGCGGTCATGTACTGGATGCAGTGGTCGCGGTCCGCCGGGTTATCCAGGGGACCGGTCTTGTCGATGATGCGCACGCCGGCCTCCTGGGTTTCCATGACCACCTTGTCGATCTCATCGAGCCGGTCCTTCACCTGTGCATGCAGGGCCAGCGCCGCTTCCACCGCGGTCTGGGCATGGAACTCAGCCGGAAAGGAAATCTTGAACAGCACGTTTTCCATGACGTAGCAGCCGAAGGGACGTTCCGCGACGACTTCATTGCCCTTGAACAGTACGTCCTGGAAGCCCCAGTGCTCCGCGCTCAGCGCGGACGGGTAACCCATCTCGCCGGTCAACGCGATCAGGGCATGGCGCACGGCGCGGCTGGTGGCATCGCCCGCCGCCCAGCTTTTCCTCGAACCGGTATTGGGAGCATGGCGGTAGGTGCGCAACGCGCCGCCGTCGATCCAGGCATTGGACACGGCGTTGACGACCTGGTCGCGGTTGCCGCCCAGCATTGCCGCCGTCACCGCGGTACTGGCGATGCGTACCAGCAGGACGTGGTCCAGGCCCACGCCGTTGAAACTGTTTTTCAGGGCCAGCACGCCCTGGATCTCATGGGCGCGGATCATGGCGTCAAGGAGGTCAGCTACGGTCAGCGGTTGTTGCCCGGCAGCGGCATTCTTCCGGCTGAGATAGTCGGCGGCGGCAAGAATGCCGCCCAGGTTATCGGACGGATGGCCCCATTCGGCGGCCAGCCAGGTGTCGTTGAAGTCCAGCCAGCGCACCATGGCGCCGATGTTGAACGCCGCCTGCACCGGTTCCAGCCGGTAGTTCGTGCCCGGCACCCGCGCGCCGTCCGGCATTTCCGCCCCCGGCACCACCGGCCCAAGCAGCCTGGTGCAGGCCGGGAACTTCAGCGCCAGCATGCCGCAGGCCAGTGTATCCAGCAGGCAGTAGAACGCGGTGCTGCGCGCTTCCTCACTGGCGGCCGCCCCGCCCAGTACGTAATCGGCGATATCCTGCAGCAGCGCATCGGCCGCAGGCCGCCTGGCATCCCGTATGCCCATGTTCGACATCTTCAACTTCTCC
>CAYOEQ010000193.1:0-4312 GCA_964402775.1 uncultured Enterobacteriaceae bacterium
AAATCTCCGGCGGGGTGGATAAAAACTCACTCGCGGAACTGGCCGCAACCGGGGCGGACTTCATCTCGGTGGGCGCGTTGACCAAAAATGTGCGCGCCATCGACTTTTCCATGCTACTGACCGGACAGGACTCATAACGGCCATGAGTCTGCGCTTCCGTCTCGCCCTGCTGATCACACTGTTGTTCATCGCGGTGTTATGCGCGGGCAGCACTTACGCCATTATCAACGCCCGCAAGACGATTACGGAAGAGATAGAGTCCGCGGCGCTGCTGACGTCCAACATGATCGCGGCGTCCGTCTCCGCGATACGGAATTCGGGCGACATGAGCCTTTTCGACGAGTTGCTGTACGAACTGGGCAGGCTGGAAACGACGCGCCACATGGAAACCATTATCTCCCTGAACCTGGGCGCCGGCTCCGCCCAGCCGCTGCAACCGGCGCCGCCCATCGACGCCGATGCGCCGCGCTGGTTCGTCAACCTGGTCAAGCCCCCGGTAATTGAATACAAGCGGGTAATCACGAGTATAGGTTCCTCCGGAACGGAGATCATCATCCGCGCCGACCCTTCCGCCGAGATTTCCGAAACCTGGCTGGAGACCCGGAATTTCCTGTTGCTGCTGCTGCTGTTCACTGCCCTGGCAAACCTGCTGATCTATTTCATTTTGGGCAGGGACCTGGCGCCCATCGAAGCGATCCTGTCCGGGCTGGAGCGTATAGAAAAAGGCGACTACCGGTTGCGCCTGCCGAAATTCACTTCCGTCGAGTTCACCCGCATATCCGAGCGTTTCAATCACCTGGCCGGCGTCCTGTTGCACAACAGGGAGGAAAACCGGCGCCTGACCCGGCGTTCCCTGGAAATACAGGAGGAAGAAAGGCGCCGTCTTGCGCAGGAACTGCATGACGAACTCGGCCAGTCCCTGAGCGCCATCAAGGCGATTGCCACCACCATGGAACAAAGCTCCGCCGAAACCGACCAGACCGCGGCCGAGAGCGCGGGGATCATCAAGAACATAGCCGATGAGATGTATGGCGTGGCGCGCGGCATGATCAGCCAGTTACGACCCGCGGTGCTGGACGAACTGGGCCTGGTGCCGGCCATACAACAACTGGTGGACGACTGGAATTCGGCCCATGCCGACACCTTCTGCTACCTGGACATCCGGGGCGACAGCTCCGGGGCTGCGGACGCGGTGAAGATCAACATCTACCGCATCATCCAGGAAAGCCTGACCAACGTGGCGCGCCATGCCGCGGCGAAAAACGTCCATATCCTGCTGGAACACCGGCCGCGTGACGGCGGCAGGATGGCGCTGGAAATCAGGGATGACGGCGCCGGTTTCGACCAGGACAGGACCTCCGCCGGCATGGGCCTGACGGGCATCCGGGAACGGGTGGACAGCATGGGCGGCGAGTTTCACCTGGCAGCCGGCGTGAACAAAGGCGTAAACCTGACTATAATCTTACCGGTGGAGCCTGTATAGGCGAGAGGGGTAGATCCGTCATTCCGGCGAAAGAGGAGCGACCCGTATTAATTATAGAGTTGAGGAATTATGCAAAACGAAAACAGTAAGATCAGGATCCTCCTCGTCGACGACCACGCCGTGGTGCGCGCCGGCTACCAGATGCTGCTCAAGCAGTCTGACAAGACGGAGATCATCGCCGAGGCGTCCAGCGGCGAGCAGGCCAGCAAGTTGTTTACCGACCTTAAACCGGACGTGGTGGTGATGGACCTGTCGCTGCCCGGCATCAGCGGCCTGGAGGCAATCCGGCGCATCATCAGCAAAGACCCGAACGCCAGAATCCTGGTGTTCAGCATGCATGAAGACACGGTGTTCGTGGACCAGGCCCTGCGCGCCGGCGCCCGCGGCTACCTGACCAAGAACAGCGCGCCGAAGACCCTGGTCAAGGCCATTGAAGAAATTGCAGCAGGCCGGATTTACATCGACGACCGGGTGGTGCAACACCTGGCGTTCAAGAAAGCTCGGGATGAAATCGGGCCGTTCTCCAACCTGTCCACCCGGGAATTCGAGATATTCTGCCTGCTGGCGGAAGGACTTAATACCAGCGAGATAGCAACCCGCCTGTCCATCGGCTACAAAACCGTCGCCAACTACAGCTCACAGATAAAAAACAAGTTGCAGGTCAACACTACCGCGGAACTGGCCCGCCTGGCAATCCGGCACAATATCCTCCAAGCTTGAATATTGTGTCCCTTCGGGACGAATGCTCCACTGGATTCCGGCCTGCGCCGGAATGACGAGGGGGTAAATCCGTCATGCCGGGCTTGACCCGGCATCCAGTAAAATACTGTGTCGCCCGGAGGGCGACTCCTTATCAGAGCTTGCTCTTCACCAGTTCGTACACGGTTTCCGTAGCGACACCCGCGCCGGACAACACGAACTCCAGCTTGTCGCGCCGGTCGCGCACGAACTCCTCATCCCTGATGCCGCCGATGTTGATATAGACGTTCAAGGCCGCGCTGCGCAGGGCGGCATGGGCCGCCAGCACCGCGACGCCGGCGTCGCTGATGACGTTCAGGTTGCCTTTCTCCGCTACCGGACGGCATAACTCGATGACGTCCGCACAGAGCTGCGCACAGGCAAGCGGTACGTCGGTCGCCTCTTTAAGAGCCGCCTGGATAGCTTCGGACCTTGCCGTCTTCTCCGTTTCCGTCTCCCTGGCCATGCCGTAGGCGGCCATGACCTTGTCGAACACGTCAATGTCTGCCTGGATCATGCCGGTCAACCGTGAGCGCATGTCCTCGGATCGCTCCAGGAAACCCTGCATCTCCTCCTCGACGTCCCGGTATTTCTGTTTCCCCACGGTGAGATTGGCCACCATGCTGACCAGCGCCGCGCCCATCGCGCCCATGATCGCGGCCGCGCTGCCCCCTCCCGGAGTGGACGCCTTTGAGGCGAGCTGGTCGAGAAATGTCTGTAGTTGTTGTTCCTGGAACATGATCGTGCCTCTTTATTTGCTGTAACATGGGGTCAGAGTAAGAATTTCGTCAGAAATTTTACTCTGACCCCGGCTGTTCCCGCTGCTCGTAACTCTTTACAGGTTTCAGTGGTGTAATGTATGATTCCCTGAATAAGCCGGGGATTATAACGGATTTATTCGCAGATGACGCAGACGCGCACTGATCATTCCTTCCCGCTGTTTCCATAGTCCAATATCGCGAGGATAACCTGATGAAAAAACTTCTGTTCCAACTGGACACCGACGCCCATGCCGCGGTCTTTGACACGGTAGTCGGTTTTGACGGCGGCGCCGACCACGTCATCGGACACGGCGGCTGCACCCCCGACAACGTGCGTGCGCTGGTTGACGGCGCCATCTTCACCCGCAGCCCCAAGGAAAAGAAAAATACCGCCCTGTTCATCGGCGGCAGCGACATGGTCGCCGGCGAAAAGCTGCTGGACGCGGTGCAGAAGGT
This sequence comes from uncultured Enterobacteriaceae bacterium, assembly GCA_964402775.1. Classification (GTDB taxonomy): domain Bacteria; phylum Pseudomonadota; class Gammaproteobacteria; order Eutrophobiales; family Eutrophobiaceae; genus JAAXHV01. Next base: position 3,439 of record CAYOEQ010000193.1, read on the forward strand.
CTTCTTCTCCAATTTCCGCGTCTCCGTCATGCTCGACAGCAACGGCAGCAATACCACCGCCGCCGCGGCGGCCGCCAAGCTCCTGGGCAGCGGCGGCGTTGCCGGCAAAAAAGTGGTGATCCTCGGGGGAACCGGCCCGGTCGGCCAGCGCGCCGCGGTGATGCTGACCGGGGAAGGCGCCGATGTCGTGTTGTGCTCCCGCGGCCAGGAACGGGCCGAGGCGACCTGCGCCGCGATAAAGAACCGCTTCGGCGCCGACATCACTCCCCTGGGCACCGCGACCGCTGAAGACCGCGCCCGCGCCGTGGAGGACGCGCAGATCGTGATCGCAACCGGCGCCGCCGGCGTTCAGTTGCTCGACCGTGAAGCCTGGGAGAACAACCCTTCCATCGAGATGCTCGCCGACGCCAACGCCACCCCGCCCCTGGGAATAGAAGGGGTGGACATGATGGACCGCGGCGAAGTGCGCAACGGCAAGACCTGCTGGGGCGCCATCGGCTTCGGCACCCTGAAGCTCGCCCTGCACCGGGCCTGCATCGCAAAGTTGTTTGAAAGCAACGATAAGGTGCTGGACGCCGAGGAGATTTTCGCGCTGGCGAAAACCATGGGGTGACAAGGTGTCCCTCCGGGACCAGTAATCGACTGGACTCCCGCCTGCGCGGGAGTGACTAACCAGGCGGGGTCAGAGTAAGAATTTCGTCAGAAATTTTACTCTGACCCCATGTATCCCTGGCCCAGCCTGGGGACGGACTTGAAGTTCGCCCCCAATCAAGTATTGCAATAAAACAACGGATGGGAAATAGTCCCAATCATTTGTTCTTTTTCCCGACTTCGACGGTTTAGTGCCTTGACGGGCTGAAAACTCCTTGTAAAT
>CAYOEQ010000194.1:0-4309 GCA_964402775.1 uncultured Enterobacteriaceae bacterium
ATTGCCGATACAGTTCGCCGCGCAACTGCTCGCTTAAATAAATGGAGTTATTGATACGGACGGACGCCGCGGACGTTTTCTGCCAGAGATAAGCGGACAGCCCGGTGAGCAGGCCGGTTACGGCTACCAGGAACAGGAAGGCGACTTCATGCACCAGCAGCAGGTGGCTGAGAGAGCGTTTATGAGCATAAGCCATGGAAGCGGCAGTATACCCCAACTGGTTGAAATGAACCAGTTGTGTCCGGGGACGGATTTGAAATCCGTCCCCTGTTATAATATCCGGGGATTTTACTCTGACCCCTTGTATCCCGACATATTGATGAAATACCTGTTTGCCATCATCCTGCTCGTATATTGCCAGACGGCCCTGGCAACGCCGTATATTGTCGAGATCAGCAAATCGGATCGCACCCTGGTGGTCAAACAGGATGAGGAAGTCATCAGGTATTACAACATCGCCCACGGGAGAGGCGGCAAGGGCACCAAAATACGCGCCGGCGACAATAAAACCCCTATCGGCACATACAGGGCGGTAGATTTCAAGTCCAACAGTAAATTTCATTTTTTCATTCAATTAAATTATCCTAACCCGCTTGACGCCTGGCGCGGCTACCGGAATGAAATTATTTCTGCAGCCGAATTCAAGCGGATCGTCCTGGCATACAAGAGGAACAGCCTGCCGCCCCAGAATACCGGGTTGGGAGGCTATATCGGCATCCACGGCATCGGTCTGATGAATGACGAGAAACACCGGATACACGAGGCGCACAACTGGACGGAAGGCTGTATTGCCGTTACCAATGAAGAGATAAGCGAATTGAGAAAATATATTTCCATCGGGACCAAGGTGGTAATACGGGAGTAAAAAACGAAGAATGGGGACAGAATTCAATTTTGTCCCATTGAAGGTGGTGATACGGGAATGAAAAAAGGCGAACATCATTTATTGCTGGTGTGGCTGATGCTGATCAGCCTGATCGGATTCGCGTTGTTTCTGGCCCTGAAAGAAAAGGTGCTCCTGTTGCTGTACCTGGGCGACATCAGCAAATTGTCCTGGGTGATCACCCTGATGTTCATAATCATCACCATTTACTGCGCGCGGCGCGTCTGGTTTATTTCTGTGGAAATAAACAACTCGGAGAAGGTATGCGCCCTGGCGCGCCGGCACGAACTTTCCGTGGAGGAAGATGAGATCTACCTTGACGGCAGGGAAAAACTGCCCGACTGCCTGTTGACGCGCTACCTGCTGGACCTGTTCTACCGGGCGCAGTCGGCCCCGGCCGACACTGAGCAGGCTGAAAACAATACGATCAATGCAAACAACAAGGAGTTGATCGAGGTTTTTGAAGCAAAACTCAAGAACCCCCATAACCTGGGCTGGTTCTTTACCGACATCATGATAAAACTGGGCCTGCTGGGCACGATCATCGGTTTCGTGCTCATGCTCGGTTCCGTGGTGAACGTAACGGACTTTGACGTCACCACCATGCAGAACATATTGAAAGAGATGAGTTCGGGTATGGGCACTGCCCTGTACACCACATTCGCCGGACTGACGTGCAGTATCCTGACCGCAGCCCAGTTCCACCTGCTGGACCAGGCTGCCGATGAACTGGTCGACACCACCAAACACCTGACCCAGGTGCATATCCTGCCCAGGCTGACGTGAAAAACCATAAGCGCTACCAGTCGGACCCGTTTACCGACCTGCTGTTCAATGCCCTGCTGGGTTTTACCTTCCTGTTCCTGGTGGCAATCATGTTCATGAACCCCGAGGCCAAGTCGGGGATCATCGACCCCAAGGCGGAATATATCCTTACCATAACCTGGGAAGACAACAGTCCCGATGACATCGACGTCTGGGTGGAAGACCCCGACGGCAGGGTGGTCTGGTTCCGCAACCCGGAAGCAGGGCTGTTGCACCTGGACCGTGACGACCGGGGGCTGGTCAATGACACTATCCTGGTCAATGGTGAAGAACTGCAGAACCCGCTCAACCAGGAAGTCGTTACCATCAGGGGGGTGGTAAAAGGCGAATACATCGTCAACCTGCATTATTACGCCACTGAAACCGAAGACCCCGTGGATGTACAGGTGCGCCTGGTCAAGGTCAATCCTGCCCTGGAGATCGTCTATTACGATACGGTCACCCTGGAAAAAACCGGGGCGGAAAAAACCGCGTTCAGGTTCAGGATCAACATCGACGGAAAAGTATCGAATATCAATTTCCTGCCGAAACAACTGGTATCCATAGGGTAAAACAGTCTTCAAGGCCATACCGGGAGAATAAAACATGTACACACTTGGAATTACCGGATTGATCGCCGCCTACGTTCTGGTTGCGCTGTTGCTGTTGAGCATCAACCTGTATTCCAACTGGTCCTGGAAAGTCAAGGCAGGTTCCATAGTCATAACAACGGTCCTGTACGTCGTCACGTACCTGTCCTTCCCTCCCCTGCTGGGCTGGCCGACCGGAGAACAACCCCCGCTGCGCTTCCGCCTGGTCTCCGCGGATGTCGTCCAACCGGACAAGGTCACAGGCGCCGAGGGAATGATTTATCTCTGGCTCAAGGACCTGGACGACCTCTCCGGCAGGTCCCGTCCCAGGTCTTACCAATTCCCTTATTCCACGGAGCTTCATGAAAACGTGATTGCTGCGAAATCAAAAATGGAGAAGGGCATGCAGCAACTCGGGGAGTTCAAGATGCCCCATGATCCCAATATCCGGGAAGTGGACAGGCTCACCCGTATCGGCCAGAAAAGCGCCGAGATTGAATTTTTCGATATTCCCAACCCGCTCATACCGGATAAATAAACCGGCAAGTCCGGGATGGAGTGGTTCAGGGCTTCTTTAAGCAGCCGTCAGGTGATCGAAGTGGTGGTCCTCGGTACACCCCTCCAGTGATTTTTCCACCTGCAGGGTAATGTGCCCGATACCGAAATCGTGGTAGACGATATCCCGCAGGCGCAGGCGCAGGGCTTCCACGTCGCCCGGGTAGTCCGGGTCGATGAGGACATGGGCAGTCAGGGCTTCGTTGCCTTCGGAAAGGGTCCAGACATGAATATCATGAACCAGGGTAACGCCCTCCACCGCTTCCAGTTTGCCGCAAAGATGATATACGTCAACATGTTCGGGCGTGCCCTCGAGCAAAACGTGAACGACTTCCTTCATCAGCTTCCAACTGCTGACAAGTATAAGAACGGCGATTACGACACTGGTAACGGGGTCCGCGAGGGTCCAGCCGAAGAGCCAGATCAGGGTACCGGAGATGATGACGCCGACCGACCCCAGCAGGTCCGCGAGCACGTGCAGAAATGCTCCCCTGACATTCAGGTTGTGACCGGATGACCTGTGCAGAACCCAGGCCGCGCCGATGTTGACGCAAAGTCCGATGACGCCTATTGAAAACATGATTTGTGCATCTACCTCGGGCGTGGAATTGAAGCGTTGATATGCTTCCACGATAATCCAGGCCACGATCACCCAGAGAGCCAGCGCGTTCACCAGGGCCGCCAGAATTTCAAGCCGGTGGTAGCCGAAGGTGCGTTGCACCGAGTGAGATCTCCCGGCAAAATGCATGGCCACCAGGGCAAGGGCAATGGATGCCGCATCCGTCAGCATGTGTCCCGCATCGGCAAGCAGGGCAAGACTGCCGGACAGGATACCGCCGATAACCTCAACGAACATGAAACCCGCGATCAGCGCAAAGGCAATAACCAGGCTGCGTTTGCCGGCGCTGCGCAAATCATGGGAATGGTCGTGGCTGTGTTCTAAACCCATAGTGCCAGCACTCCCATGCTCGCGAGTCCGACGAATATCAGGATAAATTTGTAGATGCGGTCGGTGTCCTGTTCCGGCATGGGCACGTCGTCGTCGCCCAGCAGGGAACTGCGTACATAATGCGCGATGTGATCATCTGACCTGTACATTTCCGCATCGATGACATCCAGGATGGCTACGTAGACGAAGGTCCCTGCCGCCAGCGCATTGAAAGTCCCTTCGATCAATAGCGCGGTATCCCCTTCATATATGCCGGAGGCCACCGTCCCGAGCAGAATCCCCAGCGGCGACATCACGACGAATATGGTCAGCACTCGCAGAAGACGCCGGCGGTCCGCTCCGGCAGCCTGTACGCTCACGATGAGCGCGAAGGCGGCAGAGCCTTTGTGAGACAGGATGGCGATCATGACCAGCACGGATGCGGCCACCTCGGACTCGATACCGAGGGCAACGCCGGCAATAACGGAATGAATCGACAGGACCACCAGCAGCACCAGGGGATAAATCGGCTGACGCGCCTCAGCGTTC
>CAYOEQ010000195.1:0-2769 GCA_964402775.1 uncultured Enterobacteriaceae bacterium
TGGTCGGGGCAGAGGGATTTGAACCCCCGACCCTCTGCTCCCAAAGCAGATGCGCTACCAGACTGCGCCATGCCCCGAACCGTGCAAGGCAGACGCGCAATGATACGCTTTGAGTATATGCCCGTCAATCGATTACTTCCTGCGCCAGGTGGTGCCGCCGGGGCCATCTTCCAGGATGATGTCCTGCCCGGTCAACCGCTCCCGTATCCGGTCCGCCTCGGCGTAGTTCCTTGCCGCCTTCGCCTGCGCCCGTTCCCCGATCAGGCGGTTAATATCATCCGTGGAGATATCGCCGTTGCCGGCTGCGGTGTGCAGGAATTCGCCGGGCGTCATCTGCATGATGCCCAGCACGCCGCCGAGTTGCACCAGGGTACTGGCAAGGCGTGCGGCATGTTCCGATGCCTTGTCCTCCAGGCGGTTTATCTCTCCGGCAATCTCGTGGAATAAAGTGACCGCGGCCCGGGTATTGAAGTCATCGTCCATGACCTGTTCGAAACGCTGCCGGTAGCCGGGTTCCAGCTCGCCGTCGCCCGGATCGATGTCGCGGATGGACGTGTACAGCCGGGTCAGGCCGGCCCTGGCCTCGTCCAGGTGCCCGTCGGAGTAATTCAGCGGGCTGCGGTAATGGCTGGAGAGGATGAAAAACCGGATCACCTCCGGCAGGTAGCGTTCCATCACTTCCCTGATGGTGAAAAAATTACCCAGGGACTTGGACATTTTCTCATCGTCGACCCGCACGAAGCCGTTGTGTATCCACGTGTTCACGAAGGTGCCGCTGCCGGCGCCGCAACTCTGGGCAATTTCATTTTCATGGTGGGGAAAGCGCAGGTCCTGGCCGCCGCCGTGGATATCGAAATCGTCGCCCAGGCAGTGGGTCGACATGGCGGAGCATTCGATATGCCAGCCGGGCCGTCCCCTGCCCCAGGGAGAATCCCAGGCCGGCTCACCGGGCTTTTCCGCCTTCCACAAGGCGAAGTCGACCGGGTCGGCCTTCTCCTCCTGCACGTCCACCCGTATCCCGGCGCGCAATTCCTCGACATTCTTGCCGGACAGTTTCCCGTAGTCCGCGAACGCGCTGACGTCATAGAATATGTCGCCGTTCGCCGCCCGGTAGGCGTAGCCGTTCTCCAGCAACCTGCCGATCATGACGATGATCTGCTCTATATGGTCCGTCGCCCTGGGTTCACTGTCGGGAACCAGCACGTTCAATGCCTCGAAATCCTCGTTCATCGCCTGGATAAAACGCCCGGTCAACTGTTTGAACGGCTCACCGCTTTCCCGGGAGCGGTTGATGATCTTGTCGTCTATGTCGGTTATATTGCGTACGTAGTTCACCTCGTAACCGCGGAAGCGAAGATAGCGGACGATCATGTCGAAAACCAGGATCATGCGCGCATGGCCGATATGGCAATAATCGTAAACCGTGATGCCGCACACGTACATGCGCACCTTGCCCGGATCAATAGGCTGGAATTTTTCCTTTCGCCGCGTCAGCGAGTTGTATATAGTCAGCATTTAGAACGGGTCGCCCAATGGGCGACACTATGACCAATTACCATGAAAAACAAAACGGGCATGGTATCAAAAGAACGCGCCTGATGGACACGTTATTTATCTCCGACCTGCATTTATCGATCAACCGGCCTGACAAGGTAGACTTATTCAGGCAATTTTTCGACGGACCGGCGCGCAGGGCAAGCGCAGTGTACATACTCGGGGACCTGTTCGAGCATTTCTGGACGGGGAACGACGATCGTACTCCTCCCGCCCCCGAAGTGATCGGCATCCTGCGGGACTGTTGCCGGCACAACAATGAGATATACCTGGTGCGGGGGAACCGCGACCTTATGCTCGATAAGGGTTTCAGCGAGCTTACGGGGTGCAGGCTGCTGGATGATATAACCGTGATAGATATCGGCGGCGCGCCGGCGCTGATCATGCACGGCGACCTGCTCTGTACCCGTGACGTAAAGTACCAGTGGTACCGGAAGTTTATGGAAACCCCGCTGGTCCGCCGCCTGTTTCTGGGCCTGCCCTGCAGCCTGCGGACCGTAATGACCCGCGGCATGAAACCGCTGATGAAAAAATCAGCGGCCGGCAAAGCCCCGGAGATTATCGATGTGGATCAGGCGACCGTGGAGGCGTACATGACCAGGCATGGCGCTCATGAACTGATACACGGCCATACCCACAGGCCGGGGATTCACCATTTTGACCTGAACGGCAAAGCCGCGCGCCGCATCGTGCTGGGCGACTGGTACGAACAGGATTCAGTACTGGTATGCCGGGATGGCGAGCGCAAACTCCTGCGCGTCAGGGAATATTTCAGCTAATCCAGCCGGCGATGGTCATCAGGCCCAGCACGATCAGCCAGACGATCAGGGTGCGGTTGATCAAGGCCGTGGTCTCCCTGAGACGGTTAACGAAGTCCTCGTTATCCTGCTGATCCGTTTTTTCCCCGTCCGCAGGCGTGTAATGCAGCGCGCCGAAACCTGAGACCGTAACCACTTCCCTGCTCACATCAAGCGTCGGGCCGGATACCGTGCGCCAGCTTTCCAGCGCGCTGACCAGGCTGCCGCCCAGGGCAAACCCCAGGGCGAGCATGCGGGAGGACGGCCACATCAATATGTTATGCAGGTCCCTGACTGCGCCGGCATACCCGCCATCGACTTTTTCATAACGCTGCGCCAGGCTCACCACCAGGCAGTACATCACGGCGCCCACCGCGCCCAGCAGCAGGAACCAGAAGATCACCGCAAACAGGTATTC
>CAYOEQ010000195.1:2869-4291 GCA_964402775.1 uncultured Enterobacteriaceae bacterium
CAGCATTGAATACAGCCTGTCCCAGTCGAAAGCCGGCCCGGGATCGGTCTTGCGCCCCGGCGCGATGTGGCAGTGTCCCCTGATATTCTCCGCGCTGAGCCGCTGCCAGGTCCGCTGCAATTCTTTTATGACTTGCGCCAGCATTTCATACTGCGCGGTTTCATAGTCCACGTCATCCGCGCCTTCCAGTTCGATACCGATGGAGAAGTCGTTGCAGTTCTCCCGCCCGTTGAATTCGGATGCGCCGGCATGCCAGGCGCGCTTGTGGAACGGGACGAACTGCACGATCTCCCCTTTCCGATCGATCAGGAGATGAGCGGATACTTTCAACCCGCTGATTTCCCGGAAGTAAGGATGCGCGGCAGGGTCCAGAGTATTGCAGAACAACTGTTCGATGCAGGGCGTGCCGAACTCGCCGGGAGGCAGGCTGATGCCGTGTATGACAAGCAGGCTGATATCAATCCCCTGCGGCCTGTCGTCAAAGTTTGGCGATGCAACGCGCCGCACGTTCGTCAGCCATTGCGCCTTGTGGTCGAGTTGTATCTTCATAATGTCAGAAATGTCGCCGGGGGCGACTTGGTATTCTACTGGACTATTAAGTAAACTGTCCGGAAAACCGCAAAGAGCGCCTTGTATGCGCCGGGATAAGGTTGACCCAGCAATGACCGACAAACACTTGCCTGCCGATATTGCCAGCACCGTGCGGCGCGCGCTGAATGAAGACCTGGGAACGGGCGACCTGACGGCCAGGCTGCTCCCGGAGGATGCTACGGGCGCGGCGGAAGTAGTCAGCCACGAGGTTGCGGTCCTGTGCGGCGTCCCCTGGTTTGACGAGGTATTCAGGCAACTGGACGACCGGATCCGCATTGATTGGCGGCATCAGGACGGCGATCCCATCGAACCCGGCAAGACGGTCTGTACCCTTTCAGGCCCGGTCCGGGCGTTACTCAGCGGCGAGCGCACCGCGCTGAATTTCCTGCAACTCCTGTCGGGCACGGCAACCGTCACGCGGGAGTATGCGTCCCTTATAGCGCACACGACAACCAGGTTGCTGGACACGCGCAAGACCCTGCCCGGACTGCGCTCGGCGCAGAAATACGCGGTATTGTGCGGCGGCGGCGCGAACCACCGCATGGGACTGTATGACGCAATCCTGATCAAGGAAAACCATATCAGGGCAAGCGGATCAATCACCGCCGCTCTTGCGCAGGCCAGGGAATCACACCGGCTCATTGAAATCGAGGTGGAAAGCGTGTCGCAACTCAGGGAGGCGCTGGACGCCGGCGCCGACTCCATCATGCTGGATAATTTCACACCGGATGAGATCAGGCAGGCGGTTCACTTGAATAACGGCCGGGCGCGCCTGGAAATCTCCGGCGGGGTGGATAAAAACTCACTCGCGGAACTGGCCGCAACCGGGGC
>CAYOEQ010000196.1:0-4290 GCA_964402775.1 uncultured Enterobacteriaceae bacterium
CCCCAGTCACCGGCCAGGGTGGCATGGGCCATGGGTTGTCCCAGCTTGGCCGTTCCATCAGGATGTTCGACGAAATCCACCTGGTTGATGACATCGACCAGGCGCTGCGATTCAACCACGCCCCAGAATACCTGGCCGACCCCCAGGCGCAGTTCCCATTCGTTATCGCCCATGGCGCCGAACATCAGCAGATAGGCTTCACGCAGGTCCACGTGGGTACGTCGCGAGTCTGCTGCATCGTAACGAAAGAAAGGCGCCAGGGTGAAGCTTCTGCCCGCGACATCCTCAACGTAGAACTCCGGTTCCAGGACAAAGCCGCTCGCGTGGTCTCTCTGACCGGGATGCAGGGCAGACTCGGGATACCAGCGGCCTTCGATGCCTATACTGCCGGAAAAATCGTAGTCGGCAATCTCAATTCCCGCGCATGTCACCGGCACAACGATCAGCGCCAACAGCCACACAGCCCCGAATGCCGCACGGTAAAGGGCGGTGCCAGCCCACATATCTCACCAATTGATGCGATGATCGCGCCGGTTCAACATCAACGCACCCGTTTCAGTCCGGTCTGCGTGAAGTCGCGTTCATTCAAATCGGTGCGGAACTGGTAGTCACTCCAGTTCAGGTCGGTACTCTTGCCGGTGAGATGGTTGATCATGGTCATCTCACCGGCCTGCCAGTAACTGTCCAGGTATTGCGCGTAGTCGGCCATGGTAAGCGTCTTCAGGTGCGCTTCCTTGCGGTCGTAATACTCGACTTTCCAGGTGCGCAACTCGTCCCGGTCCTGCCAGACCAGCTGGCGGCTGTAGCCGGACTTCCTGTCTGTCGGCACGCGCTCGATGACCGTACAGGTCAATTCGCCGCATGCTTCATCACGCAGGTAGCGGTAAGTGTACTTCTCCAGTTCCTGGGCGCCCATGTCCTCGTAGGAAAATTCACTGCCCATGAAAGAGCCGGAACGGTTCGACGAACTGATGCGCTTCACCCGTTTCAACGCCGGCAGGTACAACCACTGGTCATCCGCTTCCGTCTTGTGGGCATGGATGAGAAACGCGGTCCCCTCAACGTCGCGCGGTTCATCGAATACAAACAGGCTCTTGTCGCCGTCGCCCTCCACCTCCAGCACCTTGACCCTGAGCGAGCGCGTGCTTTCCTGACCCTGCTTGTTGCGCAGGACCATGGTCTGGCGCGCCGTGAAATTGCCGTACCCCTGTGCCCGCTTGTCGGTTTCACGGGCAATATTCAATCCGATTTCTTCAGGCGTGGCGTTTTCCGCGAACGTATGAAGCGGCACGCACAAACATACCAATAGGGACAGGCAGGATGTAAACAGTACGGCCTTCGTTCGAACAGGGAATACGCGAACCATGATTATCTCCTGTGGATGCAATATAAGGAGTTGTTTTATTGACTGGATTCCCGCTTTCGCAGGAATGACGAACAAATTCTTGATCATTTTTCGCAAGATTTTACTCATAACTTTTTCCTGTCCACAGCCAATAACAGCGGCGGCAGTAAGAAAAAATCAGCGAGCAGCGCGAAAAGGATCGTGCCCGTCACCATCAGGCCAAGCGACCAGCTTACCTCGAAGCCGGATAACGCGAATACCAGGAAACCCGCAACCAGGACCAGGGTAGTGGTCCATAGCGCCCGACCGACGGTACGGAAGGTGTAAAGCACGGCTTCCGGCGCAGGGTCGCCCGCGCGGCGGGCTTTCAGGTACTTGCTCAGGAAATGAGTCGTATCGTCCACGATGATACCGAACGCAATCGCGGTCATCACGGAGCCGGCCAGGCCCACCTGGCCGACCAGGTAGCCCCACAGGCCGAAGCTCATGGCCGCGGGCACGAAATTGGGCACAAGGCTGATTACACCGAGTCGAACGCTTTTGAAAACCAGGATAAAAATTAACGAAATCAGGCCCATGGCGATAATGGTGGCGCGTAGCATGCTGTTGATGTTGCGCTGCGACAGGTGGGCAAAGGTGATGCTGACACCGGTCGCATCGGTTACCATGTCGGGGGTGTTGGCCTGCAGCCAATCCTGCGCGCGTGCGTCGAGCTCGCGCAACTGTTGAGAGGAAACGTGAGCGCCGACCGTGGCGGTCAACCGGGTGGCGGATTTGGCGACGTCGATACGGTTATTGAGGTCACTGCCGAACGGCAGCGAGAATTCATAGAGCAACAGGTATTGCGCGGCGAGTTCCCCACTGTCGGGCAACCGGTAAAAGGCCGGGTCGTCACTATGCATGTTCCTGTTCAGGCGTTTCATGATGTCCGGGAAAGCCTGGACGTGGGCCACTTCGGGCTGCATCCGGTACCACTGCGCAAATGCGTCCACGGCGCGCAGGTAGTCCGGGTCGGTGATGCCGCCTTCGCGACCCGCTTCAAGCGAGTATTCCAGCGTTTCCATGCCGGTCAGGTTATCGATAACGAAGTCCGTATCGCGCCGAAACTGGTAACGCTCGTCAAAATACTGCGTCCAGTTATCGGTCAGCTCATTGCGCGGGATGCCTGCAATCAGGACCACTGTCACCAGGGAAGAGAAGCAGAGCAGAAAGGTGCGGCGGGCAATGACAAACGCTCCGAGGCGATCGAAAAAGCCGGGACGGTCGGCACTGGTCCGGCGCGCGCGTAACGGCAGAATCGAAAGCAACGCCGGCAGAATAGTCATGCTGTAGATAAAAGCGAACAAGACACCGAACGCCACAAGGTTGCCCAGTACATGAAACGGCGGCGAATCCGATGCATTCAGGGTCAGAAACCCGCCCGCAGTCGTGACTGACGTGAGAAATACCGGCCAGGCATTGAGGCGCAACGAATCGATAATGGCCTCATTTTTATCAAGTCCCCGACCCACACCCGCCAGCGCGGCCGTGACTATATGGATGGAATCGGCAACGGCGATGGTCATGATGATGAGCGGCACGCCGGCGTTGACGGGGGTGAACACCGTGCCAATCCAGCCGGCGAATCCCATCGCCGTATTGACGGTGAACATGACTACGAGAATGGTGACCAGCGTGCCGGTCACTGAACGCAGCAGCAGCGCGGTCGCGACCAGGATGATGAGGAGCACAACAGGAGTCAGTCTCTCCATATCGTCCTTGGTTGTGTCCGCGAAAGCCCGGTTCATGACAACGTCGCCGGTAAGGTAATAGGCGATATCCGGGTTAATTGCGCGTGCCTCATCAAGAAGCTCATTGAGGTAATCAGTTATCTCGACCACTGCGGCGTCGGGGTTTTCCGGCAAGGCGAAGGTAATCGCCATGCCGGCCACACGGCCGTCACGGGCTACCAGGCGTCCGGCAATTTCGGTTGCGTTCAGCGCAATCTCTTCAACCCTCTGCAGGTCGGCATCGCCCAGGGATAGTGCGTCATCGACAAGAGGCTCGACTACGAGGTCGTCGCCGAATGCTTCGCTATGGTTGTAATTGGTCAATGAATCGACCCGGGTGGAATAAGGCGCGCGCCACGCGGCTTCGGTCAACGCTTCTACCGCGCCCAGGGTCTCCGGGGTGAACACCGAGCCTTCCCCGGGAGCGACGGCAATCAGCGCCGTATTGGCATCGCTATACGTGGCCTCCAGGGCGTCGAACGCGGCAAGTTGCGGGTTGCCCTCGTCAAACAGGGTGCGGTAGTCGTTGGTGACGCCGATAAAGCGAACACCGCCGGTCACGGCCAGCATGAACAGGGACGCGAGCGCAATAACCACCCAGCGGCGGCGCAGGATAATTTCGATGTAGCGATCCAGCAGCAACGGCATATTCATACGCACAGATCAGGGGACAGATTTAAAGCATGCCCCCGCATGTTGTAAGCGGGGGTCTGTCCCCGTTATTCCCCTTTATCACCATTTTTTCGATAACTCCGCAAAGGCGCTGTCCGGCAGCTTGTAACTGATGCCCTCGGCTTCATAATTGGAGATTTGCGTCATCAACTCAAAGCTTTCCGCCCGGTGCCCCCTGGTAAGTCTGGTATAAGCGGCTTTTATCCTTTGCTCAAGGGCGAAAAACAGCAGTTGTCCCCAGGTATTGAGTTTGGGATATTGCAACTGGTCTGCCAGTTCATCCCCGATCAGCGCGCGTGACAACCGGTAAACCCGGCGCACCAGCTTGTCCGCGTCAGCGCCTCCCATATTCACCAGCACAGGGGCGGCGTGAATCAGGGTATTCGCCATGGCCACCGACTCCACGCTGGGCGGGGGTTCACAGGTCATGCCGATTTTGAATATGTGCTTTGCCTGCTCTTCGTCGGTCGCGAGGAGCGCGTCGGGTACGCCCATCAGGTAACC
>CAYOEQ010000197.1:0-1431 GCA_964402775.1 uncultured Enterobacteriaceae bacterium
AATGAAAATCGCCATTATCGGCGCCGGCATCAGCGGTATTGCGGCAGCCAGTATCCTGAACAAAGCCGGACATAGAACCATCCTGTTTGAGAAATCCGGGCGGCCCGGGGGAGTCTGGGCGGTGGGCTACCCGGGAGTCAGCCTGCAGAATACCGCGCGCCAGTATACCCTGACGGAATTTCCCTGGCCGTTCAGGCCCTCGCTCCATCCCACCGGCGAGGAGATAATGAAATACCTGGAAATGGCCATCGAGGGCCTGGGTCTTGACGTGCGCAGGCGCACCGAGGTCGTCGGCATGGTTGAAAATAACGACGGCTGGACAGTGCGGTACCGGGGTGAAGCCGGCGCGCATGAGCAACAGTTCGACTACGTTATATCGGCGATCGGCCAGTATACCGAGGGCAAGCACAGGCCGGTATTTCCCGGGCAGGAGGCGTTCGCGGGCAGGGTCATTACCGAACGGGACATAGGCGACCCGGAACTGTTCAGGGACAAGCGCACTGCGGTAGTGGGGTTCGGCAAATCCGCCGTCGATATCGCAGTCATGGCAAGCGCGCAGACCGGCGAGGTCTTCCATATTTTCCGGACCCCGCGCTGGATGATCCCGTTAACCATTTTCCGCATCCACTACGGTCACCTGTTGTTCAGCCGTCTGACTACTTTCTTTATGCCCTGCTGGGCGCATCCTTCCGGTTTAGAGCGATTCGTTCACGGCAGGTTGGGATTCCTGGTCGACACGTTCTGGTATTTCCTTACCAGGCAGGTCATATTTCTCTGCAAGCTGCGGGGCGCGTTCAAGGGCCGGGCCGCAAACACCAGGCTGGATACCCTGATCCCGAAGCATGAGCTCGTCCGCGACCTGCGCTCCGCGGCCGCGCTGACGCCCAGAGGTTATTTTCGCCTGGTGGCGGACGGGCGGATAGAACCTGTCCATGGTGAGATATCCCATTTCGCCGGGGAAGCGTTGCACCTGAAAGACGGCCGCGCCATCTCCTGCGACCAGGTGGTCCTGTGTGTGGGATCGGAGAAACCCCGATTCCCGTTCCTCCCGGAGAAATACCGGAGCCTTCTTGAAAGTGAGGATGACGGCGTACAGTTGTATCGCCATGTATTGCACCCGGACATTCCCCGGTTTGCCTGCGCCGGCTACAACCATGGTTTCATGCACGTCCCCGCGGCCGAGATCGGCGCGATCTGGTTGTGCGCGTACCTGAACGGCGATATCCGCCTGCCGGCGCGCGCAGAGATGCTCAGGCGTATGGAAACCACCCGGGACTGGAAACGCAAACATATCAATTTCGAGCCATCGCGTTCCTGCGCGGTGAATACCCGGTTCCAGCAATACATGGATATCATGCTTCTGGAACTTGGCGTTTCTCCGTACCGGAAGATGCCCAACCTGCTGGCGGAGATATTCGTGCAGTACGGGGC
>CAYOEQ010000197.1:1531-2696 GCA_964402775.1 uncultured Enterobacteriaceae bacterium
TGCTATCGTAATAGGGGTAGGACCGGTACAGGGGCTCGGAGCGCAGTTGTGCAGGCGCTTTGCCGGTCTCGGCCTGCACGTCTTCGTGGCGGGCCGGACCCGTGAGAAACTGGACAAGGTGGTTTCCATGATCGAGGCGGACGGCAACCGCGCCAGCGCGTATGTAGCCGATGCCGCAAATGAAGCAGACGTAATACGCCTGTTCGACGAAGCGGCCGCTGCGGGGCCCCTGTCCGTGGGAATTTACAACGCCGGCAATAATACGCCGGGCAGGATCGTTGATATGGAGGCGTCCTATTTCGAAAACAGTTGGAGAACCGGTTGTTTCGGCGGCTTCCTGTTTGCCCGCGAGACGGTGAAACGAATGCGCGGGTCCGGCGGCACGTTGTTGTTTACCGGCGCCAGCGCATCGCTGCGCGGGCGCGCCGGTTTCGGCGCGTTCAACTCATCCAAGGGCGCATTGCGCAACCTGGCGCAGGCGCTGGCAAAAGAATGCGGTCCGGAAAATATTCACGTCGGGCACGTCATTGTGGACGGCGCGATCAACGGCGAAAAAATCAGGACGAGACGGCCGGAGATTGCTGAACGGCTGGGTGACGAGGGTATGATCGGTATCGACGGTATCGTGGACGCCTACGAGTTCCTGTACAGGCAATCTGCAAGCGCCTGGACGTTCGAGGTGGACCTGCGCACCTCGATTGAGAACTGGTAGGCTCTATTCGCCCAGTTTCTCGTAGGCCTCGGAGTCCTTCAGCGCGGCGTTATCCTTGATATAATCCCAGGCCAGTTTGCCGGCGTCCCGCAAGGTTACGTCGGCCCCGGAATCCAGCAGGGTCAGTATGATGTCGGGATTGTTGCTCTGGTCGGCTGCCGCATGCAACGGGGTGCTCTGCCTGGCGTCGCGGGCATTCGGATCAGCTCCCCCGTCCACCAGCGCAATGATGATGCCGGGATTGTCGTTGGACCAGGCCGCCCAATGCAGCGCGGAGGCGCCCCACTCCCTGTCCCGCGCGTTTATCTGCGCCCCTGCGTCCACCAGGGCGGTAATAATATCCGGGTCGTCATTGAATGCTGCGGCAAAATGCAGAGGAGTAAATCCCCATTCATCCTTGGCGTTGGCATCCGCGCCCGAATCAATCATTTTCTGAACCATTTTCAGTGTGGC
>CAYOEQ010000197.1:2796-4270 GCA_964402775.1 uncultured Enterobacteriaceae bacterium
GTGACGCCGGTATGGATCATGCGCCAGGCAGGGCGTTACCTGCCCGAATATCGCGCCACCCGGCAGCGCGCGGGGGATTTCATGACCCTGTGCAAGACTCCCGAGCTCGCCTGCGAGGTCACGCTGCAGCCCCTGCAGCGCTTCGACCTGGATGCGGCAATCCTGTTTTCCGACATTCTTACCATTCCCGACGCCATGGGCCTGGGGCTCAGCGTGGTGGAGAACAAGGGCCCCCAATTTGCCCGGCCGCTACGCTCGGCCAATGACATCCGCAACCTGGCGGTGCCGGATGTTGAAGCCGACCTGGGTTACGTGCTGGATGCCGTCAGGCTGATCAAGCGGGAACTGCACGGCAAAGTGCCGTTGATAGGCTTCGCCGGCAGTCCCTGGACCATTGCCACCTACATGATTGAAGGCGCATCGAGCAAGAATTTCAGCCTGGCCAAAGGCATGTTGTACGGGCAGCCCGACCTGATGCACCTGCTGCTGGATGTATTGAGCCGTTCCATTACCGACTACCTGAACGGCCAGATTGCGGCAGGAGTCGACGTGGTCATGATTTTTGACAGTTGGGGGGGCATATTGTCCCATGCCGCATACCTTGAGTTCTCACTGGAGTACATGCGGCGCATTGTCCGGGCCGTCAGGACAGCAGGCCGGGGCAGCGAGGTGCCCATCATTTTATTTACCAAGGGAGGAGGGCTCTGGATCGAGGACCTCGCAGGGTCCGGTTGTGACGCCGTCGGGCTGGACTGGACCATGGACATCGAATCCGCGCGCAGCATTGCGGGGGACAGGGTTGCGTTGCAGGGGAACCTGGATACCGCGGTATTGTATTCCTCCCCCGCGGCGATCCGCAGGCATGTGGCCGAGGTGCTGGCAGGATTCGGTGAAGCCGACGGCCATGTATTCAACCTGGGGCACGGCATTCATCCCGATATCGATCCGGACAAGGTAGCGGTGCTGGTGGACTCGGTACACGAACTCAGCCGCCCGTACCATGCCAGGGGTTAGGGGCTGGGGGCTGGGGATCAGGGACTATGGGCCGGAATCTATGAAGCAACGTATTATTTTAATAGCTAAAGGATTCTGTATCGGCACAGCGGATATTGTCCCCGGGGTGAGTGGCGGGACCATGGCATTTATCCTCGGGATTTACCGCGAATTCATTGCCGCAATCAAATCCTTTGACCTGGCCGCGTTAACGGCGCTGCTCAGGCTGAATATCAGGGAAGCCCTGGCGAGACCGCATTTCGGCTTTATCGTGCCGCTGATCATCGGCATTATCGCCGCGCTGCTGTTCTTCACCCGGGTCGTACCGTTGCCGCAACTGTTGCTGGATTATCCCGAACAGGTCTACGGTTTGTTCTTCGGCCTGATTGGCGGATCCATCCTGGTTCTGCTGCGGGAAACCGACGCAATGACCGGCAGGGATTACATCACGCTGGCGCTGGGCGCGGCCGGCGGCTATATC
>CAYOEQ010000198.1:0-4270 GCA_964402775.1 uncultured Enterobacteriaceae bacterium
TGTGACGCCGACGCCGAGGATTGCGATTAATTCCGTTGACATGTTCCGTCTCCTTTCTGTTGATGAAACCTCAGTGTGGATTATAGCCTGCCGGGGGATGGAGTTGGATATTTGTCGCGGAAAATGTGAGTTTTCTCACAAAATTGCATAAGGGCGGTATATATAATCAGTGGGCAATAAAAAACCCGTCCCCCGAGAGGGACGGGTCGTTCTTGCCCAGGTGGTGAAATTGGTAAACGCAGGGGATTGCCATTCCTCCGGTATTTGTAGCCTAGTCTACAAGCCTTACGGGTTCGAGTCCCGTCCTGGGCAGCCAAAGGCACCAGTGATGATTATCGTAACCGGGGTTTGATTTGTCAATGCCCATTCGCATGCGTTGGGACAGACGGGGCCGCCTCCCTCGTCATGCCGGACTCTGCCTCAAGGCCAGGGCAGGCTCGACCCGGCATCCAGTGACATGACCGGTCGCTTTCTTCCCCGTCATGCCAGGCTTGACCCGGCATCCAGTGGGATAATGGGTCGCCCGGAGGGCGACTCTTTGTTTACTGGATACCGGCGTTCGCCGGTATGACGAAGGGGGACGGAAAAGGAGGGTACAAATAAAACAGGGGCTAATCCAAGCGGTTGCCCGCCGGGAACGCCCCTGTGATCGTTTACTTCCGTGAAATCAGGAAGATCGTTTTACTGCTTGGTTAATCAGAGGATGAAAACCCCATCATCAAGATGATTAATCATACCATCACCAATAGCGGCGCCACCCGTATCTGTGGCTCCGGCTGTATCCGTGACTACGCTCAGCATCGATTCGTCTTCATCTGTTGCTGGATCATCCGGCACCGAAAACAATGTGGTGGTGGCGTTCAGGTCGTCGAGTATGATCGTGCCGCCACCCACGCTGGTCAAATCGATAATGGTATCGCCTGAGCGCACGCTTATCAGGTCCTTCAATTCCGTCGCAGTCAGCTTGAACGCGCTGAGGTCAATTTTATCACCTGGCGTTCCTGCCGTTGTCGAAAACGTGCGTCCAGTTGCTTCGATAATATCGACTCCCCCGCCATCGTCGGGGCTGAAAACGAATATATCGTTGCCCCCACCGCCGTTGAGGTCGTCATCGCCAGCGCCGCCGTTCAGAGTGTCGCCGCCAGTCGTTTCGTCGCCGCCCACCAGATCGTCATCGCCGCCCATGCCATTGAGGACGTTGGGATTGGTGTCACCGGTCAGAGCGTCATCGTGGGCAGACCCGGTCAGATTCTCGATACCGCCTAAATAGTCGCCGGCAGCTGTGTTGCCATCCCCGGTGTTGAGTGTAGCATTTTCCTCCAACCCGGCAATTGCCGTACCGATAGCGTCAGCACCATCAGCACCAGCCCCTCCTCCCAAGTCGCCCAATGAAGGTACATCGTTTTCATCTCTGGGAAAGGCCGTGCCAGGCTGGTCGCTACTCAAATTCACAGTGACGCCTGTCTCGGATGCTTCATAGGATACGGTATCGTCGCCCTCGTCGCCGTGGATGCGGTCGACTCCTTCGCCGGCGATGAACGTATCATCATGCTTGGAGCCCCAGACCAACTCGATACCTTCCAGGGTATCGCCCTTGGCCTCGCCGCCGGTGCCCATGCCAATGTCGGGAGACAGGTCCAACTTGATCCCCTCCATCGCATTCCGGTACACGGCCCAGTCGATATGCTGCTCCTCAGGAGTAGTAGCATTATTGTCATGGTCATGCTTGCTGTCGCCGCCTTTCAGCGCATCCGCGCCCGGACCGCCCTCCAAGCGGTCAGCGTTTGTTCCGCCCAGAAGGGTATCATCGCCGCCGCCGCCGATCAGCATGTTCATTCTGTGATCACCGGTCAGCGTGTCATCGTGCATGGACCCGGTGAGGTTCTCAAACGTCGAGACCTCAATTTCGTCCGTCTCGGTATTGCTGTCATGGTCTGCTTCAACCGTCACAATGGTATCGCCCTGGGCATGGCCGCCAGAGGCGCTGTGCAGCGCCAAGTTGACCCTGACGCCAGCATCCGAAGTTGCATAGGACAATGTATCACTATCCGTATCAACGCCAGTGGTGATACCTGCTGCCGTGCCGCCGTCCAAGTCATCGGCCCCGGCGCCGCCTTCGATGGTGTCCGAGCCTGCGCCTCCCGCCAACTCGTCGTCGCCGTTCAGTCCCCACAGCTTGTTGGCATCGCCATTGCCGGTCAGGTCGTCGTTGTGTGCCGACCCCCTCACGTTTTCAAACTCCCTGGCATTATCGCCCCGGGCATCGCCCCGAGCGACGTCGGCTGGCGAGCCCGCCGCCTCTAACTCCACACTGACCAAGCCATCGGAATGTTCGTAGGACAGGGTATCGCCAAACGGAGTATTATCGCCGCCGACCAGGGTATCGCCCCCGTCGCCGCCTTCGATGACGTTGTCTCCCTCATCTCCGGTCAGACTGTCCACCTCCGAGGTGCCGATGACATTCTCAATGCCTTTGATGTTGGCGGCCACCGGCGTGGTGCCATCTGCAGCAGTCCCGGCGCCGTCCTGATTGATAGTCATAGTGATTCCGTTCCGCCCCGTCAGTTTGGCAAACGACACGGTATCGCTATCGCCTTCCATTGCCCCGCTTTCGTCCACATCAGCAGTGGTAGCGTCATCAGCCATAACGTCGCCAATAATCACCGTGTCCGTCGTGTCGGCATAAATCGTGTCGCTGCCGGCGCCGCCGTAAAACATGTCCTCACCCTTGCCGCCGTTCAAGGTATCATCCCCGCCGTCGCCTCTTAGCGTGTCATTGCCGTAGCCGCCAAACAGCATGTCATTGCCGTCGCCGCCTTCCAGCGTGTCATTATTGTCCGCATTCTTGGCCGGGCCGCCGTACAGCTTGTCATCGCCGCCACCGCCCCTGATGGTATTAGGCCTGCTGTCGCCCGCAAGTATGTCGGCCATGCCGGAACCGGTGAGGTTCTCAATATCGGGAACGGATTCCGTCTTCTCTTGGGGGCCGTCGTCTTCATCGTTCTCCGTATACTTTACGTCCATCGAATTCCAGCTATCGCCTTCGGCGTCGCCGCCCATGGCCTGCCTGGCATGCAGACGCACCGTGACGCCCATCATGGAACTGGCGTAGGACGCGGTGTCAGCACCGCCTCCACCGGTCAGTTCATCCGCGCCGGGACCACCATTCAGCATATCGTTGCCGTCGCCGCCGTCCAGGTCGTCATCGCCGTCGCCGCCGTAGAGCATATCGCCCCTGCGATCCCCATTCAGGTCATCGTCGCCGCCCAGCCCCCACAGGCCGCTGCCGGCGCGGGCCGCACTCAGGTCATCGCCGTACATGCTGCCGATGACGTTCTCAATATCCTCGCCAATCGTGTCGCCCTCGGCATCGCCGCCGCCAGCCGTGCCGGCGCGCAGGTTGATGGTGACTCCCATCATCGAAGAGGAGTAATCGATGGTATCCGTGCCAGCGCCGCCGTTGAGTTCATCAGCGCCCGGGCCGCCTGACAGCAGGTCATCATCGGCACCGCCGTTCAATTCGTCGTCGCCAGCCATGCCGTATAACGAGTCATCACCGCCAAGGCCGTTGATCACGTCATTCATGTCGGTGCCGTTGATTTTGTCATCGCCGGAGACGTATTCGTTTACGTTAGCAGTACTGGGGTCGTCTTCAGTACGGTCGGTGCCCTCAAGCGTTTTGCCGGTAGTCGGCTCCGGCACCGCCATCTCATTCGCCGTAAGCGTCCAGTCAGCGGGCATCATGAAATCATTTGTACCCGGGTTGCCCGTATAGGCGCTGACCTCAAGGTGGTATTTCTGCGTGCCGCTGCCGGCCTCAGGCGTAAACTTGATCGTAGGATGCAGGCTGTCTGCCTTGCCATCACCGTCCATGTCAACGTCATCCAGCGCCATGATCTCCTCGCCTTTCGAATCGAGGAGTCTGATCTTGGTGTCCGTGAGCATTGCATCGCCGGCCAGGGTAAACGTGTATTCCTTCCCCTCGCTCATTTCGAGGACTACCCAGTCTACATCGTGCTTTGATGTCAAGGTGCCCGTTACCTTACTCTCATCCGATTTTCCGTCGAACGGACCGTTAGGTGGATTGAAGCAAAGCTCGGTGCTGATATCTGCAGGCGCATCTTTCGTCATCAGCTTGCTTTCGTCTCGGTATGGCATAACTTTCTCTCCTGTTATTCAGATAGAAGTAAACGAATTTTTTATAGTGTTTCTTTCTTTTATTACGCGTTAAGTCGCATTACCGAGTATTAATAGGTTCATTGACAGTTAT
>CAYOEQ010000199.1:0-4269 GCA_964402775.1 uncultured Enterobacteriaceae bacterium
TAGCTGGGCACGTCGTCGGTCCTCGGGTTGTTGAAGATGCGGTGCTGGAAGCCGTCCCGGTAGATGTATTGCGCGCTGGCGTCGAAGTCGCCCCAGGCGCCCAGCCGGCCCCGGTAGCGCAGCATCACGTCCGCGGTGAAGTTGGGTGTCTTGGCCAGTTCGTTGCCTTCAACGTCCGTCACCGCGGCGGCGCGGGCGCGCTGGATGTCGTCGCAGAACAGGTTGAAGTCGCACTGGGGCAGCAGCGCGTTGGTGGCGTCATCGGAGCGCACGTTGTCCAGGGCGAGGTGTGATTCGGATATCTCCGTTTCCAGCCAGGCCAGGCGCGCATCCAGGGTCAGGCTGTCGGTGACGAAAGCCAGCAGTTCCATCTCGATGCCGTAGATTTCCGAGCCGGGCAGGTTGCCGACCCCGCCCTCGAACACCTCGGGGTCCGTCGCCTGGTACTGCAGGTTCTTGTAGTCGTAGTAGAACGCGGCGGCATTCACGCGCACCCGGTTGCCGGCAAAGTCGGTCTTGATGCCCAGTTCCCAGGCCTCCACCGTCTCGTCCGCGTAAGTGGGCAGCACCACGATGGGGGCCACGACGTCTTCCCGGCCGTAGGTCAGGTTGCTGCCGCCCGGTTTGAAACCGCGGGTGTAGGAGGCGTACACCATGGTGGTTTCGTTCAGGTCGGCTTCCACCACGCCGCGGCCGGTGAGCTTGTCGCTGCTGGTCTCGAGAACGGCGGTGCCGGCGCGGCCGAAGAAGTTGGTCACCTCGGAGTAAACCTCGTCATCCGTATAGCGCAGGCCGGCGATGAGGCGCAAGGAGTCGGTGAGGTTCCAGGTGCCCTGGCCGTACACGGAGATCGATTCCCGCTCCGGCCTGGAATCGGAGATGAAGCCGACTTCACCACCGAACTTGAGGACTTCCTCCACCGTCACCGTGTCGGGACCGTAAACGCCGTCGGTATTGAAGTCTATGTATTCGCGAAAGAGGATGTCCACCTCGGTATCCAGGTAGAATACCCCGGCCACCCAGTCCAGCCGGCCGAACAGCGGCTCGGAGGAGATCAGGTTGAGTTCCTGGGTGAAGGTTTTCTGGCGGTCGGTCTCCGGTTCAACGCCGGCGGGCAACAGGAAGATGCCCCGGGTGATGAGGTTCACAAAATCATGGCGGTCGTTGTCCCGCACCACGGTGATGTCGTCGTCCTGGTAGCTGGTCAGCGACCTGACCGTGAACGCGGGCAGGTCCCATTCGGCGACCAGGCTGTAGAGCCGGCTCTCCAGTTCATAAGTGCTGGGCCAGTCCTGGGTCAGCCGGCGCGGGTCCGGGGTGGAGTCGAGGATGCCTTTCTGCGCCGCCCCGTTGGTGTCTTCGTCGTAATACTGGGCGGTGAAGTTGAAGCGCAGGTCTTCGGTCGGCGCCCAGAGCAGGCGGGCGCGGCCGGAAAAACTGTCGGCCTGGTCCAGCCCCTGGTCCAGGGTGATGTTGCGGCTGAAGCCGTCGTGGTTGTGGGAAGCCACCGAGGCGCGCAGGGCCATGGTATCGCTGTTGGGGATGTTGACCGAGCCGCGCGCCCGCACCAGGCTGTAGTTGCCCACTGTTATATCGGCCTTGCCTGAAAATTCCTCCGTATCCGGCGCCTGGGTAATCACGTTGATGGCGCCGCCCGTGGAGTTCTGGCCGAACAGGGTGCCCTGGGGGCCGCGCAGCACTTCGATGCGCTCGAGGTCCAGGAAGTCCGTGTGCAGGGCAAACGGCGATGCCACGTAGATGCCGTCCAGGTGATAGGACACGGAGGGGTTGGCTATCGCGTTCTGGTTGGCCTCGTTGCCTACGCCGCGTATCGCGATGACGGTCTTGAAACCTTCGTTCTTGGCGACGGTTACCCCGGGAGCGATGCTGCTGAGGTCCACGAAAGTAGTGAGGTTGCGGTTGTCCAGGTCCTCGCCGGACAGCGCGGTCACGGCCTGGGACAGGTCCTGCAGGCTTTCGGAACGTTTTTCGGCTGTCACGATGATCTCTTCCAGCAGTGGCGAACTCTCTTGCGCCATGCCGTTGAAGGTTGTGAACGCGGCGATAACGCCCGCCAGGATGGAACGGATAAACGGGTTATACATACTGCTCATTATGCTACTGTCTTTCGCAGTTATGCGGGGACGGGGGTATCTGTTTCCAGCTCGGCAAATACCCGGATGCTGCTCTCCATCGTGTACTGGATATGAAGTTCCGTGGCCTTGCACGCGGCTTTCACGTCCCGCGCCAGCGTCGCCTCAAGAATCTCCTGGTGTTCCCGGTGCACGTCCCGGCCCGCCTGTTGCGACAGTATGGCGATGAAGCGGTAGCGCTTGTGCTGTTCGTAGAGCACGTGGCGCAGGCGCAGCAGCCAGGACGAGGGGCAGGCTGCCAGCAGGGCCTCGTGGAATTCATCGTTGCGATGTTCCCATTCCTCCAGGTCCTTGCCGAAGCTCTGCTCCGCCTTTTGCAGGCGATGGTGGGCCGCGACCAGGTTCGCCTCCCACTCGTCGCCGCCGTTCCTGATACTCTCCCGCAGCGCTTCGCATTCCAGCATGACCCGCATGCGGCTGAGGTCCCTGAGGTCGTCCGGAGAAACCGGCGCAACCCTGAAGCCCCGTTGTTCTGCCACGGTGACGAAACCTTCGCCGGCCAGCCGGTTGAGGGCCTCGCGTAACGGGCTCGCCCCGATCTTGTAGTCCCCCCGCAACTCATCGATGCGCAGTTTGGATCCCGGCGCCAGTTTCCCCCCGATAATGTCTGAGCGGATCCGGTGATAGGATGATTCGACCAGTGTCCTTGCGTGCATTGTCAATCGCCGCTTACTTTTATTGTTGGAGATACAATGTTGGACACTGTGATTTTCTAAATATGCCGGGTACCGGATTTGCTTCTGTGTAAAAATATCGATAATATAAAAAAATATCGATAACTCGCCACGCCAGGGATAATATTATACCTCTTGCAGGGGGTTGAAATCCAGTGGCGCTTTAATTGACGCTGACTTACTTGGAAACATTAGGAAGGCAATATCATGCTGGAATTGTACACTCACCCCATGTCTCCCTGCGCCCAGAAGGTGCGGATCGTGCTGGCGGAAAAGGGGCTGGACTGGGAAAAGCGTCACGTGGAACTGGCGGAGAAAGAGAACCTCAGGCCGGAATATCTCAAACTGAACCCCCTGGGCGTGGTGCCGACGCTGGTGGATGACGGGAAACCCGTTATCGAATCCTCCATCATCTGTGAGTACCTGGAGGACAAATTTCCCGACTCTGGGTTGCGTCCCGATAATCCCTGGCATACGTCGCAGATGCGTTTCTGGATGAAGCACGTGGACATCAAGGTCCACCCCAGTTGCGGCGCGCTGCAATGGCCGTTGCTCATGGCGGACAAGCTCAGACAACTGTCGGAAGCGGAGATGGACGCCATTATCGACAAGGTGGTGGAGAAACCCCGGCGCGAACGCCAGCGGCGCCTGGTGAAGATGGGCTATGATGCCCCGGATATCAAGGACGCCGTTGCCACTTACGAGAAGACCATCGCCGACATGGAACGCACCCTGGAGGACCAGGACTGGCTGGCGGGCGACCGCTTCTCCCTGGCGGACGCGGCCATGGCGCCGTATTTCCAGACCCTGTACCAGTTCGGCTGGACCGATTGGTACCTGTCGCGCAACAGGGTCGCGGACTGGTATGAGCGCTGCTTTGAGCGGGAGTCATACCGTACCGGGGTCGCGGCTGATTTTCCGGCGGAAAAACTGGCGGAACTTAACGACAAGGGACAGGCCCCCTGGAAGAAAATACAGGAGCACCTGTCGGGATAAATAAAGGTTCACCGGGGACGGATTTCAAATCCGTCCCCTGCAGAGAGGCGGATGAAAGTAACAGTAGAACAGAACAACATCCACTGGGAAGCGGCCCATGCGCTGGTCCAGGCCGCGGTCAGGCGGGCTGAGGAATTGAAGGTGAGGGTCAACGTGGCGGTGGTGGACAGCGGCGGGCGCCTGGCGGCGTTTCTGCGTATGCCGGGTTCGGCGTTTCATTCCGTCGACGTGGCCGTCGACAAGGCCTATACCGCCATGAGTTTCGGCATGCCGACGTCGAAATGGGGCGAAGTGATGGAGACCCTGTCACCGCCGTGCAGGACGGCCCTGCCCGCGGCAGGCCGGCTGATGACCTGCGGCGGCGGGGTGCCCATCGAGATTGACGGGCGGCGCATCGGCGCCATCGGCGTTTCCGGGGCCAGTGAACAACAGGATGAGGAAATTGC
>CAYOEQ010000200.1:0-4267 GCA_964402775.1 uncultured Enterobacteriaceae bacterium
CCCTGCCCAAACAGGCCCACAAGGTGGCGCATTTCTGCTCCATGTGCGGGCCGAATTTCTGTTCCATGAAAATAACCCAGGACGTGCGTGATTATGCGAAGCAGCAGGGACTTGAGAACATGAAGGAGGTCATCTCAAAAGGGCTTGATGACAAGGCGCAGGAGTTTAGCCGCCATGGTGGAGAGATCTACAGCAAGATCTGAGATATGTTATCCCTGTAGCCTACGCGGGGATTCATCCGCAGATGACGCAGATTAACGCAGATTAACGCAGATGTTTGTAAGCTTTTGTTATCTACCATCTGTCCAAATTTACGATAACAACAGTAAAGACATGAAAACCCTGAAAATAATCTGCGTTCATCTGCGTCATCTGCGGATATATAAATGACAGACTTCCAGCAATTGATCGCCGCCGCGCCTGACCCGGAGGCAGCCGCGCTCCGGTTCGACAGGATGCGTGGGGATGCTGCCTTACGCGCGGAACTGGACCGCCTGCCTGCTTCGCTGTCGGCGGATTTCGTCAATATCATCGGCTACTCAAACTTCCTGTTCAATTACATCTGCAGCAATCCGCAAACCGTTCGCCTGCTGGGCGAGCCCTGTGAATTCACACCGGGACAGATGGACGGCATCCAGGATGCCGAAGCCTTGCGCCGTTTCAAGTATGAACAACTGTTGAAAATAACCTGGATGGACGTATCCGGCGGATTTCCGTATGAAATCGTGCTGGAACGATTGAGTCAGCTTGCCGACCTGATCCTCAACAAGGCGTTTTCCTTATGCTTCAACGGGGAAGACGGGAACTCCATCGGGCAGCATGTCTGTATTTTTGCCCTGGGGAAACTGGGCGCGGGAGAACTGAATTACAGTTCCGACGTCGACCTGATATTCGCCTGCAGCAACCATGATGAAAGCGGCGGACTGAAGTCCCAGCAATTGCAGGGTTCCCTGACAAAAGGGCTCAGGTTGTTCACCAGGATGCTGGAAGACACTACCCGTAGCGGTTTTTTATACCGGGTCGACCTGAAACTCCGGCCCTGGGGGAAGAACGGGCCGCTGTTTCTGACCGTGGATGAGACGGAGAACTATTACCAGGCAAGCACTGAAGCGTGGGAACGGCTGACATGGTTGCGCGCCAGGTGTGTGGCGGGCAATGCGGAGCTTGGTGAGGAGCTGCTTGCGCGGCTGCGGCCGTTTGTCTTCATCCGCTCCATGAGCAGCGAAGACCTGGAGCGGTTCGTCGCGATCAAGGGGGAAATGGCCAGGATTCGGGCGCGCAGCGGCCAGTGGCACGTCAAACTGGGTCGGGGAGGTATCCGGGACATCGAGTTTTTCGTGCAGATATTGCAGTTGGTCAGCGCTGCCAGGCATGCCGAGTTGCGCTCAACCAATACCCTGGAGGTGCTGGAAAGCCTGCGCAATCTGAATTTCATAGGACACGAAGATGAGCAGGAAATCAGGGCTGCCTACCTGTTCCTGCGGCGTCTGGAAAACCGCTTGCAGATGGCGGATGAGAAACAGGTGCACGCATTGCCCGATGACGCCGCCGGCAGGATCCGGGTGGCGCGTTCCCTGAGCGGGCAAGGCCGGACGGACGAAGAGACCCTGGCTGATTTCGAGCAGACCCTCTATACCCACCGGAGAATTGCCGAGAAATACTTTGAAAAAATTCTGCCCGAGGCCGGGGAGGATAATGAAGAAGCGGGCAGGATGCCCCGGGTCGACTATGCCGGAGCCTGGAACAGGGTACAGGCGGAAGTCAGCCTCACCCGCTGGATTGAATTGTGCGAAAAGGAACAATGGGGGGACAAGCCGGCGGACAAGACCCTGCTGGTGAATATTTTCGGCGCAAGCTGGTATTTCACCCGGTATATTTTTTTCCGCGGACTGGAAATTACCGATTTGATCGATAATTACCGGGACAAACCGATCACGCCGGACGAGATGATGCGCACTTTCCAGGTGGGCGCGTTCAAGCTGGACCTCGAGCATGAACTGAATGTCATGTCGTCGATCAAGAACCAGTGGATGCTGCTGCTGCTCATCCGTTTTCTGCAGGGAGAGATGGCGCTTGCGGAGGTGGAAAAAAACCTCACCGTGCTGGCTGAATGCGTCTTCAGCGCGATGGTCAGGCAAATGTCCAGGACCAACCGGAAACTGTTCGACAACGTGGCGGTGCTGGGCATGGGCAGGATGGCCGGTTATGAGATGATATTCGGCTCCGACCTGGACCTGATATTCCTGTACCGGCCGGCATCCGGCGGGGATACGACCCGGATAGCGCGCGAACTCCAGGGCATGATACGCCACCTGGCCAGGGTCTCGCCGTCCGGCCTGCTCTACGAAGTGGACATGCGCCTGCGGCCCCACGGCACTTCCGGCTCACTGATCACGCAAGTGGATTCATTCATCGACTATCACCGATCGGACCGCGCCGTCTGGGAGCGCCAGATGATGACCCGTTGCCGGCCCATCTATGACCCCCATGGCATGGGACTGGAGGCGCTGCAGGCGATCTCCGGCTCCATCTACGGTGACTACGACGGTGAATTGCTGCAGGACGAGATTGTGAAAATGCGCGAACTGATAGAGGAGACTCTGGGCAGCCCGCGCCACAAGCATGAGATCAAGCGGGGCAAGGGCGGGATCATGGATATCGATTTCATCACGCATTACCTGCAACTGAGCCACGGCAGCAGCCATGCGGAACTGCAGACGACCAGCACCCGGACCGCGTTGAAACAACTGTCCCGGCTGAACCATATCGACACGGACACCGCCGGGTTCCTGCTGACGGCCTATGACTTCCTGAAGCAGGCGGAGATCTGCATGCGCCTGATAGACCTGAAACCCAGCAGTACGATACCGGCAGACCATAAACAGAACGCGGTATTGTCCAGGGGCATGGGCTTCGCCGAAGACCGCACCGGGGAATTCATGGAAGAGTTCCTGGAAACCCGCACCAGGGTCAGGGAAGCGTTCAACAGGCTGGTCGGGTAGCCCGTAACGGCAAATTCAGGGGTCAGAGTAAAACTTCTGCGAATTTCTTACTCTGACCCCGGGATATTACAAAGGTTCGCAGGGGAAGAATTTATCCTCCGGGATGTACTTCAGCAAGGCGTCCCTGCAAAAAGACAACAGGTCCTCGCGAATCCTGTCCCGGTACGTAACCATCCCTTCACCGGTTTCCTCCAGCGGCGAGGCAAACAGGACCTCGTCCGGATAAAGCCGCGCCAGGGACCGGTAATACGCTTTGGGAAGGCGGAAACTCCCCAGGCTGACTGAGTGCAACAGCGCCGAATCGACGGCTGCAAACACCTGGGTGAACAGCCGCTCGTACTGTTCCGATACGCCCTCCTGGTAAATCAACGGGTCAAAACGCAACCCGATGCGCCAGCCGCGCGCCTGCAGGCGTTGCAGCGCCTGCAACCGCTTGCTTACCGGCGGAGCCTTGTATTCAATGGCATCGGCGATTTCAGCCGGCGTGAAACTGTAAGCGACAATGCAGTTGGGTATAGGCTCCTGCTCCAGCAATGACCGGACCTGTGTACTCTTGGTGCGCAATTCCAGCAACGCCTGCGGATGTTCCCTGAACAGGGGCAGGAATTCCTTCACGAAACCCGTTACCGGGTCCAGGGCCAGGCTGTCGCAGTCGTAACCGGAAAAGAAATGCGCCGAGGCATCTCCCGCCGCCCGGATTTTATCGGCAATGGCCTGAAAGAAATCCTCATAGTTGACGAATACAACGTAATGCGCTGATCGGTACATGCCCTGCAGAAAACAGTAACGGCAGTCGTAAACGCAATTCAGCATGTGGGAGAAGTAATAATTCAGGTCGCCGCCGATGGCGTACTCAGGCGGAGAGGGCAGCACGTGGTTGGAAAACTTCTCCGCCAGGATCAATGCCGGACTGATCTTTTGCAGGCGAAAGTTCTGCGCCCTGCGGTTGAATATTTCGCCGTAACGGGCGCACGTGGTTACCGACGCGTCCGGGAAACGCTGCAGGATGGCGCGCGCCCGGGGATGATCAAGCAGAGCTTCCTCGATGTAGATTTGGTCGATCATTATTCAGTGTGTGGAGGCAGATTCCTGAACAGGCATTATTCCTCCTTATCCGGCGGCGGGGCAGGTTTGGACAGGCATTTTTCCTTTTTATCCGGCTTGGGAGCAGGTTCGGACAGGCATTTTAAGGCACGCTGTGAATACGTCCCTGTACGCTTTATCATCCGCTGTCCCTGCGGATGACATCCTTAAAATGCCTGTCC
>CAYOEQ010000201.1:0-4238 GCA_964402775.1 uncultured Enterobacteriaceae bacterium
CTTCTGGTGGCGGGCGACAAGTCGGGCGGCGGCGAACGGCGGTTCTACCGCGAGTCGATCCGCAAGGCCGACCAACGGTTCGACCGGCATCTCGCCCGGCTTGCCGACGGATAGACAAGGAGACTCCTTATGGCGCTGGATGTTGAAGACGTGATCGCGGGGCTCGATCCTGCCGAACGCCGCAAGGTGGAGGAAATGGCCGCCGAGCTGATCGCGGAGGAAATGACGCTGCGCGAGTTGCGCAAGGCTCGCGAGCTCACCCAAGCGAGCGTCGCGCGCGAGCTTGGCATCAGCCAGGACGCGATCTCCCGGCTGGAGCAGCGAAGCGACCTGTTGCTGTCCACGCTGCGCAGGACGGTCGAGGCGATGGGCGGCAGCCTGTCGCTGATCGCCCGGTTTCCCGACCGTCCCCCGGTCGAGCTCGCCGGCATCGCCGAACATGTCGTTGGTGCAAGAAAATCCCGTGGCCCTGCCGAAGGCGTCACACCCGAACCGCCCAGCGCCATTTAGGCGGTGGCTGGATACAGCGGAGTACACCGAGGGGGCGAAGAGAAGAGAGCCTCAAGAATTGATCGCGGAAGGAGCATTGCATGTACAACCCTTTGCCACGCGACTGGCTCATGGCTACGGCTAGAATCTACACGACATACAGAAACGGCGATAACTTCAAGTCTGGTTCGGGCTCTGGTTTCTGGACTCGATTCGATTCTTACGGGTTAAGATTTGTTACAAACAGACACAATCTGGACTACCGTTACGTGACCGGACATTCAGGCTATGAGTTGTCGTCGGTTCGTATAGTGGCCTTTGACGAAACAGGGAACCCTCACCCCGACCTATATCTCGACAGCCAGAGCAATGTCCGTCTGTGCTTTCCCGACGATCAGAGGTTGGATCTCGCAGTCCTATTCGTACTCGGCGATTCGTGCGCGCAGTGGATCAACTCGTTCCGATCCCCTCTGATCACGCTGCCTGTAGAAGTGTTTGCCGACGATCAAGTGTGCTGCGATCCTGAACAACTGGCTTGGGGAGCATACATATCCTTTACCTCCTATCAGGCATGGATGGACAGTGAGTCCGGGAGGCCAATACTCCGCACCGGCATTGTCGCCAGCGATCCTCTGCATGACTACAAGATCCCTGGTGACATCGACAGGAAAGACGTCCTTCTCCTGGAGGCCTTCTCATTTGCGGGCAGTTCGGGCTCGCTTGTCATGGCGAACTCGTTCGGGCAGCCATTCTGGAATGATTTCAGGGGCGAAGGCGTAAGGCGTTCCGTACCCGCCAGAGTAGTGGGCATCATGTCCGGGCACCTCCGGAACAACAACGAAGGAGAACTGTTCCGCGTGCATCCGGGCCTTTCCTATTGTCACAGGTCGACCTGCCTGCGCCGCATACTGCTGGATCAGGAGGAGGTGAAGGAGATGGACTGGTCCGACCAGGGGCGATAACGCCGGTCTAGGTTATTCGCGAAATCTCGCCACACTAAACCGCGTTCCTGCATTGGGTTGACCGCCGTCGACCACCGACAGCACATACGAACTGCGACGCGTCGGTTCAGGTTCGGATCTTGATCGGCATCGGAACAGGATGTCGTGCGCCCTTTGGCGCTCATCGGCCCAGACTCGTCATTTCATACCAGTGGTTGGATTTTGAGACCCATAGAGGCGCTTCCCAGCGGGTCAGGTTACTGACTCAATGTCCGGATCGTCCATTGCGGGCTGGGCATGGGAACGGCGATCCGTTGGACGACTGCCCACTTCAGGTTTTCCACTGCGCGGAAAGACTCCAGAATTTGCACCCCGCCTCGATACTTGAAGCTGGCGGGCCTGCTGCCGTCCGGAATACCGGTCGCCATTCCCCTCTGGCGGATCGCCTCTCCAGGGATTTACGTTCCCCTTACCCGATTACTGGCGTTCCTGATTGCCCTGGTCAACTCTCCAACTGTCGTGGACGGTCGCCCATAAGGATTCCCCTCAGCCCTTCGTCGCTGATTGAGCTTCTCGCCACGTTCTTCCGCAGCTTCAATCGCTGTCATCAAGCTTTCAAATCCTGCATTTCCGGGCAACTCTCGACGATGCTCCGAAAGCAGGCGGTGGAATTCATCCTTGACACGATGACGGTCATCTTGCCGACCATAATCCACCATGTGCAGGATCAACCAGACCTCGAAGCACGGGTTGGATCTGGCCACTCCGATACGGTTCGCCTCGCACAGGGACACAGCCTCATCGAATCTCTCATGCTCGTCCCGATCAAATACAACCCAAACTTCATCATGTTCTTCGAAAAGATTCCGTCGCCCCCTTCCCCCTTTCGTTGCTCGTGTCGATTTGGCAAACTTCAGTGCTTTCTCTGCCAAGGTAATCGGAGCCCGCCCCTTATCTCCGAACTGAATTGAAACCAAAGAACCATTGTATTGACTTCGAAGTGCCTTAAAGTATTGGGGTTCTGTCTTTCTGCCCTCGCAAAAGAGAGTGAAACGAACCTTGGGATTTCTTGTCGGCTTTCTCCGACCGATTCTTTCGTTTCGCCGCTTCTTCATGCTAGCGATTCTCTAGCAGAGAAGCTACCGGATCATCGCTTGGCACCGCCCCGTACCGTCCCTGGCGGTAACCCAATTGGATATTGTCATCCTTTCGCGTTCTGAAATCCGTCAGCGGGTATATTTCCGTACTGCCATCCTTGCTCTTCTCGGCAAACCAGAGTTGATCTCTTCGAAGGATATCGGAGCGCATTAGAGTGGTATCGTGGGTCGTCGCCAATAGTTGTGCACCATTCGGGTTCGTTTCCGGAGAGCAGAACAACCGCAATACCGCCTCACTCGCGGCAGTGTGCAGGCTAAGGTCCAGTTCGTCGACGAATATCGGCACCCCTTCGTCAATCGCCCTGAAGACCTTGCCGAGGATCGCCAAAAGCCTGCGTGTGCCGGAACTCAAGTCATCCAGCGTAAAGTCTACCTTCTCCCCACTCTTTCCACGGTGCGCAAATGCAAGCTCTACTGTCGTATGCGTATCATCCGCGTCAAGTTCTTCTGGTACTGCGTAATGCGTATTATCTTCCTCAACTATGCCTTGAATAACCGTCCCTGAACGCTGCGAAAACAAGGTCACCAGTCTCCGATACCCGCCAACTCCCGTATCGATCGAATCCAGGAAACTGATAACTCGGCTATCCAGCTCTGCATCTACGTCTTCAAATACCAGCGTTCCGTTTTCGAATAGCGTTGGCATGCCATCGGGTGGCTGTGAATTAGTTCCGGTGAAAACTAGGTTTTGAAAATACTCGTAGACGCGCGTCAGGAGCTCGTGACCGTTCTGTGCGGCAGCCGACAGAAACAGGCTGTTTGGACGCGCAAACTTCGCAATAGCTTGGTTCTGACCCTTTAGGCTACGGCCAAACTTAAAATCCTGCTCTTGCCGTTCGAAAAGCTTCTTGCTGTGGGCGCGCGGGCTTTCGTAAAGCCACTCCGATGTAAACGCTTTGTCTGTTGCTTCAAATCCATAGTGGTAGCGGACACCCTCGAGCACGAAGTCGATTTCGAAGCATGACGGCCTTTCAAGGCAGTCCGGGTCCAGCAGGAAGGGGCGGCGCAACACTCGGCCGCCGGGTGTCCCTTTGATGTGCGACCACAGAACCAGTCGCTGCATTGTCTCGACAGCATCGACCAGGTTCGTCTTGCCGGACGCGTTGGCGCCGTAGATCACAGCAGCCGGGACAACGGCGTGGCTTTTCACGGCACGGCAGGGAAGCAGGCCTTCGGCCCGGTCTCTGAGCGTGGACGCTGCGAACGACAGTTCCTGTCTCTCGCAGATCGAGCGGTGGTTTTCGACGGCGAAGCGTAGCAGCATTTTCGGCCTCTTTCTGCCCATCGGCTCGCGGAATTATGCCAGTATTCGTGGAGATTGTACAAATTGTATCTTAATATTGTTCATATTTGGCCATTCGAGTGTCCTGTCGGTTGGCGCTCCGGAGACCACGCCCGTCCGAGGAACGCCTCCCGGGACGGCGTATCGCGAGCAACGCTTTGCCATGCCCGCCTGCGTCATCGAGCGGGCCGGGTAGGCGGGGTCGTTACCGAGCCCCGCCCCCCACAGACCCGTTATTCCGGAATCCGGATTATTCAGAACACGGTCTGCAAGCCATTGGAATCCAGGCATTCCGCCCGCATGTTTTCGGAATGATCACAAAATACCTGCTCCAGCCGGCTCGACCGCTGGCACCAACAACGGAGTGGG
>CAYOEQ010000202.1:0-1426 GCA_964402775.1 uncultured Enterobacteriaceae bacterium
TCACTCTGGGTATAGAACAGGTTGATAAAGCCGCCGTAGCTGACTTCCCAACCGTCTGCGCCACCCAGGACAACTGCCGCATTGGTGGGCATGCTTAATGCGCCTACCAGCGCCAGCGAACTCAGAACAGCCGTGAACTTGGTTGTATTAAATTTCATCATTCTCCTCCTCAGGACAGGTATTAAGCTAAAAATACTTCGTTTTGAATTCTTGGTTTCAGCTTCTTCAACGCCTTCATTCCAATATCATATTGCATAATCCAGGAAATTGCAACATAGAAAAGACTCATTTACAACACTTTTTTGAATTTTTTGCGTAATAAGTCTTTACCGTGTTTCTTTTACACAACAAAAACCGGGGTTGTTCATTCTCAAGCCGCATGGGGACGGGTAATGGCTTCCCGCAGGCCTTCCAGCAGCCCCTCCAGTTTTGCCTGCTGAATTTCCAGTGCGGCCATGCGCTGTTCGAGTTTTGCAGTTCGTTCTTCCAGCCTGTCAATGCGCCGGTCAAGTCTTTGACCCAGGCGTAAAATCAGGCCGGCCAGAGCAATACTGCAAGTGATAACAGCAATTAATTCAGGTGTCATAATCTTTCTCCTTAACACATCTTGTAATACATCTTGTTATCCTGTTGTTCCAACCTGCCGCGCGCTGTCTGGAAACAAGTCACTCGTCCGTTACCGCGCCACTGAATTGCCTGACCAGCAAACCGTGAATGAAAGCTACTTCCTGCTTTACGGTTGCCAACCCTTTCTCTACGGACGAGATCCTGCCAAGCAGGTACAAAAAAGTGGTAATGTTAATCGCAACGATGGCAATGCCGACGCCGACTACGGTAAGAACGATAGTGATCAATTCGGTCATGTTAATTCCCTCTTACAAAAAATCATAAATACACATGCTCCTTGCCTGGGTCCATGCCGGATAACATACACAAATCCGGATCGGATTGCCACTTTTTTCGACTCACCCTCCTCCCCGCTGGTATGCCAGGTCGAAGCGGGCCAGGAACGCCGCCTGGTCGGGAGGGGTAAAACCACTGAATTCGATGGTGACCGGCGTCACGGGAAATTCCATGAGGCCGAGTTTTCTGGTCGTTTCGGGAGCCAGGGTGATTTTAACCTGGCCGGCTTCCGTCGCGATGTCCGCCTGGTTGCCCCGGCGGGTAACGGGCGCGCCGTTCACCGCCCGCGGCAGCAGGCGGAAGAAGTCCCTGTGGGTGATGCTCATTTCCCGGGTCAGCCCCCGGCTACCGGCGGCCATATCGCCAGGGTGTCTCCGTCGTTGAATACGGCCTTGTTGCGATCTTCAGGTTTGATGTAAACACCGTTGAGCAGTACCAGGTGCGCCATTTCCCTGGGCACGTTGTACCTGTCGATGACCTCGTAGGCCGTTTGGTGTTCGGACACTTCGATGATGAGCTTGTT
>CAYOEQ010000202.1:1526-2771 GCA_964402775.1 uncultured Enterobacteriaceae bacterium
TCAAATCAGTGCGGCGTTATGGCCGATGGACTGGGTCGCCCCCAGGTATGCCTCCATAATCCGGGTCGGGTCCTGCAGCAGGTGGTCCTTCCATTTGCCCAGCTTCAGCTTCGTCTGGATCAGGCCGCGCAATACGCCTACGTGATTGGTCAGCCCCAGCGCCTGGGCGCCGACCAGGACGTCATCCTGGAACTGCAGACTGATATAGCGGTACCCTTCCGCATCCACCAGTTCCGCGGATTCACCGCCCTCGACACCCATCCATAAACCGTAGGAGGTGGAGACCAGGCCCATGGTGTCCAGCACGTTCATGTTGACGCTGCCCTGATGGCGGGTATCCCGGCCGCACATGTTCAGGGCCGCGATCCTGCCGTGGTCGGCGGCGGTGGGCTGGATCGCCTGGACGCTGAACTCCCCGGTGGAGAAATCCCTGCCCTGGCACACGTCGCCGGCGGCGTACACGTCCGGGTGGCTGCTCTGCAGGCGGTCGTTCACCAGCACGCCGAAGTCGGTCTCGATGCCGCTGCCTTCGAGAAAACCGGTATTGGCCCGAACGCCGGTGGCGGAAATCACCACGTCCGCGCCCAGTTGTTCGCCATTATCCAGTTTTACCGACAACCTGCCGCCGTCCTGTTCAATCGCCTCGACCCGGGTGGAAGTCAGCACGTTGACGCCCTTGTCCAGACACCACTGTTTAATCAGGTTCCCGGCAGTCTGGTTCATCATGCGCGGCACCATGCGGTCTTCCATTTCGATCACCGTCAGGTTCACGCCGCGCTCGGCCAGCGCCTCCAGGATGATGCAGCCGATGAATCCCGCGCCCATCAGGATGACGTCGGAGCCTTTGGTTGCGTTTTGCGCGATGTTCCTGCCGTCCTCGAGGGTCCAGCAGGAATGGACGCCGGGCGAATCCAGGCCGGGAATGGGCGGCCTGATCGGATGGGAGCCCGTGGCGATCAGCAACTTGTCGAAGTTGACCGTCGCGCCGCTTTCCAGTTGCAGGGTGTGGGAATCGGGGTCTACCGAGGCCGCCCGGCCCTGGATTACCTCGATACCCTGGTCGGCATAATGGGTGTCCGACTTGCGCAGGTAGGTGCCGTCCTCACCGATGTTGTCGATGAGGTAGTACGGTAGCGCCATGCGCGAGTACGGCGGTTCCGTTTCGTCGCCGATCAGCTTGATCGAACAGGAGGGATCGGTCTTCCTGAGCGTCTCCGCTGCGATAACGCCGGCGGGTCCGGCGCC
>CAYOEQ010000202.1:2871-4219 GCA_964402775.1 uncultured Enterobacteriaceae bacterium
GGATCAATCCCGTCCTCGTTGCAGATGAAATTGGCGTAGGTCAGCGCATCGATGTCGTCCACCCCGGTGTCCGAACCCAGCGCCCAGGCCGCTTCGTATTCCAGGCCGCCCGAAGCGCCCCAGTATTGCGGCTTGTTCTCAATGGAGAAGTGGCCCCGATCGATGGTGGAGATGCGCCCGCAGGCGATGGTGCAGCCGAAACAACCAGCGTTGGTGACCAGGTTGGGCTTGCCGTCGCTTTCCCGCGGCTCGTGCATGGCCTCGGCGGAAATCTTGCTTGCGCCCTCGAACTGCACTTCGCGCATGTTGCGGGTCGGCATGGCGCCGACCTCGTTGATGACGTTCATCAGCACCTGGGTGCCGTAGGTGGGCAGTCCCTGTCCGGTAACCGCGTTCTCGGCCAGGACCTTCTTGCCGGCATTGACCGCCTGCATGAATGCGCCCGGATCCTTGATGTTGCCCACGCCCTTGGTGCCTCTCACGGCAACGGCCTTCAGGTTCTTGGAGGCCATGACCGTGCCGACGCCGGAGCGGCCGGCCGCGCGGTGCAGGTCGTTGACGACCGCCGCGTACAGGCAGCCCTTCTCCGCGGCGCGGCCCACGGCGGCGATGCGCAACAGCGGGTCCTGGTATTTCTTGTGCAGCCATTCGTCCGCCGCCCAGACCGACTGCCCCCAGATCTCATCGGCGGGAGCAATTTCGACCTTGTCATTTTCCACGTACAGGTACACGGGACGCGGCGATTTGCCTTCAAAGATGATCATGTCGTAGCCCGCGGCCTTCAACTCGGCGCCGATGAAGCCGCCGGAGTTCGAGCAGGCTACGGCCCCGGTCAGGGGGCTCTTGGTGACCACTGAATAGCGCCCGCCGGTGGAGGCCATGGTGCCGGTCAGGGGACCGGTGGTCATGATCAGCTTGTTGCCGGGATCCAGGGCGTCACACTTCGGGTCGATCTCTTCCGCCAGGTACTTGGTGGCGAGACCGCGCTGCCCCAGGTAGAGGCTGGCCCACTCCATGTTCAGGGGTTCGTTGCTGGTGGTGCCTTCAGTCAGGTTTACTCGTAATACATTATTAGCCCAAGCCATTTCAAATCTCCTCCGCTATCAGTTGGCGCTTGCCGCTGCATGGGCGCGCATCCGGGCCAGCCCGGTATGGTCCGCATCGACGTACGTAATGGCCGCCGTGGGGCAGGCCTTGGCGCATTCGGGGTCACCGCCGCACAGGTCGCATTTATAGACGACCTTGGTGTCCTGGTTGTAGTTCACCGTCCCGAACGGGCAGGCGATGGTGCATACCTTGCAGCCGACGCAGACGTCGGCCAGCACGTCCTTGGAACCGGTTTCCTCGT
>CAYOEQ010000203.1:0-2139 GCA_964402775.1 uncultured Enterobacteriaceae bacterium
TGCCGTCTTCAACACAATCCATCACCGCCATGGACACCGCGCGCTGGGCCGGGCCGAACATCTGCACGGCCTGGTTTGCGCCCTTGATGGTGACCTTGTTGAACATGACGGTTGTCGGTTTACATGCCAGGTTCGGCGAAACTACCGCCAGCAGCGACGTAAAACCATCTTTGTTATTGGTCAGGGCATTGCATGCCGCGGATTCCGCAGCGCTGCCCCGGGGTCCCATAATCAGGTCGATATGGGCGACTTCATTGCCGTCCCCGACCAATGCTTCACCAACCAGTACTCTATCAATAACAGCCATTTCATTACCTCCTTCTTCTTCTGATTTAAATATGCTACAAAGTTTGTCAAAAATTTTAAACATGATACCTCCGTACATAAGGTCTATCAACCACTCCCCACACCGTCAGCGACAACCGGCAAATCAGCCAATCCCCAGCCGGAGCAACAGCAGGCTGGCCGCGGTCAGGTCTGCACAGGCGCCCGGATTCAATTCCGATGCTTTGAGTTCCCTGTCGAGGATCATTAATCCTCCTCTCGCATCTTCCGGATTATCATAGCTCATAAACTGCTCCATTACAGGTTTTGTTCTCTTTCTTACCTGCTCGGCAGCATCCATTCCATGTTTTCTGCGGATATGAGAATCCGGAAAACTTGCCATATACATAAGATAACAGGCAACAACCGCCCATTCAACATTATTCCAGCGATCAAGCTGGTTTTGCAGGCATTTCAGCCCCAGGTCCACCACTTCCCGGTATCCGTTCGCATATTGAAGCGCGACAAGATCCCGATCCTGAGCGGCTTCCATGGCGGAATATATGTCGATATCCGGGGAGGAGTTTACGTCATATCTGTCCACTTTGCCAAGACCGCCCGGGTTTGCCAGGCGGATGGCGGCAAATATGTCCTGGGCCTCCTGCCGTCCCAGAGACTTCAGTGTCGATGCAAGGGTGCGCCGGAAGTCCCCCTGCAGGCCATGTTCCTGAAACACCCGGATGATGGGCGCCGCCAGCAATATCATCCCCAGGTTGGTATTGCAATGCACCGCGGCCCGGGTGGCTTCGATGCTGGACAGGATTTTCCTGCCGATGCCAAGCCGCCGGTCACAAAGGATGGGGGTAACGACCTTCGCGCTCCTGACAAAATCCTCGTAATCCATGCCGTAGCCGCCGCCGTGGCGGCCGACGTTTCCCGGTTTCAGCGCGTTGACATCGCAGATGAAACATTCATACACCAGTGTTCCCAGATCCGCCACGGAAGGCAAACCCGGATCGAACTCCGGGGTCAGAGTAAAATCACCACCGATCGTGCCGCCGGCACCGCTCTTCAAGATTTTACTCTGACCCCATCTTCCGATTAACTGAATATCCCGGTGAATGAATCGTTCAGCCCCTGCAGGTTGATGTCGCCCGCCTGGAAAGAACGTCCTGTCCTGAGCGAACTCACGGTCACCCGGGCCGGGCTGAACAACATGGGATCAAGCTTGTAGAAATCAAAGCCGGCGTTTATGAATACCTCGGCAAACGGCCTGCCGTAGTCTTCCGACGTATTGCTAGGTAACCGGTGGGCCAGGTCCTGCGCGTCCTCATCGCCGGAACTGACAAACAGATGCACGTGGCCGCCGAACAATATCGCGTCATTGGTGCGGCTCATGGCCGTCAGGAAATCCGGCGAGGGGGGGCACATGGGCACGGTCCCCATGCCGTCCACAATTTCAGCCAGGGGAAAACGCAACGTGTGGGCCTTGTGCAAAGCGGATTCAAACACCCGGGCGATAACCTGTACCGCGCCGGCCAGGCTGGAAGTGGGCGTCAGGATCAGGGTGAGATTTTCCGGCACAACCTCACAGCGTTCGGCAATCTTGTCGGCAATCTCAACCGGCGGCATCTTGTCGACCTCCAACACGATGCAGGTGGTGTCCGCCTTGTCGCGGTAGCCGATTTCATCGAACAGCGGCTCCCTGCTGCCCAGCGCCCTGGCCGGCCCGGAACCGAGCGCGTTGAAGGTGCCCTTGCCCTGGCCGTGGGAGAGGCTCCAGCCTGCGTACTGGCTGGCCAGGCAGGCGATGACGGGGTGGCTGGTATGGACGTCCACGTGCCAGGGCCAGTTTTCATAGTCCCGCGAGGCCCG
>CAYOEQ010000203.1:2239-4187 GCA_964402775.1 uncultured Enterobacteriaceae bacterium
GCGCCCGGTTGTTTTCCGCCCCGGCAAGCAGGAGACTTACCATGTCATCGCGCCCCGCAAAAGCGTCAATGGCCCGTCGCGCCGATTTTTCATCCGGAAAAATTGCAAAACCGGTGGGGCCCCAGGATGTCTGCCCTGTGCCGGTCGCATTGTGTTCCAGCAGGAATTCCAGTGCCTGTCTGACGTTTTCACTTGCGTAGGAGCCCCCCTGGGCAGCACTGAAATACTCACCGATGCTGGACTGGATACTGCCGACGGACGCGCCGAACCGGTCGCAATCCTTTTCCATGATGCCCGGCAACATCTGCATCAATACCTGCCGGCAGATTTCCGCGCAAGCTCCCGGGGACATGTCCGGCAGGGACTTGAAAGCTTCCACCTCATCGGTTCCACTGATCCCTTCAGCCTGCGCATCCATGACCAGCACAAACCGCCATTCTTCCGGGAAGTCATGACGGAAAATCGTAGTCGGCAGCCTGCGCCCTTCCGACCTGCCGCTGTCAAGGATGAAACCACCTTGCGTGAACACGCCCAGCCCCACCCCGGAACGCCTGCCCCTGCCGGTTGCCAGGGCAATGTCTTCAACGCTGGCATGGACGCCGTGCAAGGTAGTGATGGCAGCGCCCAGGGCCAGGGCCATCTGCGTGCCGGAACCGAGACCCTGGTGCCGGGGAATACGCTGCTCAACCTTCACCCTGACCCCGGCATCAATACGGAACCGCTCCAGCACGTTTCGCGTGATGCCGGCGATATGACCGTCGTCCTCCCCGTCGACCTCCACCCGCTCACTGCGCCCTGCGCATACCACCGTGGAAAAACCGGTAATACCCACACCAATACTGCCAAACCGACCCCGGTCAGCCCCATCCAGCCCCAGGAAACCCAGGTGCAAGCGCGCCGGGGCGGTTACTTTTACCGATTCAGTAGTGGCGGTATTGTCTTGTCGTGTCTTCAAAGG
This sequence comes from uncultured Enterobacteriaceae bacterium, assembly GCA_964402775.1. GTDB lineage: Bacteria > Pseudomonadota > Gammaproteobacteria > Eutrophobiales > Eutrophobiaceae > JAAXHV01. The sequence continues at coordinate 3,198 of CAYOEQ010000203.1, forward strand.
CACAGATATTTTTTATCCGCAGGGACTTAGCGGTAGTGTATCAGTTTGACTTTCCCCTCAATGCCGACGTTGACGTATCTCTGAAAGTGTGCGCTCATGCGGTTGTGACCACATTACAAGAGAGTATCTTGTTTTCTGTTAGGCTCCAATATATTCTAATAGAAACTAATCTAATGACAATGAACAACAATCAGAGGTTACTAAATGAGTAAGTCAAAAAACAAGATGAATGGAAGCGTTGATTTGCTTGCCAAGGCTTTGAAGGGAGTCGTATCTGAAGCAATTGAAGCAAACAATGATGTAATACTGGATGAAATGGGAAAGATGGAGGAGCGTCTTAACAGCAGGATAGACACGACAAACGAGAACGTGTCTGCCCAATTTGCTACCCAAGCCAAGCATATCTCAGAGGAGATAGATAAGCGGTTGGGCAAAGACTGACAACACAAGAGCAGGGTACTGAAATGCCAATAGGCCCGAAGGGTGAGAAAAGACCAACTGATGTGATCGCCAATGCAGTCCATGTCGCCAAGATAGCAACCGGCGAAATTGGGGAAGAATATGTCAATGCCGGCCAGCGCAAGGGCGGGCAGAAAGGCGCGAAGACACGTAACGCCAAACTGGATAAAGAGCGACGTTCCGATATAGCGAAGAAGGCCGCGGCAGCGCGGTGGAGCAGTCAAGCGAGTGCGTAGATTTCCACCCTTTAAGGGTAAACCCGATACCGTACACCGGCCTTCTGACAGGCCGTCTTAATCCGAAATTCAAACTGTTCTTCCTTCCGACTTAGCGGGACTTAGCAGGGACTTAGCACGGGACTTGACACAGACATTCAAATGCACTATGTTCACGGCTTTATCGCATTTGGGGTAGAAACAACGCCTTGCGCAGGGGGCATGAACAAGTTGGTGTACGAGAGTGGAAGCCTGTGCCTGGCCGGCCGGGCTGCCTTGCGCCCGGCGCGGACGGATGCGGTACGGCAGCGTCACA
>CAYOEQ010000204.1:0-4178 GCA_964402775.1 uncultured Enterobacteriaceae bacterium
ACGGCCTGCAAGGCACACAAGCCGATACCCGGCGCCTGCGCCTGCTGCTGTCCGGACAACACCGGCGCACACTGGCCAATGACGCCCTGCTGTCCCCGAGCTTCGAGGCAGGCCTCCGCTACGACGACGGCGATGCCGAGACCGGCTTCGGGATGGAGCTGGGCGGCGGACTGGGGTATGCGGACCCGGTGCTGGGGCTGACGGTGGAGACAAGGGCCCGCGCCCTCATCGCCCATGAGGACGGCGGCTACCAGGAATGGGGCCTGGGCGGCAGTCTCTCCCTGGACCCGGGCCGTTTGGGCCGGGGCCTGGCCCTGCGGCTTGACAGCGGCTGGGGCCTTGCGGACAGCAACGCCGAGGCGTTGTGGCAGCGCCAGACTACGGCGGGCATCGCCCCGCAGCACGGCCCGGCAGCGCAAGCCCGCCTCAACGCCGAGCTGGGCTACGGCCTGGACGTGCCGTGGACCTACGGCGTCCTGACGCCGTATGGCGGCATGGAGTGGGCCGGACTGAGCCGCACCCTGCGGCTGGGCTGGCGCTTCAACCTGGGGCAGCAACTCAGCCTGAGCCTGGACGGCGAGCGCCGGGACGACGGTTACACCCGGGCGGAGCATGTGCTGATGTTGCGTACCTCCCTGCCCTGGTAGCGGTGTAAGTGGTAAGGGGACGGACCTGAGGTCCGTCCCCGGTGTAGTCCCCGGTCAGTAATCTATCCACGGATTGACCGCGTCGAGAAATTCCGCGACTTGCGGCGCCGGTGCCGGCCGCATCATCTCCGAGACCACATTCGTATCCAGGAGCCAGGCGACAGGCGCGGTCACGGCTGGTTTTCTTCGGGAAATACGAGGGGCCGGTAGCCATGACGTTCCTGCAACGGCAACTCAACACCGCAATCCGGCCATCCAGTCCTTTGACGCCGATGCGCTAATCGTAGAGCAAACGGGGTCAGGTCGCACAATATTGACTATACTCCATATTTATAATATATTTGTGGAGTATGTATGAAAGAAAACTCAACCTGGTTAAACTTCTCAAGGGGAAAAAATCCGCCTTCCTGTTTGGCCCCAGGGGGGTGGGAAAGACCGTGCTGGCACAGCGTTACCTGGCCCAGGCACGGCATGCTGAAAGCATTGATTTGCTGAGCCTTGACGCATTCAGGCGCTATATCTCCGAACCGGGCCTGTTTCGCCTTGAAATCGAACAACGGCTGCGGGATATTCCCGCACGGGGAACGCTGGCCGTGCTTGTTGACGAAGTGCAGAAATTGCCCGGACTCCTGGATGAAGTACATTACCTGGTAGAGACTCATAAAGGCCGGATTCAGTTCCTGCTAACGGGTTCCAGCGCCAGGAAGCTGAAACGTTCCGGCGCCAATCTCCTGGCCGGACGCGCCTGGACGCTGAAACTGCACCCCCTGAGTTCACAGGAAGTGGAACCCGACCTGCGCAAGGCGCTTACCATCGGCACCTTGCCCGGTTTCTACCAGGAAACCCTGTCCTCGGCAAGGCGCTCACTGAAAGCCTACGTGGAAACCTATCTCAAGGAAGAGGTCATACAGGAGCTCCTGGTCAGGAAAATCGACCATTTCATGCGCCTGCTTGATATTGCCGGACAGGTCAACGGCGAACCCGTGAATTATTCCTCCATTGCCCGGGACAGCGGCGTCAGCGTGAAAACCGCACAGGAGTATTTCGACATACTGGTGGATACCCTCATTGCTTTCCGCGTGGACGGCTGGAGTCATTCGGTACGCAAACAACTGCGCCACAGCCCGAAATATTATTTCTTTGATTGCGGCGTGCTGAATGCCGTCAGGGGGGAGTTACAGACCGAATTGAAATCCGGCAGCTACCGTTATGGAAAGCTGTTTGAAACCTTTATCGTGAACGAGTTAATCAGGGCCAATGACTATAACGAGACAGGTTACCGTTTTTATTACTGGCGCACCAATACCGGACTGGAAGTTGACCTGGTGCTGACCCGCGGCCCACAGGATACGCCCAGGGCAATTGAGATCAAATCACAATCCTCGCCCGGGGAGTCTGATTTGAAAGGGCTCAGGGCCTTTGCTTCTGAAAATAATACGGCTGAATTGTTCTGCCTGTGCCGGACAACGCAGAAATATTCCCTCGGTCCGATACAGGTATTGCCGTGGCAAGAGGGCATAAAGGCACTGCTCCGGGGGTAATGCCGAAAACCCTCTCGACTGGTTCGACCCCATACTGTCCCGCCCCTGCATCGTGACCTTTACACTTGATTATGCTACGTTGTACGCATGACTTTCCGCCTGTTTTCGATATCCTTTCATGTACAGGTGTTCTCCAGTGAATACCGCTGATACCGCTGCTGACTGGGGCTACCTCATCCAGGAAGACCGTATCCACCGGTCGGTTTATACCAGTGACGCGCTGTTCCGGCGCGAGATGCGCAATATTTATGCCCGAACCTGGGTGTTCGTGGGCCATGAGAGTGAAATCCCGGCGGCGGGGGATTTTGTCACCCGACACCTGGGCGGGCGCCCGGTGATCATCACCCGCGACGGTGACGGCGGGATACACGTACTCTTTAACCGCTGCGCGCACCGCGGCGCGAAGGTGTGCCGCGAGGATAAGGGAAGTTGCAGGGTATTTGTCTGCCCCTATCACTCATGGTCTTACGATCATGCGGGCCGCTCCGTGTCCGTGCCCCTGGACTATGCTTATGACGCGGACCGGGAAAGCGGGAAATTCGACCTGTTGAAGGCGCCGCGGGTCAGTACCTACCGCGGTTTCATCTTCGCCTGCCTCAATCCGGAACAGCCGGCCCTGGAGGATTACCTTGCCGGCGCCAGGCAGGTCATTGACGAATGGCTGGATCGCTACGGCGATGGCGTTGTGGAGGTGAGCGGGACCCAGCGCTACCGCATCGCGGCCAACTGGAAATTCGTCACCGACAACCAGGGGGACGGCTACCATCCGGCCTATTCCCACCGCTCCCTGCTGATGATGGCGGCATCCCGCTACGGCGATAAGGACATGCAGTATTTTGCATCCGACCCGGACGCAAGTCGGATGTTCGTGAAGGCGTTCGGGAACGGGCATTACTACCTGGACCAGCGCCCCGAGATGCACGCGGCATCCGCCTGGGAGCTGCAGCGCCCGCAGCCCGGACGGGAGCGCCTGGAGCAATCCCTGCCGGAAAAATACGGCGCTGATGAAGCAAAACGGTTGCTGGAACTGGCGGTAGGCGCCGGCATGAACCTGACCGTGTTCCCGAACCTGCTGTTGATCGGCAACCAGGTACAGTTGATCGACCCGCTGGGCGTGGCCGAGACCGATCTCTACTGGTTCGCCACCACCGTCTCCAACCTGCCGGACGAGGTGAACGCGATGCGCATGCGCACCCAGGAGGATTTCCCCATGTTCGGCGAGGTCGATGACGTGGAGAACTTCGAATCCTGCCAGGCCGGCCTGGGCATCCCCGAAGCCGAATGGGTGGATTGCAGCCGGCACCTTAACAGTGACCGGGAGGTGGCGGAAGAGGACGGCGCCAGGGCGCCGGTGACCAGCGATATCACCATGCGCACCTTCTACAAGGAATGGAAGCGCCTGATGAGCATGGAGGACTGATGTGACACAAAAAACGTTACTGCAACAAACGCCGGGGCCCTCCACCTATGTCGATGAGGACTACTACCGGCGCCTGTACGGGATAGCGCAGGACTGGAGCAACCCCGGACCGCCGGTTGCGCCCGACCTCCACCATGAAATCACCGCCCTGCTCAACCGCGAGTGCCGCCTGCTGGACGACGGCCGGTTCGAGGAGTGGCTCGACCTGTTCCAGGAGCAGTGCGTGTACTGGGTCCCCGGCGACCCGGCGCCCCACAATCCCGGACGCACCATCACCTGGGAGATACAGGACCGGCGCCGCCTGGAGGACAAGATTGCCCGGTTCCGCACCGGCTTTGCCTTTTCCCAGTTGCCGCCCACGCGCACCCGGCACTGCCTGAGTAATATCGAGATCTGGGCCGCCGGTGAGGACGAACTGCGGGTGCGTGCGAATTTAACCGTTCATACCTACCGGAAGGGAGAACGCGGCGCGCTTGCCTGCATGGGTGGTTATGTGCTGCAACGCCGGGACGGAAGGGACTGGCTCATCGAGGTGAAGCAGGTCAACCTGATCGATGCGGACCAGGCGCA
>CAYOEQ010000205.1:0-4163 GCA_964402775.1 uncultured Enterobacteriaceae bacterium
CCGGCCAGTAACACCATTTCGTTATGACTTTTGGTCGTCAGTTGCCCCGCCTGAGCGAGGATTGCACATCCCCGGCGAAATTCGGCTTCCGACAGTTGCACTTCACGGGCGAGTTCGTGCAGGTGCCGGACTGCCGCAGACAGGACTTCCCTGAGACGCGGGTCTTTGATCCGCTGCAGTTCGCTCAGTACCGCTTCAGTGACCTGTTCCTGGTTTTCGATGATCATTACGGACTCCAATTCAGGAAATTTGGATGCAGTAGTGGGAGTATGATGTTATCGTTTTTATGACATGTACGAAACTGAAAAGGACACTTTTGAGAAAAACAACCATGACTGATCGAATTTCCATTACCCAGTACCACGACAGTATCGCGTCGTTGTCGCCCGCCTTGCGGGAACGGGCTGCGGAGGCGGAAAAACAGCGCCGTTTATCCCGGCAGACGATCGACGAACTGGTGGCGGCAGGATTGTTCAGGGTATACCAGTCCGCCCGTTTCGGCGGGCCGGAACTTTCTATGGCGGAGGTCTTGCCTCTGATCACGCAGGTGGCCCGCGCCTGTCCCGCCACTGCCTGGGTATTGGCTATTGTGCAGATACATATCTGGCTCGTGAGTCTGTTCTCGCAGCAGGCCCAGGATGAAGTCTTTGAAGATGACGCCGATACCCTGACGTGTGGCGTGCTGCAACCCAGGGCCATGGTAAAACGGGTAGCCGGGGGTTACGAGCTGTCACAGACCCAATGGCCGTATGCGTCCGGTTGTGATTTTGCGCGCTGGGCAACGGTAGGCGGCCTGGTGCACCAGGACGGCGGACCGCCGGAGATGAAAGTATTTTTACTGCCCGAAGCGGAGTATGAAATAGTCGATGACTGGCACGTGACCGGCCTGCGCGGCAGCGGCAGCAAGAGCCTGGCTACCGCCGGCACGTTTGTTCCGGAGCACAGGGCTATCAGGTTTGCGGACGCCATAACGGGTGAACTGAGCAAGGGTCTGTCTGCGTTGTACCAGTCCTCTACCCTGCCCATGCTTTGTCTGAACCTGACCGGCCCGCCCCTTGGCGTTGCTTATGAGGCAATCGAGATCTTCATCAACCATATCGAAAACCGGAATCTGCCTTTCTCCATCCACAAACAGGTCGATTCGGCCCAGGCGCACCGGCTTCTGGGCGAGGCGATGTTGCAAACAGCTTCGGCTGAACTGATGCTGGAGCGCGGCACGGCGATGGTCCGTGAAGCGGCCGAAGCCGGCAAGCAGATGCCGCTGGTCGAGCGCAACCGGGTAAGGGTTTACAGTTCAGGAGCGGTCAGCCAGTGTGTCGCAACGGTCGAGGCACTGTACCTGGAGTCCGGCGGCACCGCTTTACAGGAGACTCACCCGTTGCAGCAACTCAACCGCGATATTAAGGCCATGGCGCTGCATGCCGCACTGGTGCATGAGAACAACCTGGAACTCCTGGGCGCCTCCAGACTGGGCAAACCGCTGAATTCCGAATTTGTCTGATATTCGGGGGGTCAGAGTAAAAATTCCGGCGAAGTTACGGGGTCAGAGTAAGTGTCGCCAAAATTACGGGAGTTTCGGGGTCAGAGTAATAAATTCGCCAGAATTTTTACTCTGACCCCAAGTATCACTCGTCTATCTCTTCCAGCAGCACATCTCCCAGGCCGTAGTAGGTGCCGTTGTAGTGGTCGTAAGCGTAATGGAACACGGGCGCCAGGGGCGCCATACGGTCTCTGGCGGGTGTGTTGTGCAAAGCCGCATCGACCCGTACCGCGACGACTTTCCCGTGGATGACTTCGCCCAGCCAGCGGTGTTCTTCCACCCGCAGCAGTTCGCATTCATAGTTGGCGGGACATTCGGCAACTGCGGGTGCGGCTATTTTTACTGAAGGCTCCGGGGTCAGTCTCGAGGCCGCAAATTTATCGTCGGCCGGAAACACGGTGGTATTCACGCTTTCAACTATTTTCGCAGTGGGCACGTTAACGACGAATTCCCGGGTTGTGGTGATGTTCCGGTAGGTGCGCGATTCCTTGGCGCCGGCAAAGGTGTCGTAATCGCCGATGACCAGGGAGATGATCTTGGGTGTATCTTCGTCCTCGGCCACATTGGTGTAGGATGGAAAGAACACCAGGCTGTAAGGCGCTACGTGGGGTTTGCCCGCATCATCTGCGGTGGAGATGAGGAACGCCGGTAATGCTGGCCAGTATTCCAGGCCGAACAGGTCTTTTACGGATAATTCTGTTTTGTCAGTCATTTTTCACCTACCAGGTTTTCTTCGGGTCATAGTCCTTACCGTCCGGCGACCAGCCATGGGTCCTGGCCCAGCCCCGGCGTTGCTGTATTCCGCGCATGCGCTTGTTGGCCAGCATGCGCCATTTCGATACGGTCATGTCGGGACGGATCAGTTTTTCCTGGCGCCAGAAGTCTTCGTATTGATACACATGGTGGATCTGTTCCCGTCCGAACGCGTCGAAGTTGTTGAAGCCCCATTCGACGCCGTCGCCCATGGGCGCGGCCTGGTCCCCCGCCTGCCTCCAGGTAACGGGTATGTATTCTTCCCGGCAGGTCTTGTAGAAGGCTTCCGCTTCCTCTTCCGAATTCACTTCGGTGGCATGGCAGATAAAATACATGTGGTGGTCTTCGTCGATGGGTGTAAACCACTCGAAGTGCAGCACCCCGGGGGCGGGCCACCAGTCCACCTCCAGGCCGCAGGGGAGATAAATGCCGACAACGGTTTCCTGGGGGATATCCGGCGAGGGGATGTTGTCCGGGTCCAGGTTCACCGCGTTCACGGTCTCTCCCTCGATTTCCGTCGTCCAGACGGTGTAGTCATCCACCTTGACAAGCCCCCAGGGACCTTCGTCGTTGTCGATGATTTCCAGTGATTCAGGTGTCTTCGGGAAGCTGGAAAGGGGCATGCTGGCATCGGTGAAATCGAAGATGCCCGCCTTGCGGTGCGCATACAGGTGCGCGGCGTCGAAACCGTTCTCCGCGGCGATGCGCCAGTTGGCACGGAACTTGTTGCGGGCCACCGGGTGGAACGCGAGTCCGGGCCGCAGGAATTTCGGTTGCAGGTCCTGCTCTATGGGAGGTGGGGGGTCCATGTCGCCCATGAACACGAAGATCACCCCGTTGACCTCCCTGACCGGATACGTCTTGTGTTTGAGTTTGCCAATCAGCCGGCTGTCCGGGTCGGTGATGACCTGCACCAGGGTCCCGTCGCGTACGTCGATGGTGAACCCGTGAAACCAGCAGGTCACCGTGTTTTTTGTGTAGCACTCGGGCCGGGCGGAGAACGCGGCGCCGCGGTGCGGGCAGCGGTCTGCGATGGCGTACACCTCGCCGTCGACCCGCTTGAACAGCAGCCGTTCACCGAGCAGCATCTCGCCCCTGCATTTCCCTTCTTCCAGTTCGTGCCCGAACAGGGCCGCATACCAGTGGTTGCGCAGGCCCAGTTCCGCCTTCAGGTAATCGGGATACGGCTCCAGGCGTTTGCCCGCGCCGTCGATGTTATCTTCCAACTCCCGAATCGGTGTATCAGTCATGCGTTACAATCCCCCTCTTTGTTAAACCGGTTGCTGCACTGGGTGTGCATTGTGCAACCTGACCCCAAAGCCCCTTTGCAGCCGCGCCATGTTAACATCCGTAGCGGATCATGGAAAACCGTGTTGAGCCGGATGCGGTAATCTATTGACCATGCCCCTCACTGTCAGGTACATTGACTGGTAACACAGTAAGTTGGGGAGAGTTGAAATGAAGCGCATTAATCCTGGCCGTTCCACCATCGGCAGCATTCTTCCGGCCTTGTTGTTCATTATTCTTCCTGTCCAACCGGCGCTTGCCCAGAGTGGTCTGCTTGAGGAAGTCATCGTCACCGCGCAGAAGCGCGAACAGTCCATCCAGGACGTGGGCATATCCATCACGGCGATCAGCGGGGAACAGATGGAAGCGCTGGGGATCGCCAACAGCATTGAGATAGCCCGTTATTCACCCGGCGTCTCCATGTCCGGGGGCGGCGGCGACCAGCGCAACGAGTTTACCATCCGCGGCGCGACCCAGAACGATTTCGCCGACCATGCCGAAGCGCCCAATGCCATGTACGTGGACGAAGTTTACCAGGCGGCCCAGCAGGCCCAGTTGTTCGCCAATTTCGATATGCAGCGGG
>CAYOEQ010000206.1:0-4149 GCA_964402775.1 uncultured Enterobacteriaceae bacterium
GATGAGCGCCTTCTGCCCGCATCTCGGAGCAAAACTCTCGCTCGGCCGCGTTTGCGGCGACTCCATCGAGTGCCCGTTCCACCGTTGGCGCTTCACCGGTGACGGACGGGCGAACCACGTCCCGTATAGCGATCACGTACCTTCCGGTGTATTGACGGAGACGTTTCCGGTAGCGGAGGTGTATGGTGACCTGTTCATGTACCACCGCTGCAGCGGGCCGGACCAGCGCGCCGACGAGGCGACGCCCTATCCTGTGCCGCGCATCGCGGAAGTGGATGATGGAACGTTCGCCTTTCGCGGTCGCTATGACGCAGGGCGCATTGGCATGCACCTGTTTGAGATCTCGGAAAACGCTGCAGACAGAGCCCACTTTCAGCCATTGCATGGGCAGATGCGCATCCCATGGACGCAGCTGCGCGTGCCAGGCGTCGTTATCGAACACAGTACGGACTGTAAGGTCGACCCCGACGTCCCCTGGAAGATGTATTTTTTCGATGAGGCTACCCTGCGCATCTTCGGGCGGCGCGTTGAGCGAGCGGGCGCCAATGCGCGGATCACGTATTTCGGTCCCGGCAGCGTGATGAAGTTCCGGTTCGCCATACCCGGCAAAGGTGAAGTGGCGATGTACCAGACGCACCTTCCCGTCGGTCCGCTTGAGCAGCAGGTCGACTTCCAGTGGTTCGCGGACCGCCGGCTCTCGCGCTGGGTCGTGTGGTACCTGGTGGGCAACTGGATCTCTCAGTGGGCACAAGACATCGAGATCTGGGAGAACAAGATCTTTCAGAAGCGGCCCCGACTGTGTCGTGACGACGGCCCGGTGTTCCGGCTTCGCCAGTGGTATGCGCAATTCATTCCGGAAGAAGCAAAGGGTCGATTGATTAATTAGTACTCTTTCAACCTGATAGTGACTCGCAAACCCGTCATTGCAATCACGGCCGATCACATGATGATCCGGGACATCATGCCTGCTGCTACGGCCTATGATGTCTACATTGATGCCGTCATCCACGCCGCAGACGCCTTGCCCTGGGTAGTACCACCCGTCGCGGAATACCTGGATATCGATACGCTGCTCGACAGGGTGGACGGAATCGTCTTTACCGGTGCGCGCTCCAACATCCAGCCCCATCGCTACCGGGGCGAGGCTGCGCCGGAGAATACCGTGCAGGACCCGCAACGGGACGCAACCACCCTGCCCCTGATCCCCCGGGCGATCGATGCCGGGGTCCCCCTGTTGTGTATCTGCCGCGGCCTGCAGGAACTCAACGTAGCCCTGGGCGGCACCCTGCACCAGGACGTGCCCGGCCTGCCGGGCAAGCTGAACCACTTCGCGCCCGAAGAATGGAGTATCGAACGGCGCTTCGCCCCGGCCCATGACATCATTATCGAACGGAACAGCGAACTGGCAAACCTGTCCGCGGTGGAAACAGTCAGGGTAAACAGTATCCATGAGCAGGGCATTGACCGGCTGGCCGGTGGACTGGACGTTGAAGCCCGCGCCCCCGACGGGATCATAGAAGCGGTCCGGGTCAGGGACAGCAAGGCATTCGCGACCGGGGTGCAATGGCATCCCGAATGGGATTGGCGCAACCATTCCCTGAACGCAAAGATATGGGCGGTCTTCGGCGCGGCCTGCCGGGAATAATGAGGAAATTTTTTATTTTCACCATCACCCTGTGGTGCACATGGGCCGGCGCGGCAGAGTTGCCCAAACCCATCGATTTCGTCATCAGGGGCCACAGGATACCGTCTGACGCCTACAGCCTGTACGTGAGGGAGATCGGCCAACAGGACCCGGCGCTGGCGGTAAACCCGGAAACTCCGTTCAATCCCGCGTCCGTCATCAAGATCATCCCCACGCTGGCCGCGCTGGAACTGCTGGGTCCTGCCTATCGCTGGAAAACCGAGGTTTACACCCTCGGTGACATCAGGAACGGTGTGTTGCAGGGTGACCTGCTGTTCAAGGGGTACGGCGACCCGCACCTCGTTATCGAGGATTTTCGCAAGATACTGGAGGAACTCAGGCGGCGGGGCATCAGGGACATCACCGGCGACCTGCTGATCGACGCTTCCTGGTTCAGTGTCGCGCACGAAGATCCGGGCGCTTTCGACAATGACCCCTACCGTACCTACAACGTCCTGCCGAACGCTTTCCTCGTTAATTTCAAGGCGGTTAACTTCCATTTTTATCCTGCCGCCAACGGCAGGGACGTGCGGGTTCATCCCGAACCGGAACTGGCCGGACTTGAAATCGACAACCGGCTGCGCCTGCGGAAACGCCGTTGCGGCGGATTCCAGAGAGGTGTCGCCGTGACCGTCCCGGACGAGAACGCCGCAGACCAGGTCATTTTTTCAGGACGATTCCCCGCTGGTTGCAATCATTATATCCTGTCCCGCTCACTGCTGACCCATGAGACCTATGCTTATGGGGCTTTCAAGTCCACCTGGCAGCAACTGGGCGGCAGCATCGCCGGACAGGTCAGGACGGCCGCGGCGCCGGTGACGGGCAAACCCTTCCTGGTGCATCATTCCAAACCCCTGTCGGATATCATCAGGCTCATCAACAAATTCAGCAATAACGTCATGACCCGGCAACTGCTGCTGACCATGGGCGCTGAACTTCATGAGCAACCCGGCACGGTCGGAAAAGGCATCCGGGTTATCGAAGACTATCTCACCGGACTGGGCCTGGATACGCAGGACCTGAACATCGACAACGGCTCCGGGCTGTCGAGAGATGTACGCATCCCGGCAAAACTTCTGGCGGATATCCTGGAACATGCCTGGACCATTCCCTATCGCCCCGAGTTTATCTCATCACTGGCAATCACCGGGGTGGACGGCACCGCAAAATACCGCCTCAGGCACAAGGCGGCTTCCGGCTACGCGCATGTCAAAACCGGCACGATAGATGAGGTCTCCGCCGTCGCGGGATATGTCCACGCCAGGTCCGGACGGGAGTATATCGTTGCGGGAATGATGAACCGGAAGCTGGCCCACAAGGGACACGGCAAGGAACTGATGAACGCGCTGGTTGCCTGGGCCTACGGTTTATGACCGGCATGCCGTAAACGGAACCTGCAGGCAGGCCGATCAACGGCCAGGGCGGCGACGTGGCTGTCCGGAACGGGCAGGTTTTTTACCAGCCAGCCGGCGGCATCTTCGTCCCGGCTGCGCAGGGTCAGGGCCGCATAATCCTCTTCCGGGCCGACGCTGACGTCAAATTGCTTGAGGCCGTAGGAGACCCCTGCCCCCAGCGCCTTGACGAAAGCCTCCTTGCGGGTCCAGCAGGCAAAAAAGGCCTTGCGGCCGTCTTCGCCATGGCGCGCCTCCAGGGCCCGGTTTTCAGCTTCCGAAAAATACCGCCCGGCCAGTTCCCGCCACTCCACTTCCGGCCTGATTTTCTCCAGGTCCACGCCCAGCCTGCCTCCCAGGGTCAGCGCCACCAGGGCCAGGCCGTGGGAATGGGAGACGTTGAAGGCAACAGTCTCGCCGGATACGAGGGTACCCAGGCAAGGCTTGCCGTGCTCGCCATAGCGGAAATCGACGCCGGCCAGGTCCAGTCCGGCCGTTTCCGACAGCACCTGCCTGAGCAACCCCCGCGTGACGATATATTCCCTGTAAGCCGTCCTGGACCTGAACTTTTGCGCGCGCGCCAGTTCCGCCTGCGACAGGGACATTGCGTAGGCCCGGACCTGTGCTTCCCCCTTTTCCGTTGAGGTCAGCCAGACATCCACGTGGCGCGGGGAAATGTCGAGATTGTCGGGCGGCGTTTGCCGGTTACCGTTCATTGCCCCGGATTCTATCCCTTTTTTGCCTGTACAGGTGACTACGGCACCGGTTTTTCGTATTATTGAAACAGTTGAATAACAAAGACGAATATCAAAGGTGACTAATGCTGCAACTGTATAACTACCCCAAAACCCGCGGTTTCAGGGTAACCTGGATGCTGGAGGAACTGGAAGCGGAGTATGAATTCAAACTGGTGCCGTTCGGCGCCAACGGCTTTGCCTCTGAGGACTACGTGAAAATCAACCCGGCCGGGAAAGTGCCGGCCCTGCGTGACGGAGACATGGTGCTCACCGAGTCGGCGGCCATCGTCACCTACCTGGGCGACAAGTTCCCGGAGAAACAACTGGTGCCGCCGGC
>CAYOEQ010000207.1:0-4137 GCA_964402775.1 uncultured Enterobacteriaceae bacterium
GTAATTAATTCAGGGGTCAGAGTAAGAAATTCCTTGAATTTTTACTCTGACCCCAGCTATCCGTCATTCCGGGCTTGACCCGGAATGACGATAAGGTTGATTCAGCAGATACCGATAGAGTTCGAGGGCGAGCCTCTGCTCATGATCTTCCAACCAGAGCTGTGCTGAAGTAGTCAGCAACATCGTCTGGCAGGGTTCGTCTGCGATCACAGAGACTGCTTTCCCATCCCTTGCGCCTGACGGCCATATCGGATCGCCGGGAATATACTGACGAAAACGCACCCCTGAAGTGTAGTGGACTGAAGCCCGGCCGGAAACCAGCAGCTCCACACCTTCCTGCTTTACATCCGGACCGGTTATGTTTTCGCCTTCCGAATAGCTGCGGGGGCTCAGCCACGGTCGAAGTTTTTCAACCAGTTCCTCGAAACGAATTTGCCGGTCCAGGTACCGTTCCATGTCATCACCGGTGGATTCCAGCAGCATGGCGCGCCGCTCCTCAGCCATTCCGTCATCGGCCCTCCACGCCGTAATGATGACGTCCTCGCCTCGCTCCAGTGCCCGATCATCATTTTGCTCCACCAGGAGGCCGGCAAATACGGCAGGCGGCAGGGTCCGCTTTAATCCGGCCATAAACTGTTCCGATGATGTGCACACGACAACCTGCACCCCGGCCGCGTGCGCCGTCTGCAGGAACCTGCCCAGGACGTTCACTGCCGAAACATCGAAGCCGGTGACGTCGGAACAGTCCAGTATCAGGCAAGCAGGCACAGGGTCGTCTCTCAGGCACTGCTTGAGATCATCGACAAGGGGATATACGCTGCCGAAGAAGATGTACCCGCGCAGCCGGTAACCTCTCGCCCGTTTACCCTCATGCAGCAGGATAGCAAGCTCGGGAACTGAACGGGCCCTGTTACTATGGCGTTCGCTCAGGGTAAACCTGGATTCTATCGTCTCCACTCTACTAAGGCGTATGGCGAAGAATACCAGGGTAGCAATCAACCCGGCGCCCACGCCTTCCAGCAACCCGAACGCAATGATTGTAAAGAAGATTGCTACAATAATGACGAACTCCGACCGGGGGAGTTGCCTGTAACTTCTCACGAAGCCCTGATCCAGCATGCCGGCGCCGGCAAAGAACAATATTCCTCCTGTCAGCGCTACCGGGACCACCTCGAGAACCCCGTCACCCAGGAATAACGCTCCACCGATGACCAGGGAAGCGGTCACGCCGGTCGCCCGTGAAGTAGCCCTGAACAACTGGCTGCGAAACGAAGCGGGCACGATCATGGTTCCAACCGTCCCGCCTCCCAGACCGGCAAGCACGCTTGCGAATCCCGTAGCCCTGAATTCCCGGTCCCAGTCCAGGTCCCGGCCCGCGGCAAGTTCCAGTCCGGCCAGGTTCATGATCAGGACAATGAATGCAAGCAAAATCAACGTCAGCATGTCTGGAATTTGCGCAGACAGCGCGCCCCAATCGACATAGCTGATATCCGCCGGAAACAATGACGGCCACAGGTTCCCATCTGTCGTGCTCGTGAACAGCAGTCCCGCCTCCCTCGCCTCTTCACCGGAAATTCCGAGGCCGCCAAGAACGATATGGTAGGCGCCTACGGCAAGCGCAACACTTACCGGCAGGATCAATGCATTTTTCCAGCGTTTCATTGCGAGGTACAGGGCGATTCCAAACAACGCGCCGGGCGCCCACTTCCACAGCAGGGACGTTTCGAACAGCGCCGGAATTGCCCGCAGGTCAGGTTCAGCGCTCATAAGGGACATTGCGGCCAGGCAAACGACTCCCCCGATACCGGCCACGAAACCTGCCGCCATGGGATAAGGGACAAAGCGCATCAGGTTGGAGAGCCGAAAACGCCCGATCAGGAAAAACAATACGCCGGTGATCACCGCGCTGATAATCAGCGCGGCTGCCGTGGTAACGAACAGCGTACGGCCTTCGGCATCGATGCCGGCCCCGATCAGGGCCATGACAACCACCAGCAACGGCGACAACCCGGAAATTGCGCCGCGATAGCCGCCGGCAAGCGCTATTATCAAACAGGCAGCGAAGTTTCCGAACAGGATCAAGCCGACGCCCTGGGAGGAATATAGCGCCAGCGGCCCCGAGAAAATGAGGGTCCCGAAAGCAATCTGGGCCACCAACAGGCCCAGACCCGAAGTAAAACCGACAAACAGCGCCGAAACGGCCTTCGTGGACAAGATATCCCCTTAACTTATTGAATAACCGTCATTCCATCCATGTAGGGATGTAAGGCTTCCGGGATGTGTATATGGCCGTTTTCGTCCTGGCAGTTCTCCATGATGGCGATCAGGGTGCGGCCCACCGCCAGCCCCGAGCCGTTCAGCGTATGCACCAACTCGGGCTTGCCGGTAACGGGATTGCGCCAGCGCGCCTTCATGCGCCGCGCCTGGAAGTCCTCAAAATTGCTGCATGAGGATATTTCCCGGTACCTGCGCTGGCTGGGCAGCCAGACCTCCAGGTCATAGGTCTTGGCGGCGGAGAAACCCAGGTCGCCGCCGCACAGCACGACCACCCGGTACGGCAGCCCCAGGTATTGCAGGATGTTTTCGGCATGGTCGGTCAACTCCTCCAGGATCCGGTAGGAATCCTCCGGACGGACAATCTGCACCAGTTCCACCTTCTCGAACTGGTGCTGGCGTATCATGCCGCGGGTATCCTGCCCGTAGGACCCCGCCTCGCTGCGGAAACACGGTGAATGGCACACGTATTTCAGGGGAAGTTTCTCACTGTCGATGATCTCGTCCCTGGCCACGTTGGTCACCGGCACCTCCGCGGTGGGGATGAGGTACAGGTCCTGTTTCTCGATATGGAACTGGTCCTCGGCGAACTTGGGCAACTGGCCGGTGCCGAACAGGCTGTCGGGGTTGACCAGGTAGGGGACGTTGATCTCCACGTAATCGTGTTCACGGATATGCACATCCAGCATGAACTGGATCAGTGCCCGGTGCAGCCTGGCGATTGCGCCCTTCATCACCACGAAACGGGAACCGGCGATACGGGTAGCGGTTTCAAAATCGATCAGCCCCAGCGCCTCACCCAGGGTGGTATGGTCCCTGGGGGCAAAATCCTTCACTTCCAGTTCTCCCCAGGCCCGTATTATTTCGTTATCCTCTTCGCTGTCCCCGGCCGGGACACTCTCATGGGGGACATTGGGCACGCCGCGCAGGAACTCGTGCAATTCCTCCTGGATCTCCTCCAAACGGGCCTGGCTCGATTTCAACTCATCACCCAGGGAGGCAACCTGGGCCCGCAACGGTTCGATGTCCTCACCCGCGGCCTTGGCCTTGCCTATCGCCTTCGACTGGCGGTTCCGCTCCGCCTGCAACTCCTCGGTGCCGACCTGGATCTCCTTGCGCTGCCGCTCCAGCGCCTGCAGCCGCTCGATGTCCAGTTCAAAGCCGCGCTTGGCCAGCGCCCGGCTGACGGCCTCCAGATCTTTTCTTAACAAGTGTGGGTCCAGCATAATTATCTTCAAAGCTCCGACCGGCGCGCCCCTCGTCATTCCGGCGAAAGTTTATCCCGGCATGACGAACAGCAGTATTCGTCTTTCCAATGGTTTATTTACTTTTATCCAGCGCCCGCAGGCGTTGCAGTTTTTCCGCTATCTGTATCTCAAGTCCCCTGTTTGTGGGGTAATAGTACTGGCGCTCCGTCATGCCCTCGGGGAAATAATTTTCGCCCGCGGCATAGGCTTCGGGCTCGTCGTGGGCGTACCGGTACTCCTTCCCGTATCCCAGTTCCTTCATCAACCGGGACGGCGCATTGCGCAGGTGTACCGGCACTTCCGCCGACGCGGTAGCCTTGACGTCCTCCATGACGGCATTATACGCCTTGTACACGGCATTGCTCTTCGGCGCGCAAGCCAGGTATACGATGGCCTGGGCAATGGCCAGTTCCCCTTCGGGCGTGCCCAACCGCTCCTGGGTCTCCCAGGCATCCAGGGCCAGGCGCAACCCGCGCGGGTCGGCATTGCCTATGTCTTCAGAGGCCATGCGCACCACCCGCCTGGCAATATACAGGGGGTCGCAGCCTCCATCAAGCATACGCGCAAACCAGTACAGGGCCGCATCCGGCGCCGACCCGCGCACGGATTTGTGCAG
>CAYOEQ010000208.1:0-2145 GCA_964402775.1 uncultured Enterobacteriaceae bacterium
CGGTTTTTCCACTGTTATCAACTCCCGAAACGCCGGCTGATGCGTATCCCGTATTCCCTTCGATCATTGCTGTTGATGATCAGGGTCGTGGGGTCGATGTCCAGTTTGGCCAGGGGATAGACTTCGTTGGTGAGATTGTCGCCGTACAGGGAGATGCTCCAGGCGCGGTTCGAGCTGGTCCAGGTCAGGGAGGCGTTGAGCCGATCGACCGCCTCGATTTTGTTGAGCGGCGTATTGACCGGCTGGCCGAACATCCCGCCCCGGTGGTAGTAGTCCAGGCGGGACTCCAGGGTAGCGCCGCCGGGCAGGTCGTGGGCGTAACGGGGCGACAATGAAACGGTTAATTCGGGTGTCAGCGCCGGCCTGTCGCCCTTGCCGATGCCTTGCACGCCCTCGTCCACCTCGGATATCTCGACATCGATATAGCCCAGGGCGAAGTGGATGTCAAAAGAGCTTGCAAGCTGCAACCGGCCTTCCAGTTCCAGGCCCGTGGCTTCAGATTCAGCAGCGTTCTGGGTCAGGGTGAGAAAACCATCGTCGATCAATTCGTTGCTCTGCACCGCCAGGTCCCGGTAGCGGACGTGGAACAGGGCGGCGTGCAGCCACAGGCGGCTGCCCCAGGCGCCTTTTGCGCCGAGTTCGAACGAGTCGGCAAAGGTGGGGTCGAAGGCAACAAACGTGGCCGCGCCGGCGAAGGGCCGGGGCGGGTAGCCGCCGGCCTGGTAACCGCGCGCGTAGCTGAAATAGGCGTTGAGGTTTTCGGCAATGCGGTACGAAAGCGCTGCATCGCCGCTGAATTCATCCCAGTTGTCGCCGCGCTGCGCCGGCGCCGGAAAGTAATGCAGGGATGCCAGGGCGTCTTTTTTATCATGGGTGTAACGGGCGCCCAGGCCCAGGACCCAGCGTTCGCCGAGATCGATATTGGCGTGGCCGAAACCGGCCCTGCTGCTGGTCTCCTGCTCCAGGTAGAGCCTCCCGTCAAAATCGCGGGTCGGGATCACTTCCGGGCGTCCGTCCGCCAGCCCGCCGGCGCGGAACACGAACGGACTGTCGTTGTACCCGTCTTCGTCAAAGGCGTAGAAACCGGCTATCCAGTCGCCCCATCCGGCAGTGCCGCGCAACTGTATCTCCACCGTTGTCTGGTCGGCTTCGCCGCGTTCGGGAAACTCGATCAAGGTCGCCCTGACCTTCTCATTGTCCAGCCCCCCCTCGTACCACATATCGCGATAGCTGAGGATCGCCCTGAGATTCAGCCGGTCCGAAATGTCCCAGTCGGCGGTCAGCGAGACCCCCAGGGTCCTGTCTTCCGTAGCGGTCAAATCGTCGTTTACGGAAAAGGTATCGTCAGGGTCCGCCGGCTGATCTTCAGGGCGAAGTCCGAAGCCGTTGGGGACGTTGAAAACTTCGACTGCATGGGGCGACACCCCCTGGTCCGAACGGGCAAGATCAGCCGTTGCCAGGAAATTCAGCGCACCTGACGCCTCCCAGAGCAGCGCGACCCGACCGAAGCCGCGCCGGATTTCACCGATGTCCGCGTCGGGGTCTTCAATCAATACAGCCTTGCCGATACCATTGCGGGACCTGGCGCCGGCCGAGACTGCCATGGAGAGCGTCTCGGCCAACGCCACGTCAGCGAACAGGTGCCCGTCAATGCGTCCGAGACTGCCGGCTTTGATATCGAGGCGTGCGCTGTTGTCTCCTGCAGGCTCCCTGGTGACGATGTGCAGGGCGCCGCCCAGGGTATTACGGCCTGACAGGCTGCCCTGGGGGCCGCGCGCCACCTCGACCCGTTCAATATTCATGAGGTCCATGTTGGCGCCCATGTTGCGCCCCAGGTACACCCCGTCCAGGTAGATGCCCACGGACGGGTCCGTAGTGATGATGTGGTCCTGCACCCCGGCGCCGCGCATGAATACGGCCGCGTGCCCCGTGTTGCCCTGGCCGAAGTTTGTCTGGACCACGTTGGGCGCGAATTTCTCGACCTGGTTGAGTTCAGTGATCCCGCGTTGACGCAGGTCCTCTTCCTGGAGTACGGTGATCGCATTCGGGACTTCGTGCAGTGACTCCTCGCGTTTGCGCGCACTCACGACGATCTCTTCCATGCCTGATGCTTGCGTTTGCGCGGACACGGGGGAGACGGACAGG
>CAYOEQ010000208.1:2245-4129 GCA_964402775.1 uncultured Enterobacteriaceae bacterium
GGATTGGAGAGCGCTTTCTTCAGGGCGTTGACGATATCATCCGGGCTGACATAGACCCTGGTCTGCATAGCCTGTTCCGGCGCGCTGTGGATGATGAGATGATCCTTTCTGTATTCGAATTCGCCGAACTGGAATTCCACGTCCGCCAGCTTGCTACGCACTCTCATCGGCTCAGCTCTTCTTCAGGCGACCGGTTTCCTGGGCGTAGGCGATGCGCTGTTCCAGCAACCCGGAAATCTCATCCGGCGCATAGCCTGCCGGCGGCGTGAACTGGCCGCGGGCGTACAGGTCATCGAACACCTCCTTGCAGATGGAGACCTTCTCCGACAGGCTGCGCGGCGCTCTGCCCGGCGGGAACCGGTTGGGCGGATAGATGGGTTTATCGTAGATCTGGCGAAAACCCTCGGTGCGCAGGTCCACCCAGCAATTGTGGATGGTCTTCGTGCGGTGATGCCGCAACGCTTCTATATCGATACCGACCGCCAGCACCTGTTCCTCGGGGTAAGGCATGTGGCGCAATACCATGCCGGTGTAATCGATGGCGAACGAGTTCCCGGGACAGAAGGCCCTGGGGTAGTATTCGTAATTGACCTTGCCCCAGTTGGAACCCAGCAGGTAGCACATGTTGTCGTGGGCGCGGGCGCGCCGGGTGAACATCCAGAAATCCCAGGGTTCGGATACGCCTTCCACTTCCTGTATGGCGCCGGGATGGCAGATCACCTCCACCCCGTTATAGCCCAGGGCGCGGGACACCTCCGGGGTGCAGCCGTCATGGCAGGTCATGGTGCCGAGCTTGCCGATAGGGGTATCGACCACGGGGAACAGGTCCTTGATATCACCGCCGATCTTCTCGCAGTACTCGGTAAACAGGTCATGGGGGCTGGTGCCGAGGCCGATATAGGCGGGGATGTGCCACTTGTGATATTTGAGCACGATATCGCCTTCCGGCCCGATGATGAAGTTGGTATTGAACCAGCGGTCCGGGAACTCCGGCAGTTCCTCGCAGACGCCGCCGGCGACGATATACAAGCCGTATTGCCTGGCCACTTCTCCCAGTTGTTCCGATTCAGGACCGGGAATGGTGACCACCTTGTCCATCTGGTCCTTGATGCGGCTTTCACCCTTGCCCGGCGTCCCCACGCCCTGCATGAAATACTCGGGCAACACCACCAGGCGCACCGGCTGCTCCCAGAAATAGCCCACACCGAAGTGGATCAGGTTGCATACCCGGTCCAGGTTTTTCCTGATGTCTTCCCGTTTTTTCACGACGGTGACCTCAGGCTGAACAACTAACGCCGTATAGGGCGCAATTCTTTCCGCTTTTTCAGACATGGTTAATACCCGTTGTTGGTTCAGGGGACGGAATTAATTCCGTCCCCGGGGTTCAATTTCCTAAAAGTCAAAATCATCTTCCTCCTCTCTCAGGCCCAGGTCCAGGAGGATTTCGTTGGCGGCTATGGTACCCATGCCGCAGATACCCCCGCCGGGGTGGCAGGAGGGGCCGGTCATATAGAATTTCTTTATGGGACCGCGATAATCCGCATAGTTGGGAAACGGCCGGAACGCCCCCATCTGGGCCAGGGTGCGTTCGCCGCCGGTGGTGACGCCCCGGTAAAAACACAGGTTGGCCCGGGCCAGGCTGGGTCCCGTTTCCACGTATTCGGCCAGTATGTTGTCATCATCCATATTGGTCGTGTAATTGCGCAACTGGGCAAGCAATGTATTGCGCACATAGGCGGGACCGGTTTGTTCCCAGTCCTCGCCGGAGGCCAGGTCCACCGGCACGAAAGTATCCATGATCAGCGTATGTTTCCCTGCCGGCGCACGGGTCGGGTCCATGGTGGTCCAGGCGGCGGTCCATAAAAACGGGTCGGTCGGGGCCAG
>CAYOEQ010000209.1:0-4088 GCA_964402775.1 uncultured Enterobacteriaceae bacterium
AATGGCAGCATATCCCTATGCTGCACGGGCGCCTCTAATTTTTAGAGGCGCCCTTATCCGCATTGTTATAGTCCTTGCCCCTTTGCCCAGTCTGTTCCTGCGACCGGTTCTGGTAAGACCCCAGCACGGGCTTAAACAGATATTATATTACATGGCGTGTGAAAACGCAGGATTGTTGTGCAAAAAGTCCATAACCTCCCCTGTAATCCCCGTTTTGACACTATCGAACCAGGTCGTATTCTCCTCCTTCCTCAACCAGGTGATCTGGCGTTTGGCCAATTGGCGCGTTGCGATGACGGCCCGTTCACGCATTTCGGAATAACTTGATCTGCCCGCCAGGTACGACCAGACCTGCCGGTATCCGACCATGCGCATGGAAGCCAGGTCTTCATGCATATCCTCGCGCTGAAAGAAGCCGCGCACTTCATCCACCAGCCCCTGTTGCAACATCCCGTCAAAACGCTGTCTGGTCCGTTCACGTATAACCTGCCTGTCGGACGGGACCAGCGCCAGTTTGATAACCGTATGGGGTAATGCTCCCAGCCGCCCTTCCCCGGTAAGGACGGATAAGGGGGTTTTCGTCATTTCATACACCTCCAGGGCCCGCTGAATACGCTGCGAGTCATTGGGATGAAGGCGCCCGGCGGTATCGGGGTCCACCAGGTTCAGTTCCGCGTGCAGCGCCCGGGACCCGTGCTCCCGCAACATCCGGGTCAGGCGCTCCCGCAGTACCGGATCCGTGGCGGGCAGTTTTGAAAACCCCTGTTCCAGGGTGCGGAAGTACAGGCCCGTGCCGCCCACCAGCAGGGGGACCCGGTTATTTCCGCGGATATCATTAATAGCCGCCAGGGCGTCTTCCCGGAACCTGCCGGCCGAATAAGCCTCAGTCGGGTCACAGATATCGATCAGGCGATGCGGGGCGCTCTGCAATACTTCCCGGGCCGGTTTGGCCGTGCCGATATCCATCCCACGGTATACCATGGCCGAATCGACACTGATTATTTCCAACGGCAGTTGCCTTACCAGGTCGACTGCCAGGGACGTCTTGCCGCCGGTCGTCGGTCCCATGAGGAAAATAACCGCGTCATTCATCTATCAACCTGCTCAACTCACCCGGGGACAGGGTCTTCCACAGCCCCTTGTGATGTTTCTGCGCGGTATCGAGGTCCGTCCGGTCCAGGTCGTTCAACAGGTCGCGGACCATGGAGTGGGACGGTATTTCCATAAGCTTCCCCATACTGCCGGCCATTATCGCCAATAATCTCTGTTCCGGAGCTATGTCTCCCCCTGGTTCCCGCAACGCTTCCAGTACGGCGGATACCATGGTCCTGATATCCGCTTCTTCGAGCAGAACGGGAATTTCCCTGATGGAAATTGCATTGGTTGAAACAACCCGCAATGACAGGCCGATCGTGTCCAGCAACTCAGCGTGCTGCCCGGCCAGGTCAACCTGGAGATTACCGGCTTCCATGTGCACCGGAACGAGCAACGGACGGCGGCGCACGCTCTCGTTCAGGTACTCCTGTCTTAATCGAAAATCCAGGACGTATGCCCTGATTGCCCGGTAATTCAGCACTATCAAGTCCTCATTGCGCTGCGCCAGTACAACCTCCGGCGACAACGCCAACCGGGGGACGCCAAGTCCCGCTGCCTTGTCGAGCAGGTCATCCTGCCGTTCTGCCGGGACGAGGTTCTGGTAGAACAGGCCGGCTTCCCTGACCTGTCGCCCGTGGCTGTATCCCTGCCGCTGCGGATACTCATGCCGGCCGGTTCCGGGCATGACTCCGGCGTCGCTCAAATCCAGCGAATGTGCGGTTTTCAGCGCATCCCGCAAACTCATATTGATAAAGTCATGGACTCCCCGGTTATCCCTGAAACGTATTTCACTCTTGGTCGGGTGAACATTGATATCGGTGATCGAGGGATCCATGTCAAGGTGCAGCAGGCAGGTCGGATAACGACCCGTGGGGAGGGATTCATCAAACGCGGTGCGAACAGCATGGAGAATTTTCTTGTCCCTGATCACCCTCCCGTTGACAAAGCAGAACTGCCTGTCGGACTGGCTGCGGCTGAGGTTGCTTCCTCCAAGCCACCCCCATAACCGCATTCCTTCGGCTTCATAATTCACCGGAACGGATTCAGCGGCAAACCGGCGACCGAAGACGTCTTCCACCCTTTCAATCATATTGTCCCCGCAGGCGCGGTAGCGCAACTGTATCTTGTTGTCATGCGCCAGTATAAAAGTGACATTGAAACGGCTGCAGGCCACGCGTTTGAAGATCTCGGTGATATGGAGAAACTCCGTTGTCCGGCTGCGCATGAATTTACGGCGCGCCGGTGTAGCCTGAAAAATGTCGGCGGCTTCCACGGTGGTGCCGCGGGCGCGCGCCGCCGGCCTGATATTCGAGTTGCCGCTCACCGGGTCGAAGGATAAGGACCAGGCGCTATCGGATTGTTCAGTTCTTGAGACAAGTGAAAATCCTGATACCGCCGCGATGCTGGCAAGGGCTTCGCCGCGAAATCCCAGGCTGGTGATGCAATCCAGGTCGGATTGGGCATTGATCTTGCTGGTGCTGTGGCGTCTCAATGCCAGTCCGATATCATCGGGATGAATGCCGTGGCCGTTATCGCTGACGGATATCAGTTTATGCCCCCCTTCCACCACGGCCACGGTCACCTTATCTGCGCCGGCGTCAATACTGTTGTCCACCAGTTCCTTGACGACGGCCGCGGGCCGTTCAATGACTTCCCCGGCCGCGATCTGGCTTGCCAGGGTTGCGGGCAGTTCGCTGATCCTGGGTATAGCCATTGAGAATTAGGAATTAATTCCTGCTCGCTACAACCTGCTTTTGGCTCGCCAGTAATGTGCCGTCAGGCGCATTGTCCTCAAAATAACGCTTGACGCCGGCTGCCACTGCCGAGGCAAGTTTGCGCTGGTAGGCTGAACTTTTCAGTTTCTTCTCTTCCTGGGGGTTGGAAATAAATGCGGCCTCGACCAGCAGTGAAGGGATATCAGGCGATTTCAACACGGCAAAACCTGCGGACTCCACTCTCGGCTTATGTACCCTGCCCACCTTCTTCAGGCCTGTCAGGACCTCTTCCGCCACGTCGATACTGGCTTCCAGGCTTGCCGTCTGGGACAGGTCCAGCAGCACCGAAGCCAGCAGGCTGTCCTTGTCGTCAAGGCTGACACCGCCGATCAGGTCGGAAGCATTTTCCTGCTCAGCCAGCCAGCGGGCGTGCTCGCTGCTGGCGCCGCGGTTTGACAGGACGTACACGGACGAACCGCTTACCCTGCGGTTGGTGAACGCGTCTGCGTGTATGGAAATAAACAGGTCTGCCTTGTGCCGGCGCGCCAGTTCGATGCGCTTGCGCAACGGCAGGTAGTAATCACCTGACCGGGTCAATACCGCCCGCATCCCGCGTTCGCGGTTTATCACTTGAGCCAGCTTTTTTGCGATCTGCAATACTACCGTTTTTTCATGGGTGCCGCGCTGCCCTATTGCGCCCGGGTCTTCACCA
Source organism: uncultured Enterobacteriaceae bacterium (assembly GCA_964402775.1). Classification (GTDB taxonomy): domain Bacteria; phylum Pseudomonadota; class Gammaproteobacteria; order Eutrophobiales; family Eutrophobiaceae; genus JAAXHV01. Next base: position 3,523 of record CAYOEQ010000209.1, read on the forward strand.
CCATGGCCGGCATCAATAGCTATTACAACGTCACGATGCCCAGGGGCCGGCGCTGCCTCCTTTATCACCACCTGCTGTTCTTCCGTATCGTATATATCCACGACCAACCTGTGGCCGTAATGTTTGTTCGGCGCCAGCAGGAAACTCTTTGCCCGGGCTTGCTTCTTCAAATCCAGGACGACCCTGAGAAAACCGCGATGCTGTCCGTGCCTGATATTCCGTACGTAACCATCCTGCAGGACCGGCTGCGGCAATTCGGCGAATGGTTCTGTGTTTTGCAGGTCGATAACGACCCGGTCAGGTCCGGATAACAGCTCGATGTCGTGCATAACCGGACCGGTCACATCAAAGACAACCCGGGTATTGTCAGGGGCGGCCCAGACCCGGATATTTTTCAGCCGGACGCTCTCCTCCGCGCCGGACGGCAGGGAAAAAATCAGGAGTAAACAATAAGTTGAGATTAATCGCAGCATCTGCCGGGCCATTGTGTTTAAGCGCTACGGCGACAATTATCTCAGTTTTATTTTAAGAAGTCAAGCTATGTAACTGTTTTTGAGAGAATTATA
>CAYOEQ010000210.1:0-4070 GCA_964402775.1 uncultured Enterobacteriaceae bacterium
CACAAGCTACCCTAACGAGTGGCTTGACAATGATCCTTGCCCATCAATAATCACGGATGACTGCAAGTCTGAACAGGTGGACTCGAAGACAGGTATGACAGCGTGAGAAGAATCAGGGCGGCTTCGGACGTGGGAGGGACTTTTACCGACCTCGTCTATTACGAGATCGACGATGAGTCCGGCGCCATACAGTCGTTCAGGACCGAAAAGGCACACACGACACCCCCGGACTTCGAGAAAGGTGTCCTGGATACGCTTGACAAGGCGGGCCTGGATTATGCCGACATCGAATTCTTCGCCCACGGCACCACCGTGGTCATCAATGCGCTGACGGAACGCAAGGGCGCCAGGACCGGGTTGATTACCACGTACGGGTTTCGCGACGTGCTTGAAATTGCCCGCGGTAATCGTCCGGATTTCTTTAACCTGCGCTACCGTAAACCTGAGCCGTTTATCCCCCGCTACCTGCGGCGCGAGGTAAGGGAGCGCATGTCCTGCAGGGGAGAGGTACTGGGCGAACTCAGGCTCGAAGATTTGCCGCCGGTCATTGAAGATTTCAAGACCGAAGGCGTTGAAGCCGTAGCAATCTGCTTGCTCCATTCGTATGCCAATCCTTCTCATGAGAAGAAAGTTCAGGAGAAGGTGCGGGAGTTGTGGCCGGGAGTTGCGTGTGTCGCCTCACACCAGTTGTCACAGGAGTGGCGCGAGTACGAGCGCAGCAATACGACCGCCTTGTGTGCGTATGTGCGGCCGGGCGCCGGGAAGTACCTGGCGGATATGGAAAATGCCCTGAAAACGAGAGGGTTCTCAGGATCGTTTTACGTCATGCGCTCGAACGGCGGTATTGATACGGTCGATTCGGTGAGGGAAACACCCATTACAATCGTGGAATCGGGGCCGGCGAGCGGCGTGCTGGGCGCGGCTTCCCTGGGTAAACTGCTGGGCATTGAAAATATCATCGCTTTCGACGTCGGCGGCACCACCGCCAAATGCTCGCTGCTCGACCACGGCAGGGTCTCGACAACGAACAGTTACGTGGTGGAGCGAAGCGATTTTTCCAGTGGTTATCCCGTGATGACGCCGGTCGTCGATATCGTCGAGATCGGCAACGGCGGCGGATCTATCGGGTGGGTCGATGAACACGGCAGGATGCATGTCGGACCCCGCAGCGCAGGCGCCGTGCCGGGCCCGGTAGCCTATAACCGGGGTGGCGCGGAACCGACCACGACGGACGCCAACCTGCTGTTGCAGCGTATCAACCCCCACTACTTTATCGGTGGAAGTATGGAACCTGATACAGGCGCAGTACGCGCGGCGCTGGCCCGTCTCGGGACACAAACAGGGATGGAACCGGAGGAAGCGGCGCGCGGGATGATCCGCATTGCCAACCACAATATGGTCAATGCACTGAAGCTGGTTTCCATCAACAGGGGGTATGACCCCAGGGATTTTACCATGGTCGCCTTCGGTGGAGGCGGCGCCATGCATGCATGCGCGCTGGCGGCTGAACTGAACATACCGGAAGTCGTAATACCGGCCCATTGCGCGGTTTTTTCCGCCTGGGGCATGCTGATGTCGGACCTGCGCCGGGATTATGTTCGCACCAGGCCGCTTTTGCTCGATGAAACGAAGGCCGATGAAATAGCGGGGATCGTCGGTGAGATGGAAAACCAGGCTTGTTCAGCTTACCTGGAAGAGGGCATCGACGCGGGTTCCATCTATTTTGAACGCCTGGCCGATATGCGATATGAAGGCCAGGAGCACACTATCAGCGTCAGCCTGCCATCCGGGGACACGGGTCCGGCGGAGGTCAGGGAATTGATCGGCCGTTTCAGGGACGCCTATGAACGGGAATATACCTACCGGCTGGATAACGAGGTGGAAATAGTGACTTACAACCTCATCGCCTACGCAGCCGTTAACCGGCCCCGGCTTGCAAAAGTATCCGGCCATGAAGATATTGCCGCCGCCGTCAAGGGCATGCGCATCGTGGATTTTGATGAGCGCGGCATCTGCGAGGCGACAATATTTGACAGGGTAAAATTGCCCTCCGGAGCCGAATTCAGCGGCCCTGCCATTGTCGAAGAGTCCGGCAGCACAACGGTGCTGTTCCCGGGCCAATCCGCGCGCACGGACGAATACGGCAACCTGCATATTACCATTCAACAGACCGCGCCATGACAACCGCCACTACATACGATCCAATCACGATCAAGATAATCCAGAGCTCGCTGAAGGCCATTACGGATGAGATGTTCGCCACGATGCGCAAGACCGCAATGAGTTCCATTATCTATGAAGTCCTTGATTTCGGCGTGGCCCTGACCGACGCCCAGGGAAACCTTGCAAGCTCAGGCAACGGCATCCCCGGTTTTATCGGCATGCTTGAACCCGGCATAAAAACAGTCATTAAAAAATTCGGCTCCCGCCATGAGATCAGGGACGGCGATATATTCATCTCCAACATACCTCACTACGGCGGCGTCAGCCACCTGAACGACGTCGTGCTGATTCTCCCCGTGTTTGCAGGCGGGGACATCATCGGCTGGCTTGCCAACAAGGCGCACTGGACGGATATCGGAGGCGCTTACCCCGGCAGCATCAGTCCGGAAGCCGTGGAAATATACCAGGAGGGGATACAACTCCCCACGGTTAAAGTCATTGAGCGCGGCGAACCGAACCATGCGGTGCTGGATATCATCAGGATGAACAGCCGCCTCCCGGAGACGACCATGGGCGACTTCTGGGCAGGCGTCGCTTCCATGCGCGCAGGGGAAAAACGGTTCTCGGGACTGGTCGAAAAATACGGCAAGGACACCGTGCTCCACGCAATCCGGGACTATATAGCGCTTGGCGAGGAGATTGCGCGGAGCGAGCTGAAAACATTGCCGAAAGGCGAATTTTCCGCAAGCGAAGTGCTTGATGACGGCCGCACGATCAAGGTCGTCGTAACAATCACGCAGGACGAATTCATCGTTGACCTGAGAGGCAATCCGGAACAGAGCAAATCAGCCTTCAACACTTCTTATGAAGCAACGGTTGTTGACGCCAAGATGATCTTCAAGGCCGTCACGAGTCCGCGTTCCTTCGCCAATGCGGGCACCTTCAAACCGCTACGGGTTCTGGTCGACGAGGGCTCGATGTTCGCCGCGCAATATCCCTCGGCCATGAGCGTTTACTACGAAGTGGGCATCATGCTGTTCGACCTGCTGTGGAAGGCGCTCGCCCCGGCGCTGGGAGACAGCCTGCCGGCCGGGCATTATGCATCCATCTGCGGAACCTTTATCGGCGGCCCCCATCCCGAAACCGGCAAGCCCCACAGTATTGTCGAACCGCAACTTGGCGGCTGGGGCGCCTGTCGGGGCAACGACGGCATCAACGCCCTGTATACCGGCCACCACGGCGATACGTTCAATTGCCCGGTCGAGATTACGGAACAGAGAAACGGTCTGCAGGTGGATCGCTTTTGCCTGAACGGGGAGCCGGGGGGAGAGGGTGAATTCATCGGCGGCAAGGGGATCAACCTGGACTACCGCATCCTGCGCGATGACTGGTGGATAACCGTGTATTACGTCCGCTCGGAAAACGGTCCCTGGGGGTTGGACGGCGGTCTTGAGGGCACAACCAATTACATCAGGGTAGTGCGTACGGACGGACGGGATGAAAGGTACCGATCCTGCACCGCATTGCCGCTCGGCCGCGGCGACGTGGTCAAGGTTGTCACCGCCACCGGCGGCGGATACGGCAATCCGCGTCGGAGGCCCAGGGAAAAAGTTATCGAAGATCTGAAAAATGACTACATCAGCGCCGAACGGGCGCGGAAAATATATGGAATTCAGTAGGGGCCGGAGTCCGTCAGTGGGTTGTCAACGCCGCTCCGCGTGATAATTGCCAAACCTGTCAACGGTAACCCCGTAACCAGGCGGGATTACCATACTGACTGACGGTTCCTGCACCACAGCAGGGCCATTGAATTTCATGCCGGGCTCCAGCCGCAGCCCGTCATAGATGACGGCATCGTGAATACCACTTCGATCAAAATCCACTTGACGCACGTGCAGGACCGTATC
>CAYOEQ010000211.1:0-4069 GCA_964402775.1 uncultured Enterobacteriaceae bacterium
ATGACTGCTCTCATCTGCGGTTCTTTCGCCTACGATCGAATCATGGTCTATCCGGGACGTTTCAAGGAAGATATTCTGCCGGATAAAATACACATCCTGAACGTCTGTTTCGTGGTGCCGGAATTACAACAGGAATTTGGCGGTTCCGGAGGAAACATCATCTATAACACCAGGTTGCTGGGTGCGGATTGCCTGCCTATGGGCACAGTGGGGACCGACTTTGCCGAATACCGGGAATGGCTTGAAAAGAACAATATTGATACACGCCATATCCGGGTCATGGACGATGCATACACCGCGCAATGTTTTATCACTACCGACATGGATCACAACCAGATTACTACGTTCCAGGTTGGCGCCATGGCTCATTCCCATATAAACAAGGTATCCATGGCGCAAGGCGTCAGTATCGGCATCGTCGCCCCGGACGGCAGGGAAGGGATGTTGCAGCACGCCAGGCAATTTGCCGAGGAGGATATCCCGTTCATCTTCGACCCCGGCCAGAATGTCACCGTGCTCTCCAGCGATGAATTATTGAACAGTTTTGAGTATGCGACCTGGCTGGTCTTTAACGATTATGAATGGCAACTGGTTGAAGACAAGACGGGGTTGACCACTGCCACAGTTCTGGACCTGGTCGACACCTTGATCATCACCCGCGGCGCGTCAGGCTCGATAATCCATACCCGTTCCGGGCGCATCGATATCCCGCCGGCCAGAACGGAACACCTGGCCGACCCGACCGGATGCGGAGACGCCTACCGGGCCGGCCTGTTATACGGACTGATGCAGGAACTGGACTGGGATACAACCGGCAGAATTGCCTCCCTGATGGGAAAAATAAAAATTGAAGTGCGAGGCACGCAGAATCATGGCTTTACCCGGCAGGAATTTGAGGATCTTTTCAATCACCACTTCGGATATTCCTTCCAATAACTAAATCCCCGGTTTGCAAGCCTGGTATCTTTACTCTATACTGCCCGTCCTTAATCCTTGCCTCACCGCATTGACGGGAGGCTGAATCCATGAGGATATGACAATGAGACATTATGAAATCGTGTTTCTGGTCCACCCGGACCAGAGCGAGCAGGTACCTGCGATGATCGAACGGTACCGTTCCATGATCGAGTCGAACCAGGGATCCATACATCGCCTGGAGGACTGGGGCAGGCGCCAACTCGCTTACCCGATCAACAAGATCCACAAGGCGCATTATGTGTTAATGAACATCGAATGCGACCAGGCCACCTTGCAACAGATTAATAACGCATTCAGGTTCAATGATGCCGTTATCCGCGATCTCATTTTTCGCAGGGATGCCGCCATCACGGAACCTTCACTCCTGGCGAAAAGCAAGGAGCAGGAACAGGAAAGAGAAATGGCAGGCGATCCGGATAACATTGTCCGTGAAGATACGGCCAGGGTCTACTCCGGGGCCGGAGAAACCGGGGATGAGGGCAGCGCGGCGGAAACCGATACAAGTGCGCCCGCGCAAGGCACAACCGACAGTCCATCCGCTGACGAACCGGAGGTTGAAACGGATGGTTGACGGACTTGATCAGGGCTTCCTTAACTAACGAATTCAGGTGAGACATGGCAAGATATTTCAGAAGAAAGCGGTTCTGCAAGTTTTCTGCGGAAGGGATAGATGAAATTGATTATAAGGATATCAATACGTTGAAAGCATATATTACGGAAACAGGTAAAATTGTTCCCAGCAGGATATCCGGCACCAAGGCCAAATACCAGAGACAGTTGGCGGCAGCAATCAAACGGGCAAGATACCTGTCGCTGCTTCCCTACAGCGACGCTCATTAAAGCTTGCGCTTCCGAGTAAGGACGCGATGAAGGCGCTTGGCAACTATATACTGAGAACCCGCGTACATGCGATCCTGGCGATCAGCGTATTGACGGTATTCTCGATATTTATTTCACCCTTTTCCTATTTCATCAGTGGCGCGCCTATGGGCCTCGCGGCCTTGCGCAAGGGGCCTGTTACAGCACTCCAGGTTGCTGCGGGCTGCTTGCTGCTGACAGCGTTGCCTGCCATGGCGCTGAACCTGCAGCCCGGCATTCCCATCGCATTTATGGCAACCGTCTGGCTTCCGGTGATACTGTGCGCAGGATTATTGAGGAACACACAATCCCAGGGGTTGATGGTCCTGTGCGCGGGCACCGTCGGCGTATTTTTTACGGCCTTGATTTACGTAATGCTGGAAGATATACAAACATGGTGGCATGAATGGTTTGAGCTATGGAAGGAATATGCGACGTCGGAGCCCGCCCGCCAGCAGCTTGAACAGGCTTACCAGTTGATCAGCCCGCTGCTGTCGGCAATTTTTGCTTCCGGATTTGTCATCAGCCTCATTATTACGATGTTACTGGCGCGCTGGTGGCAGTCGGCACTGTTCAATCCGGGCGGTTTCAGGAAAGAATTTTATGCGTTGAGGCTGCCCCGAATCCTGGTCTTCCCGACGCTGGCAGGTCTGTTGACATTACTGCTCATACCCGGCGCCACGTCAATGGCGCTCAGGGACACCGTGATCCTGATGCTGGTACTGTACCTGTTCCAGGGAATCTCCGTCATACACGGTTTTCTGTATACCAGGGCGCGTTCCAGGCTCTGGTTGATAGTACTCTACGGCCTGTTTTTCATAATGCCGCGCTTCATCCTGTTGTTTGTGAGTTGTGCCGGAATCGTGAATGCCTGCCTGGGTGGAAAACCGATCCGGATCGGCGATAACAACGAATGATTATGCTATGCTTAACCAAAACCAAGGAGTAAAACAATGCAGGTGATATTACTGGAAAAAATCGGCAAGTTGGGGGAGTTGGGACAACAGGTCAACGTCAAGCCCGGTTACGGCAGGAATTATCTCATCCCCAACGGCAAGGCAGTGCCGGCCACGCCTGAAAACGTAGAAAAATTCGAGGCGCAGCGGGCTGAACTGGAAAAAGCACAGGCCGATTCGTTTGCTACGGCACAGGGCAGGGCGGAAAAACTCAATGAACTGGAAGTTACCCTGCATAGAAAAGTCGTTTCCGATGACAAACTGTACGGTTCCGTGGGGATAAACGAGATTGCCGCGGCTATTGCCGATTCCGGCCTGGAAGTCACGAAACGGGAAATCAGCTTGCCGGACGGTCCGTTCAAGTCGGTGGGTGAGTATGAAGTCGAACTGCACCTGCACGCGGATGTAGCTGCCCGAATCAAGCTCGTCATTGCCGCCGAACTGGAAAACGCCGAGGGCTGAACACGGTTGCCATTCCCGATATGGCCGAACCCGCTTATACCGCGCCTGATCCTGAAACGAGGTCACTGAAAGTACCTCCCCACTCCATTGAGGCCGAGCAGTCGGTGCTTGGCGGTCTGTTCCTGGATAAGGACGCTCTTATCAAGGTAGTTGAACGGATACAGGCGGATGACTTTTACCGGCAGGATCACCGGATTATCTACAATGCCATCAATGCTCTTGACGGCGAAGGAAAACCCTTTGACCTGGTAACGGTTGCAGAATGGCTGGAATCCCACCAGCAACTGGATGATGCCGGCGGCCTGTCCTACCTTGCCGCACTGGCGGAAAATACCCCCAGTGCAAGCAATGTCGGCGTTTATGCGGATATCGTGCGTAAACGTTCAATACTCAGGCAACTGATATCCGCCACCGTAAAAATCAACGAAACCGTCTTTAATCCGATGGGGTTCAGCAGCGAACAGGTGCTTGATTTTGCCGAACAGACCATATTTGAAATCGCCGAACAGGAAACCCGGGGGAAACGGGTTTACAACAGTATCAAGGACCTGCTGGTGGGCGCCCTGGACAGGGTGGATGAGATATACCGGAAGAAAACACCTGTCACCGGTATCGCGACAGGGTTTGATGATTTTGACGAGCGTACTGCCGGATTGCAGAAATCCGACCTGATCATCGTTGCCGGCAGACCCTCCATGGGTAAGACTGCATTTGCCGTCAATATAGCCGAACATGCAGTCATCAAGGAAGGGTTGTCCGCGGTCGTCTTCAGCATGGAGATGCCGGGCGAGCAACTGGCCATGCGCATGATGTCG
>CAYOEQ010000212.1:0-4044 GCA_964402775.1 uncultured Enterobacteriaceae bacterium
CACTGACCTGTTTGCCGCCGAGCACCCCGCAATAAAACGACAGGCAGCGTTCCAGGTCGGGAGTCGACAGGGCGACGTGATGTAATCCAGCCGTCATCAGCTCGCTTGCACCCGCCTCAGGCGCAGGTATTCCTGCAAGGGATCGTCCGTGCTCTCAGGGTCAAAATAGGAAAATGACTCGATAAACATCCAGAACAGGTCCGCATGGGAGGAAATGTCGAGTTTTGCATATAATCTCTTTCGATGGACCCGTTCCGTTTCCGGGGCAATGTTCAGTTCCCGCGCGGCTGCCTTTGACGAGTGGCCGCGCAGGATCAGGCCGGCAATCTCCCGCTCCCGTTCCGTAAGCGCCTTGCTGCCGAAACGCATGAACGCGCCGCTCATCTGTTCGGAAATGCGGTTGGAGCCGGCGTTATCTGCCGTCTTGCTTTCAGACTTTGCTCCTCGTGAGTGCTGGCGAATCAGTGCGCTCACCAGGGGAGCGAGCTTGTGCAGCATGGCCAGTTCGATCTTGCTGAACGGCGTGGACGGGAGTTGCCGTTCAACCACAAGGCCGATCGAGAGGGACTGATCGATCCTGGTGAAGAACAAACCCTCATCCTCGACGTGCTTCTCGGAGTAATAGACACGGTAGTACTCACTCCCGGCAAATTCGTCGGGCGCAACGTCCCGGATGTGGTAGAAATCATCGGCGCCGCCTGCCCAGATGACCTTGTTGATGTATGGGCTGATAGGATACGCGGCCCGCAACAGGGTCAGGTGCAACCTGTCCCGTTCCGGGCCCGGCTGGGCGTCGAATATCCGTTCCGGTGGGAGATGGTCAACGTAACGAAATAATGCCGCCTGGTCGAAAGCAACTTCACCCGCCAGCAGTTCCGTGAGCCTGCTCCAGAGATATGCGGTTCCGATAGATTCCACGGCATCGGCCATTTTACCGATCCGGTCTTTATTTCGTTTCAGCGTAGAGGCCATTGCAATCTGCAGTTTTTCCGGTCTGCCGGAAGATGTTACACCGGTTATAATACCAATGGAACGGCCCATGCCAAACCCTGTGAATGCCGGAGTGAGTTTCCCATGGCCCCAGGTTAACCCAAATGAGGTATTGCCAGATTACCCCGGCATTTTACAGTTGGAACGGGACTAACAACGGTCACATCACGCAGCTCAACGCCACCCGGGACATCAGCCTATATGCCTGCAACCGATAAAATTACTGCCTCGGTCATACAGCGGCGGCTTTTTTTCATCAATGAGCAAATGGGCGAGGCAATGCTGCGCACCGCCTATTCGCAGATACTGAATGCGAGCAGGGATTTTTCCACCGGCATGTTCGATGGCGACTGCCGCCTGATTGCCCAGGCAGAGCACATACCGCTACATGTCGGCGCTTTGCCTTTTGCCTTGAAATCCGTCGCCGAATTCTTCGCGGGGCGTATCCACCCGGGAGATGTCCTGCTGCTCAATGATCCCTATCACGGGGGGAATCACCTGCCTGACCTGACCTGCTTTGTGCCGGTGTTCATCGACAGCAGGGAGGAACCCGCATTCTGGACCGTGAACAGGGCGCACCAGAGCGATATCGGCGGGGCAGCGCCCGGTTCCTATAATCCCGCTGCCACGGATATATGGCAGGAAGGCATCCGCATTACGCCGATCAAGCTCTATGATCGCGGCATATTACGGGATGACGTGCTGGAAATGATAGCTACGAACGTGCGCCACAAGTCCGATTTCAAGGGGGATTTATCGGCGATGATCGGCGCTGCGCAAGTCGGGGCGCGCCGCTTCGAACAGCTTGTTCATGAGTACGGCCTTGATGTCGTGACGTCTGCCGTGGACCATATCCTGGACAGTTCGGAGATACAGGTACGCGCCTGTATAAGAAACTGGCGCGACGGCGTCTATCACGGTGAATCGTTCATGGATGATGACGGTCACGGGACGGAAGATATCGGTGTGCGGGCAACGGTGGTGGTAGAGGGAGACAACATCAGCGTCGATTTGTCCGGCAGCGACCCGCAGGTTACCGGTTTCGTCAATTCTTCCTATGCCAACACGGTGTCGTCCGTGCATTATGCGATTGCCTACCTGGTGGACCCGCAGACGCCAAAAAACGAAGGCGCATCCCGCCCGATCAAGGTGATTACCCGGGAAGGAACCGTGGTGCATCCGTTTCCCACGGCGCCGGTGACCATGTCCACCAACCATCCGTCACAGGAGATCGCCGAGGCTGTCATCAAGGCGCTGGCGCCGGCCTGTCCGGATCGCGTCATGGCCGGCTGGGGCAAGCGTTACCGCATCGCGCTCAAGGGCGTCAATCCGCGCACCGGCAAACCGTTTATCTGGCACATGTTCCACGCCCGCCCTGGGGCCGGCGCCTCGATGGAGGCTGACGGCTGGTCGAATATCGGTGAACTGGCCAGTGGCGGCGGTCTCAAGTTCGGCCCTGTAGAAGTAATGGAAGCGCGTTTTCCGTTGTTCTTTCACCGGCACGAATTCCGCAGGGATTCTGCCGGGGATGGGGAGCGGCGCGGCGGTTTCGGCGTCACCCTGGAGATGAAGGTTGAGACTGAGGAACCGGTATTTTCCGTACCGGCAGGCGAAGGCAAGTACCATACGCCGTACGGGTTGTTCGGTGGGAAAGACGGCAAACCGCACATGTACCGGATTATTCGCGCTAAGGATGGGTCGGTGCGGGAGCTGAAGACCAAGGAGGTAGGCGTCATTATCCAACCCGGTGATACGTTGCTTGCAGAAGCGGCGGGGGGCGGTGGTTTCGGGGACCCGGCAAAGCGTGATCCCGGGGCCCGCGCCGCGGATATCGCTGACGGACTCGTCAGCGCCTGAAACAGGGCATGCCTGCCGCACGGGGAATCCAGTGTACCGAATAGGAATTGATATAGGCGGGACATTCACTGACCTTGCCGCGGTAGACGAGAGCGGCGCCGTCAGCATCGCCAAGCACCCTACGACACCGGCCGACCAGTCCATTGGACTGCTCGAGGGGTTGTCTGTTCTGGCTGCTGAACTGGAACTCAGCCGGGGAGAATTGCTGGCGCAAACCGCATTGATTATCCACGGCACTACGGTTGCGACCAATGCGCTGCTGGAACGCAAGGGCGCCCGGGTGGGGATGCTGGTAACCGACGGCTTCCGCGACGTTATCGAGCAGCGCGAGGGGCTGAAACCGGAGCGTTATAACGTACGGCTGCCGCCGGCGCCGGTCCTGGTGCCGCGGGCATTGCGGTTGCCCGTTGAAGAGCGTATCCGGTTTGACGGGAGTGTAGAGACTCCCCTGAATGAGCAGTCTGTACGCGCCGGGATAGACGCACTGAAACACGCCGGAGTCCAGGCAGTTGCCGTCTGCTGTGCGCACTCCTACGCCAATCCCGCAAACGAGCGCCGCATAGGCGAACTGCTGGCAGAGGAAATGCCCGGTGTACACACCAGCCTTTCTTGCGTCGTGCTGCCCCAGATAAAGGAGTTCGAACGCTTCTCCACTACGGTAGTCAATGCGTTTATCGCCCCGGTCCTGTCCGGCTACATGAAACGTCTGCAGGACAGGCTGGCGCAGGACGGATACGAAGGTGAAGTATTGATCATGCAATCCCATGGCGGTCTGGCTACGATTGAAGACTCCGTCAAACTGGGCGCAGGTTGCGTGCTGTCCGGCCCCGCGGGCGGAATCGCCGGCGCCTGTTATGCCGCGGATATTACGGGCGTGCGCGACCTGATTACCTTCGACATGGGCGGCACCAGTTCTGATATTGCCCTTGTCAGGGATGGGGAACCCTGTTATTCCGATGACAAAACCGTTGCCGGGACCAAGGTGGCATTGCCGTCCATCGACATACACTCGATAGGCGCGGGCGGCGGCTCGGTGGCCCGGGTGGAGATCGGCGGGCTGTTACACGTCGGGCCGGAAAGCGCGGGCTCCGACCCCGGCCCGGCCTGTTATGCCCGGAATGGAGAGCGGGCAACAACGACGGATGCCAACGTGGTCCTGGGATATTATGACGCGGCCAACTTTCTCGACGGCAAGAT
>CAYOEQ010000213.1:0-3997 GCA_964402775.1 uncultured Enterobacteriaceae bacterium
GTACGTCATACGGTCTCGATGCGACCCTGGCAATCCTGTCCCTGCCGGGGCGATAACCTCTGAAAGCCTTGATACGCATTAAACTACAGGCTGACCTGCATCACCTTGTTGATGGCCTCAATTTGAGCGAGTTCGTCCATCAGTTTATCGTTCAGCGGGGTGGACACCCCGATCACTGCAATCGCCTTGTCGCTGCCGGAGACGATACCCAGTTGCATGCGTGATATGTTGATCCGTTCACCGGCCAGGAGGTTGCTGATGGCGGCGACCACGCCGGGCTGGTCATTGTGGCGGGTAACCAGCAGGTGGCCTTCCAGCACGGCCTCAATCTCGTAATCATTGATGCTGATCAGCCGCGGGTACCTCCTGTGGAACAGTGTCCCGACAACCCGCGTTTCCCGGTCTCCGTTATGAACCGAAAGGCTTACCGCCGAATGGTAATCCGGATGTTCCCCCCCGCGGGCCTCCACCAGGCTCAATCCCTGCTGCTCGGCGATATGTTTCGCGTTCACCCGGTTTACTTCGGTGGACATATGGACGCTCAATAACCCCACCAGCCCCTCCGTGGAGATGCTCGTCATGTCCCGCTCAGCCGCGTTGCCGAAGAGTGACACTTCCAACTGGCGGATGGAGCCGGGAATCATGTGGCCCAGCAGTTTTCCCAGGCGTCTCGCCAGCGTCATGTACGGTTGCAGCTTCACCAGTTCCTCGGATGATACCGCCGGCAGGTTGATTGCATTAATGGGTTCGCCGGTCCTCAGATATATACAGACCTGCTGGGCAATCTCCATACCGGCCGCGGCCTGCGCTTCCCGGGTCGACGCCCCCAGGTGCGGCGTCAGCAGCACGTTATCCAGGGTCAGCAGGGGTGAATCCTCGGGGGGTTCGCGGGAAAATACATCCAGCGCAGCGCCGGCCAGACTCCCTTTGCTGAGCGCATCATACAGCGCCTCCTCGTCGACCAGACCGCCCCTCGCGCAGTTGATCAATCTCGCCCCGGGTTTCATGGCATTGATGCGGTCGGCATTCATAATATTGCGGGTCTTGTCATTCAGCGGGCAATGCAGGCTGATATAGTCCGCTTCGCTCACAAGTTCATCCAGCCCGACACCGGTGACGCCATCGGCGAGGAACTTTTCCTCGGTAACGAACGGATCGAATGCGATCACCTGCATTTCCAGCGCCAGCGCCTTGGCCGCCACTATCCTGCCGATATGACCGTAGCCGATAATACCCAGGACCTTGCCGCTGAGTTCCACTCCCATGAAGCGGGAACGTTTCCATTCACCGGCTTTTACCGACCTGTTGGCCTGGGGCAGGTTCCGGCTCAGGGAAAACAGGTGAGCCAGGGTCAGTTCCGCCGTGGTCGTCACGTTGGCGTCCGGCGTGTTCAGCACGACGATGCCTTTGCCCGTGGCTTGGTCCACGTCAATATTATCGACTCCGATACCGGCCCTGCCGATCACTTCGAGCCTGCCGGCCGCGTCTATGACTCTTGCCGAAATCGTTGTGGCGCTGCGTACGATGACGGCATGGTATTCGCCAATCTTTTCACACAACGCAGTTTCGTCAAGACCGGTGAGATGATCTACGGCAATATTCTCCTGCCCGTCAAGGAAAGCCTTGCCTTCAGGGGAGATCTTGTCCGCGACCAGGATACGTTTCAGCCGGGAATTTTTATCCACTGATCAACTCGTCAATATCCCCGGCCAGCTTGCGCGTCAGCTTACGGACTTTCCTGGCGCCACGGCCCTCCACCATGACCCGCAGCACAGGCTCGGTACCGGATGGGCGCAACAATACCCGACCGGGCTCCTCGAGTTGTTTTTCAACTTCTTTCACTATCCCGTCTATCTCCGGATAATCCTTGAGCCGCACCGGTTTGCGCAAGGTTATATTCATCAATGTCTGGGGAAATTTCTGCATGCCGGCTTTTAACGAGTGCAAACTCTCCCCGGTGTGCCGCATGGCGCTCAATACCTGCAGGGCGGAAATGATGCCGTCACCCGTATCGGAAAAATTCCTGTTTACGATATGGCCCGACTGCTCTCCGCCCAGCACCAGTTTCTTTTCATCCAGCATTTCCGCAACATACCGATCCCCCACCTTCGCCCGGAAAAAATCAAACCCCATCTCTTGCAACGCCCGTTCCAGCCCCAGGTTGCTCATCAAGGTACCCACAACGCCCCCGTTGAGCATCTTTCTCTGGTGTCTGGCAATGATGTAGAGCAGTTCATCACCGTCCACAAGCTGGCCCTTGTGATCGACCATGATCAACCTGTCGGCGTCTCCGTCCAGCGAGATGCCGACGTCCGCGTTTTTGTTCAGCACGATTTGTTGCAGGCGCTCCGGCTTCGTAGCGCCGCACCCGTCATTGATATTGAAACCGTCCGGTTCCACGCCGATCGCATGGACTTCAGCGCCCAGTTCTTCAAATACCCTGGGAGCAATCCTGTAGGCCGCGCCGTTGGCGCAATCGACTACCATGCGAATCCCGCCCAGGTCACAATCGACCCTGCTCTTGCAGTACTCTATGTACCTGCGCGCCGCATCCGTGATCCGGCGCGCCTTGCCCAGCTTGTCCGGTTCAACAACCATGATCGGGTTGGCCAGTTGCTCTTCTATCTGTAATTCGACGGCATCCGACAGCTTCCTGCCATTCCTGGAAAAGATCTTGATGCCGTTATCGAAATAAGGGTTGTGTGAAGCGCTGATGACAATCCCTGCCTCGGCGCGGGTATTTTTTGTCAGGTAGGCGACGGCCGGCGTGGGCACCGGCCCGAGCAGGCGGATATCGACACCTGCGGCGGACAATCCTGCTTCCAGCGCCGATTCGAACATGTAACCGGACACACGGGTATCCTTGCCGATAAGAATGGGACCCGCGGTTTTTTCGCGCAGCACCTTGCCGATGGCCCAGCCCAGCTTCATAACGAAATCCGGCGTGACGGGTTCCTCGCCGACCCTGCCGCGAATGCCGTCCGTACTGAAATATTTGCGCGAATTAACCTGCATATCCAACCCCTGACCTGTTCCGTGGTTGTCCTGTTATGCTTCAGGCAGGTGTTGCCGGCCCGTCAATGGCAGGACCTTCAACTGGCTCACCTTCATCTTTCTGCTGTGTTTCGTCGGATCCGGCCTGTTTGCCGCGCGTCCTGTTATCATTGCCCCAGTCCGCCGGCGGTCCCGGCTCGTTTCCTTCCATGATACTGTCAATCTGGCCGGAATCGATGGTTTCATACTTGATGAGGGCGTCCGCCATCATGTGCAGCTTATCCATGTGTGCCTCGAGCAACTCTTTTGCGCGCTGATAGTTCAGGTCAATGAGGCGTCTCACCTCTGCGTCTATATCATTCTGCGTCGCCGCGGAGACAGTTGAATGCTTGGTCACGGAATGCCCCAGGAAGACCTCCCCTTCATCCTCCTGGTATGCGAGCGGCCCCATTTTTTCGGAGAGACCCCACTTGGTCACCATGTTTCTTGCCAGCAGCGTGGCGCGTTCTATATCGTTGCTCGCGCCCGTTGTCACGGCATCTTCCCCGAAAATCAGGCTCTCGGCGATACGCCCGCCGAACAGGGAACAGATCTGGCTCTGCAAAAACTGCCGGGAGTAGCTTAACCTGTCCTGTTCCGGCAGGAACATGGTCACGCCCAGGGCGCGCCCGCGCGGGATTATGGTGACCTTGTAGACCGGGTCATGGCCGGGAACGAGCCGTCCGACAATGGCATGGCCTGCTTCATGGTAGGCGGTGAGTTTCTTTTCCTCATCGCTCATCACCATGGAACGCCGCTCAGTGCCCATCATCACCTTGTCCTTGGCCCGTTCAAACTCTTCCATATCGACGTGTTTCTTGTCGGCCCGGGCTGCGAACAGCGCCGCTTCGTTTATCAGGTTGGCCAGGTCAGCCCCGGAAAATCCGGGTGTGCCGCGCGCGATGATGGAGGGATCCACGTCATCGGCCAATGCGACCTTGCGCATATGCACCTTGAGTATCTG
>CAYOEQ010000214.1:0-3991 GCA_964402775.1 uncultured Enterobacteriaceae bacterium
TCCGCGGCTTCCGCCGCATCCCGGCAGTACGCATCTGCGCCGACCGCCCTGCCGAATTCCTCGTTCAGCGGAGCACCGCCGACCATGACGATATAGTCGTTGCGGATGCCCTGCGACACCAACTCGTCAATGACGACCTTCATGTAGGGCATGGTAGTGGTAAGCAGGGCCGACATGCCGAGAATATCCGGCCTGTGCTGCTCCAGGGCGGCAAAATAGTCTTCGACACTGTTGTTGATGCCTATGTTGATCACCTCGAAACCGGCTCCTTCCATCATCATGCCCACCAGGTTCTTGCCGATGTCGTGGATGTCGCCCTTGACGGTGCCGATCACCATCTTGCCGATGGGTTTGGCCCCGGTCTCCGCCAGCAGCGGGCGCAGCACTTCCATGCCGCCCTTCATGGCGTTGGCCGCCAGCAGCACCTCCGGCACGAACAGGATGCCGTCGCGGAAATCGATCCCGACTATCTGCATACCGCCGACCAGGGCTTCGTTCAGCACCTTGTCGGCAGCCCAGCCCCGGTCCAGCAGCAGCTCCGTGCCTTCGACGATCTCGTCCCGGAGGCCGTCGTACAGGTCGTCGTGCATCTGCTCCACCAACTCGGAATCGTCGAGTTCCGACAGGACCAGTTCTTCTTCCTGGTCCTCAACCCAGTTATCTACCGCCGCTTCTTGAATAGTCACTGTCATGTCTCCCGGATGCCGGAAATTCCGCGCAAGTCTGAATTAGACAGCATTTCCATGTATATAAAAGCACGACATTGTTGCATCCAAATGCGACATAAACTGTCAATTATGTGTAACATGTGTAACAGGAGCGGCTACCCTCGGTTAAACCGCAGGCGCACGGCCTGGAACGATGCGTCTCAAATTTCCAACAATGTCGCATAGAGTATAATAAATGTCGGTTCAGGGATTGTGGTAAAATAGGCCTTTCCTATAATGAAACAATAAGGCACAAACCAGGGGTATAGAGCATGTCCAATAAAGCCGAATTCAAACGCAACAAGCTGAATTACGCGATCCTGTCAGCCCTCGCTGCAACGGCAGTCAGTTCTCCCGCCAACGCCCAGATCGAGGAAATTATAGTCACCGCGACCAAGCGCGCCGAATCCACCCAGGACATCCCGGTATCGGTCTCCGCCCTGCAGGGCGAGGACCTGCAGGAACTGCGTATCAGCACCTTCGATGATTACGTCAGGTACCTGCCCAACGTGGTCACCATGGGCACCGGACCGGGGCAGAGCGAGATCTACATCCGCGGGGCCGCCACCGAGCAATCGAAGGTCACCATCTCGGCGATCCAGGGATCATCGCCGGCAGTGGCCTTGTACGTGGATGAGATGCCGGTTTCCTTCGGCGGACGCAACCTGGACGTGTATGCGACCGACCTCAACCGGGTTGAAGTATTGCCCGGCCCCCAGGGCACCCTGTTCGGCGCCAGTTCCCAGTCCGGCACGGTGCGCCTGATCACCAATAAACCGGTACAGGGTGAGTTCCAGGCCGGGGCCAGGGCCGACGTGTCTACCACCAAGGGTGGCGACGTCAGCAACTCCCAGGAAGCCTACCTGAACGTGGCCCTCACGGACGACCTGGCCGTGCGTATCGCCGCCTACCGTGACGACCAGGCCGGCTGGATCGACAATGTCAGCAACCTGGACGCCGGCGGCAACGTCATCCCTGGCGGCTGGGATACCAACGGCGGCGGACTCATCGCAGTGCTCAACCGCAATGATATTTCAGCAGCGCCGGTGAGCCCGGCCAGCCAGTTTGAGCTTGCGGATAACAGCCACCTGGTGGAGGAGGACTTTAACGATGCCGAGTATATAGGCGGGCGTTTCAGCCTGGCTTATGAGCCCACCGATAATTTCGGCATGCTGGTGCAGCATACCCAGCAATCCCTGGACACGGACGGCGTGTTCGCCTACGACCCCAACCTGGACGGCAAGAGCAGCGTCACCCGTTTCACCGAGGATACCAGTGAGGATGAGTTCGGATTGACCACCCTGACCCTGAACGGCCGTATCGGCAAGCTGGATATGATCTACACAATCGGCTACCTGGACCGTGACATGGAGTCTCTCATAGACTACTCGGCATACACCAACGGCGGCGGCTACCAGGTCTATTACCTGTGCCCGGGCTATGCGGATGACGGCACCTGGGCCAGGACCGGCGCCACCAGCACGCCGGTGACCTGCCACGACCCGGAGGCGCAGTACATCGACAACAATTCAAACAAGCGCGTGACCCAGGAGTTTCGCGTGTCCATGCCGGATGAATTCCGCATGAGGGTGACGGCCGGCGCGTTTTTTGACGAACAGACAACCCGCGGCACCTCATCATTCGAGGATGCCGCTACCCGGGATGATGGCGACGGCGCCTGGCCGGCCCTGGGCCTGATAGGCGACGCAGTGGAAGGAACCAATGCAGGAGGTGAGTTATTCAACCCCAGGGTGAGCTTCGTCAACGACTACACCCGCAAGACCGAGCAGATGGCCTTGTTCGGCCAGCTTGATTTCGATATCACGCCCACCGTGACCGCCAGTTTCGGCGCGCGCTGGTACGATATCGATTTCGATTTCAAGGGCGCCAGCACCTTTTCCTTCAGGTGCAAATATGGAGCGGATGGCTGCGACAACTCCGGTAATTACCCTGAACGAACTCCCTATCCTGATGAACCCAGGGGGTCTGATGTTTTTGACCCTACAACCCCGGCTGGTGGTAATAACGTGACTGCACGATTGCGCGCCCTTGGCTGCGGGGAAGAAGGACTCAGGGCAATTCAAGCCCTGAACGGTAACGGCACAGGCGGTGGCGACTTCAGGACCGAGGCCAATATTGAAGCAGTCCTGGCAGACATTGAGGCCGGCAGCCTGAACGTGAACGGTCTGGACTGTGACGGTGTTTTGAACGAATCCGATGTCATCTTCCGGGCCTCACTGGATTGGAAGCCAACGGATGACATCTTGTTGTTCACCACCTTCGGCCAGGGTTTCCGTCCGCCGGTCACTAACCGCAACGCGGGCAAGCTGTCAAACAGGCAAACGGGCCCATACGAAGGCTACCGGGTGCCGGCCGTTGCTCTTACCGATAAAATGGACAACTACGAATGGGGCATAAAGGCGGACTTTTTTGACCGCACCTTGCGGGTCAATGCCACCGGCTACTATTCTGAGATAGACGACCTGCAGGTGTCCCGCTTTGACCCGGCCAACGTGGCTTTCCTGGTGTTCATCGAGAACGTGGGCGATGCGGAGATCCTGGGCATGGATGGTGATTTCACCTGGCAGCCAACAGCCAACCTGACCATCGCCGGCGCCATGAGCATCATCGACAGCGAGATTACCCGACTGAACCCGCAGTTGGACGGTATAGCTGTGCCGGTGGGCAGCGAACTGCCGTTCACCCCGGATTTTTCCGGCAACCTGCGGGCGCGCTACGAGTTTGACGTGCCGGTCATGGGTGGCGCCAGCGCTTACCTCTCCGGCGGACTCAGTTACACCGGCGAGAGCAAGTCCGGCATCACCGGTAGCGCTTTCCAGGTTGAGGATACACTCGTGCGCACCCATGGTCGTGGTTCGGGCCTTGGGATTGCTGCTGAAGGAGGCGATTTCGTAGGTGGAAATTGCGGGACGGTCGCCAGCCCCGTCACCTGCAAAAACGGCAGGTACGTGCAGGATGACTATGTCCTCATGGACCTGGCAGTAGGCATGAGAAGCGATACCTGGGGCGCGGAACTGTTCGTGGACAACGTTACCAACGAGCGAGCCGAACTGCACGTCGATACTTTGCAGTTCATTCCCAAGGTGGTGACCAACCGGCCGCGCACCTTCGGCGTGCGGTTCTCCTACGACTATAACTGATATAAGTAATGTTGTAAGGGGACGGGTAAACCTTCCCCGATACTGCAAATCCGTCCCCGGACGCACCTCCCCTTGTAACGGGGACGGATTTGATTTCAGGACGCGCTTTGCTATGCCTCCATA
>CAYOEQ010000215.1:0-3986 GCA_964402775.1 uncultured Enterobacteriaceae bacterium
GAGCACTATCACGTGCCCTTGCTGGTGTCGCCCTGGAGCTACAGCACTTACCGCGGTAGTTGACGCCATGCCCGATACAAACGCCAACGGCGCGGAAAACGGGACAATTCGTTTCCTGCTGGACGATACTGTGCATGAAGTCGCAAATGTTGCGCCGACGACCACCGTATTGAACTACCTGAGGGACGTCCTGCAACGCACAGGTTCCAAGGAAGGCTGCGCCGAGGGGGATTGCGGGGCCTGCACCGTTGTCGTTGCCGAGCTGGACGGACAACAGGTGCGGTTCCGCTCCGTGAATTCCTGTATCCAGTTCCTGCCGACCCTGAACGGCAAGGCCCTGTACACCGTGGAGAGTCTGAAGAAACTCGGCAGGAACGGACTGCATCCCGTGCAACAGGCCATGGTGGACTGTCACGGTTCCCAGTGCGGCTTCTGTACTCCGGGGTTTGTCATGTCGCTGTTTGCCCTGTACAGGAACAACGCCGAACCGACCCGGGCGGAGATCGATGATGCGCTGTCGGGGAACCTCTGCCGCTGCACCGGTTACCGGCCCATCATCAGCGCCGCGGGCAGGATGTACGACTATGAACGGGACCTGCTCGATGAACATGAGTTGACGCGGCGTCTCGAAGATATCCGTCCCGGTGGTTCACTTGAGTTATCTGATCGGGACAACTCCGGTTTGCAGGCTGCAGGATGCCCCGATAGCACGGCAGGCGGCAGGTTTCATGCCCCCGGGAGTCTCTCCGAACTGGCCGGACTGTTGATACGGTATCCGGACGCCACCATCCTGGCAGGCGGCACCGACGTGGGTTTGTGGGTTACCAAGGCATACCGGGAGCTTCCCGTCATCATCTACCTGGGCCGGGTCGCTGAACTGGACTACGTCGATGAAACCGGAGATTGCCTGGAGATCGGCGCCGCAACAAGTCTTACCGATGCGTTTGCGGCCATGGAAAAGCACTATCCGGAACTGTATGAAATCGTGCGCAGGTTTGGTTCACCACCCATCCGCAATGCCGCAACCCTGTGCGGCAATATCGCCAATGGTTCGCCTATCGGCGATACCATGCCGGCGCTCATCAGCCTGGGCGCCGGCCTGGTATTGCGATGCGGAAGCACCACGCGCCGGTTACCCCTGGACGAATTTTACCTGGACTACCGTAAAACAGCCCTGCAGCCGTCAGAGTTCGTCCAGGCCGTCAGGATACCCTTACCACAGGGAAGCGGCAGGCATTTCCGCTCCTACAAGATCGCCAAACGCTACGACCAGGATATCTCATCGGTTTGCGGCGCATACTGGGTGCAGGTCGAGGCGGACGCGGTTGCCGAAGCGCGCATCTGCTACGGCGGCATGGCCGCGGTCCCGCAAAGGGCAATCCGTTGCGAAGCCGCATTGCGCGGCCGCCCCTGGAACGAGACAACGATCGAAACGGCGATCGAGGCCCTGTCTGAGGATTATCAACCGTTGACCGACATGCGCGCCTCGGCCGCATACCGCCGGCGCGTGGCAGGCAACCTGCTGAAACGGTTCTACCTGGAAACGACAGGAGTCGAGGCCGGGATATGGGCACGATGACGGAAACAAGGAAACTCCCCGGCGCCGGCGCGGCGCTGCCCCATGAAAGCGCCCACCTGCACGTGAGCGGCGAAGCCGAATACGTGGATGATCAGCCGGAACCCAGGGGGATGCTGTTCGCCGCCATAGGCTGCAGCGAAAAAGCCCATGCCCGCATCAGGCATATCGATTTCTCGGACGTCCGGTCCTCGCCGGGAGTGGTGGAGATCATCACTGCGGAGGATATCCCCGGCGACAACAACCACGGCCCCATACTGGCGGATGATCCTGTATTTGCCGACGGCCTGGTTGAATACGTGGGGCAGTCCGTGTTTGCCGTCCTGGCCGATACGGTGAACAACGCCCGTAAGGCTGCGCGCCGGGCCAGGATTGACTACGAGGAACTGCCGGCCATCCTGGATATAGACAGCGCCATGGCGCAGCAATCCTTCGTGATCCCGTCGCAGACCATTGAGCGCGGCCGCCCGGAGCAGGCGATCGCCGGCTCGGCTCACCGGTTACAGGGCCGTTTGCGGACGGGCGGCCAGGATCACTTCTACCTGGAAGGGCAGATCGCCGTTGCGTTCCCGCGGGAGGACGGCGCCATGCTGGTCCACGCCTCCACCCAGCACCCGACCGAGGTACAGCACCTCGTGGCCCACGCCCTGGGTAAGTCCTCCAAGGACGTGGTGGTCGAGTGCCGGCGCATGGGTGGCGGTTTCGGCGGCAAGGAAACTACTCCGGCCCTGTTCGCGGTGATTGCCGCAGTGGCCGCGTACAGGACCGGCAGGCCGGTAAAATTACGTGTCGACCGGGACGACGATATGACCATCACGGGCAAGCGCCATGGTTTTCGCATCGACTACAGTGTCGGCTTTGATGCGCGCGGCATGATTGAGGGCATCGGCCTGGAACTGGCCTCCGATTGCGGGCGTTCGGCTGACCTGTCCGGTCCCATCAACGTGCGCGCCATGTTCCACAGCGACAACTGCTATTTCTTGGAACACGTGCGGATAACGTCCCACCGCTGCAAGACCCACAAGGCGTCCAACGTGGCCTTCCGGGGTTTCGGCGGACCCCAGGGGATGATGGGGATCGAGAACGTCATCGATGAAATTGCCCGTTTCCTGGATAAAGACCCCCTGGACGTGCGCAGAATCAACTTCTACGGAAAGAACGACAGGAACGTGACGCCGTACCGCATGACCGTGGAGGACAACATCATCCATGAACTGGTGGATGAGCTTGAAATGAAGTCCGGTTACCGGGAACGGCGCCGGGAAGTGCAGGCGTACAATGACGGCGGCGGCATCCTCAGGCGAGGGATTGCCCTGACTCCGGTCAAGTTCGGGATTTCATTTACCGCGACGCACTACAACCAGGCCGGCGCCCTGCTGCACGTGTACCGCGACGGCAGTATCATGCTGAACCACGGCGGCACCGAGATGGGGCAGGGGTTGTACACCAAGGTCGCCCAGGTCATTGCCGAGGAGTTCCAGGTCGGCCGGGACCGGATAAAATGCACTGCGGCCAACACCGGGAAGGTGCCGAACACCTCCGCAACCGCCGCCTCGTCCGGCAGTGATCTGAACGGTATGGCGGCCAGGGCGGCTGCCATGGTAATCAGGCAGCGTCTGACCGGGTTTGCCGCGCAACACTATGGCGTGCCGGAGGAGCAGGTGCGTTTTACCCCGGCAGGCGTGCAGGTGGGCGAAGACCTGGTCGATTTTGCCGAGTTGACCGACCGGGCTTACCTGGCGCGTATTTCCCTGTCCGCGACCGGCTTTTACCGCACCCCGAAGATAAATTATGACGCGCAGACATTGACCGGCCGCCCGTTTTTCTATTTCGCCTACGGCGCGGCGGTGACCGAGGTGCTGCTGGATACCCTGACCGGCGAGCACAGGATAGTGCGGGTGGATATCCTGCACGATGCAGGAGAGTCGTTGAACCCGGCTATCGATATGGGACAGGTGGAAGGCGGTTTCCTGCAAGGGGCAGGCTGGCTGACCGGTGAGGAGTTGTGGTGGGACCCTGCCGGCAGGCTCATGACCCATGCTCCGTCCACCTACAAAATCCCGACCGGCGCCGACTGGCCGCAGGAATATAACGTGGAACTGGTCGATTGGGGCAGGAACCGGGAAGAGACGATCTATCGCTCCAAGGCGGTGGGCGAACCGCCGTTGATGCTGGCGATATCGGTATTCCATGCGCTGAAAGACGCCGTCGCCTCCGTGCGCGGCGCAGGCTTCAGTCCGGTGTTGCACGCGCCGGCCACTCCCGAGCAGGTATTGAACAGTATTGAAGACCTGTTGCAGCAGGACTCATGTGTGTCGTCACAGAGGGCACAGAGATCACAGAGTGGCTTAACCCAACAGCCGCTATGAACCGCTGTTTTTCGGTGTTGCAGGATGTTGTCACCCGGGGT
>CAYOEQ010000216.1:0-3982 GCA_964402775.1 uncultured Enterobacteriaceae bacterium
TTTGGCACATTCACTCGTCAGGCCGCTGCTCGGAGCAGGGGAGAGGTATCGACTTCGGGTCTTCACCAGACCTGCTCCCCCACCTGGTGCACCTGCCCATAGAGTCTAGTGACACTGCTCCCACTCCTTCAGGGGGCTACCCC
Source organism: uncultured Enterobacteriaceae bacterium (assembly GCA_964402775.1). Classification (GTDB taxonomy): domain Bacteria; phylum Pseudomonadota; class Gammaproteobacteria; order Eutrophobiales; family Eutrophobiaceae; genus JAAXHV01. The sequence continues at coordinate 144 of CAYOEQ010000216.1, forward strand.
AGGGGTCCGTGAAAATATCGGCATTTGGCACATTCCGCTCTTTTGCACGCCACAAGGAGCACGAGCAATGCACCACCTTCCCCTCCCTACCAGACGTGGGCCCCACCCTGGTGCACATTCGCCGAAAGTTTGAAGAAGCTGCGCCCGCTCCTTCATGGGGTGACCCCTGGGGTGTTTGTTTTCAGGGGAGAAAATACCAGGGGGATTGCTGAAACTTCGGGGGCAAAAACTGTCACGACCCCTGGCCGAACTTCGAGGGCCGATAACTCCCCTCCACCTCGAGCGATCGACCCGAAATTTTTTGCGCCAAGGTGGGGCACATGTTCCCCACCACCACCTCCGACGGCGAAGCCCTGCGTCGACTTTGAATTTTCGAGGGGTTCTCCCCTCCCCCTGGGTCCCCTTCCCCTCGAAAATCGAAAAAAGTCAAAGTCCAGCCTAGAAGTGTCTCTTACCCATGGGCCTTCCCTGCCCTGGGGTCCAGACATGCTCCCCTGGCCCCCGAGGCCCTCCAGAGGCAGAAGAGCAGAATGTGCCAAATGCCGTTTTCAGGGCAAGTAGTGCAGGGGAGTACGAGCAATGCACCCCTGCACCCCTGGCCCCTTCTCCCCTGGTCCCCTTTCCCCTGGAAAAGAAAAATAAAAAGAAAGTCCTAACCCTATCCCACCCCTGTGCACAAAAAATGAGTGCGAGCAATGCACCCCTCCTGCACTGGGGGCCTGAGATGCCCCTCTGGCCCCCGAGGCCCTCCCTCTGTCCCCTGGGTCCCCCTGAGCAGAATGTGCCAAATGCCGTTTTCAGGGGAAATAGGGAAGGGGCCTGGCTGCAATCCTGCCCAGGGAGGCTTGCCTCTGGCCCCTGGCTGCCTTGTTATTGCTCGTACTCCTTAATAATGTTCTAGGTTGCACTGGCCTTCTGGTTGTTTCTTTCGCAGCCCCTAGCTCCCTTCCCCCTGGGGGTGGGGGGTCACCGCTCGCTGGAGGGGTGCACCCTGGTACCCCCCACAAAATATGTGATCGGCGACCTGGTGCGCCCAGGGGAACAGCCTGGAGAGCCCTGTCAAAAAAGGCGCCAGAAGGCCACATCAATCCCATTGACTGCAATGTTAATTCCTTCTTCCCTTAATAACTCCTGCCCCTGGGGTGGTACCCCCTTCCAACTTTTTGGAGTCGAGCTCGGGACCATTCCCCACAAGTCTGGTGAGTTTCGAGGGTGTGGCCCCAAGGGAAGTGCCTCAGGAGCCCTCCAGAAAAAAGTTTCAGAAGTTTCATCTCAGAAACAGCTACGGAGCTGTGTCAAATGCAAGCCCACTAGACCATCTTGAGCAAGAAGTGAGTTCTGGAATCGCTATCTCTGCTTTCCCTGGGCCGATCTTAACGAAACTCACTGGAGACCTCAAGGACACCCCAAAGAAGAAAACTCGTGAGTTAGAAGAAGATCGGCCCACAGGGGGCCGCGTACTGAGCCCCCAAAGAAAAGTCACGAAATCCGAAATTTGTGCCAGCTTGGAAAAAAAAGGCGGGAAACCTCTCACGGCTTTAATAACGGTCCGATCTCTGTCAAACTCGCTGGAGACATGCAGGGGAGCGTGTAGATTCATGAAATGGAAAAAAAAGTATGGGTCATCCCTCGACTTTTCGAGCTGTGGGGGCTCAAAGTCAAAAAAGAGGCTAAAAACAGGGGGTTGGTGACTTCTAAAGGGTGCCACGCCCAGAGTTCTGGAGGAAACGACTTGCCCACCAGGATTTGACACCAGGACACCCCACCCTCAGTGCACATCGAGTAAGGAGTCGTTCGGGTCAGGACTCAGGGAGCTGTGGGGGGACGAAAGTTAACCCCAAGTCAGAAACTGGAAAAACGGCCAGACCTGGGGACTTTGGCCCCACAGCAGGGGGTGATGCAGGGGAGCCACTGACCGGCAAAGCTGGAACTTGCTCCGGGGGACCTGCCTGTGCACCATACTGGGGCGGCAAGTCGTTCCTTCAAGGAGAACTACCTAACCCTAGGCCTAGAGTTTCAATTTGGCACCCCCTCAGAACAGGGTGTGTTTTCCACTCTTCCCCCAGTAACTCCCAGAGGAATGGAGCCTGGGTGCTCCCCTTCTGGTGCCATGAGGGGACACCCCTGGTGCACCCACCTGAGAGGCGGCACGCCCGAACTCCCCACGCAGCCGGAGTGGCAGGGGGCAGAAGTTGCACTTTTTGGTGTTCTGGACCCCAGATCTGGCTTTGGCACCCTGCCCTGCCCCCACCCCCTGCACCACACCCTCGCCGCCTCTTGGGTCGGGTGGCCGGACACCTCCCCCACCCTCTCCAAGAAACCGCACGTCGATAGCACCTCCTGGGGCCGAGTGGCAAGCAGTCAAAGTCAGTGCCCGTCCCTCAGAAAGCTATCCTAGAAGAAAAACATTTCAGGTTTCAGGTTTCCCCTGAAAACAAACACCCCAGGGGTGACCCCATGAAGGAGTGGGAGCACCTCCGCCCGATTTTCAGGGGAGGTGCACCTGGGTGGGGTGCAGGTCTGGTGGCGACCCGGACCCCCTACCACCACTCCCTGGGGGTCCTGTCCCCTGGGTCAAAGACTTTGCCTAGATGGAAATCTCAGCCTTCCCCTGGGAGAAGCAGGCCCTGGCCTTCCCCTGGGGGAGGCACACAGTTCTCTCCCCCAGAGCTGCTGGCAGGGCCCCTGGGTGAGGGTTAGGATTCTTTTCTTTTTCTTTTCAGGGGGAAACTGACCCAGGGGAGCAGGGAGCCAGGGGAGAACCCCCTGAAAATTCAAAGTGGTGGCAGGTGCTCCACCTCATGGGACATGGTCAGGGACATGTTCCCCACCTTGGCACAAAAAATTTCGGGTTGATACCTCGAGGTGGAGGGGAGTTATGGGCCCTCGAAGTTCGGCCAGGGGTCGTGACAGTTTTTGCCCCCGAAGTTTCAGCAATCCCCCTGGTATTTTCTCCCTCGAAAACAAACACCCCAGGGGTCACCCCTAGAAGGAGTGGGCGCAGCTCCGTCAAACTTTCAGGGAATGGGCACCAGGGTAGGGCCCACCTGTGGTAGAGACCCCGAAGTGATGCATTGCTCGTGCTCCTTGTGGCGCACGAATGAGCAGAATGTGCCAAATGCCGTTTTTGGCACGGACCCCTGGGGTAGCCCCATGAAGGAGTTGGCCCACCACCTCGAAACTCTCAGGGAATGTGCACCAGGGGTAGGAGCAGGTGTGGTGAAGTCGGCGTCCGGATCGGACCGCTCCTTCTGGTAGCTGACCCCTGGGTGAAAGTCGATTTTCAGGTTCGAGGGAAAATCAAATAGGGCAGGGGTGACCCCCAGAAGGAGTGGGCGCAGCTCCACCAAACTCTCAGGGAATGTGCACCAGGGGTGGGCCCACCTGTGGTAGCGACCCCGAAGTGATGCATTGCTCGTACTCCGAGCAGTGCGCGAAAAACGGAATGTGCCAAATGCCGATCGACGTCGTGCGATCGGCACGAAAATCACAGGGGACCCTCCTCTGGTGTGGGGGAGTTGTGCCCTGCATGGGCAAATTGCATACCACCCCCTCCCTCCGAGTATTAGGGGCCCAAAGACAAGGGGCCTTGCTGCATTTGGGGGCAAAAACGGCGACGCGCCCTGGCCGAACTTTGAGGGCCTATATCCCTGCTCCCCCTTGGGGTAGAGGGTTGCCGTCTTCAGTCCCGAGGTGGGGCACATGTACCCCACCACACCCTAGGTCGGCGGACCCCTACCTCGAGTTTGAATTTTCGAGGGGTTCTCTGCCCTGGCCCCTTCTCCCCTGGTCAACTTTCCCCTGAAAAATAAAAAGAAAGGAATCCTAACCATATCCCA
>CAYOEQ010000217.1:0-3979 GCA_964402775.1 uncultured Enterobacteriaceae bacterium
CACAGGTACGCCGCAGCGTATAAACTGGCCAGGAAACGCCTCCCGGAAACACCTGTTGCTCCGTCCGACCTGAAGACGGCTGTCATGATTGCGGACAGTCTTGCGCAAAACAAAACATCGCCAACCGGCATGGTTACCGTGCTCGGTCGCAGCCTGCACGGGTTTCCATCCATCCGGTTGAGCAGGTTGTCCTGGACGGTAACTGACGAGCCGGATACGGCTTATGCCGGGGACCCGGATCAGGCAGATTTACCGGTCGCCATGGATGTGTCCGGCCCCGTCCGTTCCCTTTACCAGGCCGCGCTGCTCAAGGGACGCATAGAACCTTTTAACGGAGATTACAGGGACGCCATGGATGTAATCAACCGGTTTGCGGAAGACCTGCGCGGCCGGGAGGCGGTATATGGCGTTGTTATCGTTGGACTGCCCCTGGATATCAGTTCCGGCGCGGACTTGCAGGGTAATACACAGTCCCTGCAAAACCGGGCGGAATTTACCCTGAAGGTTGTGTTGGAGAATGAAGGAAACAAGTCCGGGATGGACTTGTTCGGAGCTTCGTGAACATGCAATTCAAGTATGTTGAGTGGCCGTATTTACGTGGCGCCGTGGTTCTGTTTGCCGGCTCTGCTGCGCTGGGCGCTTCCCTGCTGGCCGGCAGCGCCGTCTTCGAAAGCCGGATGGAGCGGGATTACCTCTACCACAGTGATCGGTTGGCGGAAACCAGCCGCCGCTACCTGGCAGTGGATGAGGAAGAGAAGGTCATCCGGGATTATCTCCCGCGCTTCGCGGAACTGGATAAAAACGGATTGTCGGGCGAGGAGCGCAGGTTGAGCTGGATTGAAACGCTGCAGGATGCGGGCGACGCGCTTCGGTTGCCATCCCTTGGTTATGAGATAAAAGCGCAGAAACCCTATCGCCCCGGCGTTGCGTCGCCACCCGGCAAGTACAGGGTGTTTGTCAGCGAAATGACCCTGAGCATGCAGTTGCTGCACGAAGGAGACCTGTTTGCATTGCTTGACCTGTTGGATGAACGTGCGCAAGGCGTCTATACCGTTTCAAGCTGCGAAATGACCCGCAATTTTGTGAAACTTACGGATAACCCGGTTGCCGGAAATATAACCGCCGACTGCCTGCTGGAGTGGTTCACCGTCAAACCGGCGGACGGCGGCGAGACGAATATATGAAACCTGTTCCTGAATCCCGGGGTCAGAGTAACATTGCCCCCGTACGATACGACAGCGACCGTCAGTTGTCAGTGCAAAGAGGGAAATGGCTGATAGCTGCCTTGATCATCGTATCGGAATGGTGTTTTTCCGCCGATGAGCAACAATTCGGAAGACTGTTCACCACCCCGGAACAGCGGCATCGGTTGCAGGAGTTGAGAGAAGAGCACAGACGGACGTCGGGCGGCCGGAGAGGAACCGGAACGGAAACCGGGGAAATGGCAGGCAGGTATCACGCCGAACATTCAAAGGCCGGAATGTCCCGCGGGCCGGATGAGGCGCCTGTCATCACCCTCAAGGGCCTGATTTACAGGAACGACGGTGCGCGCACGGCATGGATCAAGGAGCAGGACGGGACCGTGGTGCTGGATTCCCGGCAACTGCAAACAGGTGAGCTGCAGGATCACGAGACAGCTATTCGCGTGCCTGTGAGCGGAAAATCAGTAAAGCTCAAACCGGGCCAGTCCTGGCACCCGGAATCCGGCGCGGTTACCGATTTGGAGGGTATCGCCCCGTGATTCCTGTTTCCCCCCGCCCACTTCCCGGCCTGCGCTCAGCGCAAGGGGCGGCGCTGCTGGCCTTCATGCTGGCCTTGATAGCGGGCTCTTCCTGGCTGCTTTTGTCGGACCTGAACGGACACGCACAGGTCTATAACCGGCGCGCCGGCAACGGTCTCGCGTTGAACCAGGCAAAGCGGGCCTTGTTGTCCTATGCGATGAATTATCCCGACCTGCGCGACAACCCGGAGAAAGGTCCCGGGTTTTTACCCTGTCCCGATAGGAACAACGATGGCCGGCCGGAATCGAATTGCGCGGCGACTACCGGAACGACCCTGGGCCGTTTGCCGTTCGCCATACTGGGACTGGATGACCCGCGGGACAGCAGTGGTGAAAGGCTGTGGTATGCCCTGTCGCCGGATTTCAGGAATACCCGGTCCAACCACGCGGTTATCAACAGTGAAACGCCGGGACAGCTCAGTGTCGATGGCGCGAGTGATGTAGTGGCGGTAGTCATGGCGCCGGGAGCGCCTGTTGCGGATCAGTACCGGCGTCCGAGCAATAATGCCGCCGATTACCTGGAAGGGGAGAACACCGGTGTTGCCGATGGCAGGTTTTCTACCGCCGCGGGCAATGATCAAGTCACCGTCATCACCCGCGCGGAGTTGATGGCGGTGGTGGAACGGCGCGTGCTCAATGAAGTTCGCGCAGTGCTGGCCCGTTACCGGGCCGATCATTCCGCTTACCCCCGCCCGGCTCCGTTTGCCGACCCCCATGCCGATAACCGGGTATTACGCGGTTCCCATACCGGCAACAACAATGCGGATACGCTCACCGACAGGCGCCGGGACTTCATCGATTGGGGAGTCGGCGCCAACGACCTGGTCAGGAACGTCACGGACGGTTCGATAGCCGTTGTAACAACCGTGAGGAGGAACACACTGGAACTTGACGGCCTTGCAGCCGGGGAGGAAAACGATTTTGACAGGGGGGACATCTATTTTATCGAGTTGCGGGGGCTTGCCGCTCACCTTACGGGTACGGCCGGCGCCGGCAGTTCCGGGCTGGTCCTGAAAGATACCGGGCGGGATTTCAGGGACACGGACGTTGTGCCCGGTGACGTGGTCGAAAACCTGGACGATGGTTCAAGCGGGACCGTCGCGGCCATTGAAAGGATGGTATTGACGCTGGGCGGGCTGAGCGGCGGTATGGAGAATGATATTGATTTTGGGGAGGACTACCGCCTGCGCAGTAATACGGGGACAGCCGGTCCGGGCAGCGCCAACCTCACCCTGGCAGACCCCACGGCCGATTTTATTGCCCGGGGAATAGCCGGCGGGGACCTGGTGGAAAACCTCAGCGACGGTTCAATCGGCCGCGTCGACGCTGTGGCAGGACCGGCCGTACTGACCGTGTCCGGCCTGAATTTCGGCAGTACTGGCAGCTTCAGTGAGAATGACGTCTACCGGCTGCCCCGTTACAACGCCGGCGCCACAGCAAGGAAGGGATTGCTGGCGGTTCATGAACCGGGTAAGCGATTTTCGACGGGTTTCAATGTGGAGTGGAGGGTCAACACCGTAGCCCCGCACGCGATCACGGGACTCACTCCGAAAACTCATCCCGGCTATGCCGCGGCGGTGACGCGATCGCTCATGTCATCGGCGGATACAGGCGTAATCGGCGTCAACCCCGAAAACGGCTATTGCGCCTGGCTTAACGCGCGGGTGGTGGATTGCACCGGCGCCGGCGAAACAGCGCCCCTCCTGGAAGGGATCGCGGCTTCAGGGTCTTCCGCGACCGTATTGAATGACAACGCTCGTGATTTCATTTCAGCCGGAATAAAACCGGGAGACCTGGTTGATGAGCCACACATGGTGGTCGTTACCCATGTTGCATCATCCGCGACATTGAACGTGGGGCAGGTGACGGCCGCATCACGTTCCCCGGCCCGGGGCGAAAACTATGAGATGCGTCAGGCCACCCGGTTGTTGGCCGGCACTGCCGGATCACCCGGCACAGACCGGCTGAGGGACCCGGGCAGGGATTTCGTCCAGGACGGCGTAAGACCGGGTGACGTCGTGGAGAACGTCACGGACGGTTCCTTCGGCCTGGTAACCGGAGTCAGTGGTTCGGCCGTCAGCGCAACGCTTTACGGCGGCGCGCACAACATCTTCCGGACGGGTGATGAATACAATGTGCACTCGGGCTACGTAAACCGGCGCCGTTACCTGTTCAACCTGCGTTACCAGGGTATTCGGG
>CAYOEQ010000218.1:0-3961 GCA_964402775.1 uncultured Enterobacteriaceae bacterium
TCCGACCTGACCTTGCCGGCCCTGGTCCACATCACGATGGTTTTGAGGAGATGGATCAACAGGCGCACGTCACGTTTCAGGCGCCGGAAAAAACCGGCTTCCTCGAGATAAAACTGCTCGGCAAAGGTTTTGTATTTGTCCGCCATGGTCATATCACCTGTTACATATTATAAAGGGTCGCCCAATGGGCGACACAATATTCTACTGGATGCCGGAACAAGTCCGGCATGACGGAAGAGAGGGTCAAGCCTGCCCCTGCAGGCGACACGATATTCCAATAATAAGCCTGGATGATATACCTGTATTCATTATTCTGATTACAATTCCCCCCGCGTCCTTCCTATAATTTCAGACTTGTAAACGGGGGGAAATCGGGAGCAAGCCTATGAAAACAACACTCGTTCGGCTGTGCATTACCTGTCTTATCACATCACTCTTTCCTGTCCATGCGGCAACAATCCTCGAAGAAGTCGTCGTCACCGCGCAAAAACGCGAACAGAGCCTGCAGGACGTCGGCATTTCGATCACTGCGCTGAGCGGCGATCAAATCCGGGATTTCCGCCTGGTAGCCAGCACCGACGTGGTCGCCCATACGCCGAGCGTGTATAACTTCTCGACGCAGGGCCGGGGCGCCAACTCCTATACCTTTATCCGGGGTATCGGTCTGAGCGATTTCGGCGACGGCCATGAATCCCCGGTGGTGGGGTATATCGACGAATTCTACATGCTGCCGCCCGCGGGGCTGGATTTTGCCCTGTACGACCTGGAACGGGTCGAAGTGCTGCGCGGGCCGCAGGGGACCCTGTTCGGGAGAAACACGACCGGCGGGTTGCTCCATTTCATCACCAAGAAACCGGCGCGGGAGGCCGAGGGCTATGTTGACGCCACCTACGCCTCCTATGACGAGGTGCGGATTGAAGGCATGATCAACGCGCCTGCCACCGAACACCTGGCGGTACGCGCCTCGATGCTGTACCACGACGGCGACGGCTATGTGAAAAACCTGAATCCCGAATTCAAGGACGGCACGGACTACGGCACCAAGACCGGGCGTGTGCAATTCCTGTATACGCCCAATGAAGACCTTTCGATCCTGGCCAAGGTACAGTACAGCGATATCAACGTAATCCCTTTATATACCGACCACGAAAACGCCTATATCGATCCGGCAACCGGGCTGCAGCACCTGAACCTGGACGGGCTTGACACGCTGGGGTTCAACGAACGCCAGGTCGGGGCAGAGGCGCCGCGCACCGTATATACCGACGGCGGCCAGGAAGTGGAATCCGAAGTATTGAACTGGTTGATCCGGATGGACTGGGACATGCCCAATGACATCACCGTGACCTCGCTCACCGGCTACGCCTGGGTAACCCGTGACAATCTCGAGGACTGCGATGGCGGGCCCAATGACATGTGTACCGCGGGGTTCCCGGTGGATCAGCATATCTGGACCCAGGAGGCCCGACTCTACCAGGAGGTCGGGAAATTACGCTGGACCGCGGGGTTCTTTTACCTGAACCAGGATGCGGAGGCGCATCCCACCGCCAGATTTTTCGGCTTCCCGCGGGCCCTCGACGCCCCGTGGCAACTGGACCTTGAGTCGTGGTCGATCTTCGGCCATGTCGAATACGATATTACGCCGCAACTGGCGGTCCTTGCCGGGGTCAGGTATACCAACGACGACAAGAAATATGAAGCGATCAACACATTTTTCGGCGCGTTCCGCAACGCGGCCGGTAATTTCGTCGAGGAAGCCGTCGGCGACCTGGTCAACCGGAGTGATGAACTGGTCTCGGCAAACCTCGAACTTGACTGGACGCCGAGGGAGAACTGGCTGATCTACGCCAAGATCGTCCGGGGAACCAAGGGCGGCGGCTTCAATAACGGTTTTTACAATGTGCCGACACCGGAGGACGTCCAGTACGAGGACGAGACCCTGTGGGCTTATGAAGCGGGGTTCAAAATCGATATCTTCGACCGTCGGGCGCGGGTGAACACGTCTGTCTTCTATTACGACTACAATGATTTCCAGGCATGGAACTGGGTGGGATTAAGCGGGGCGATGAGAAACGCCGAAGCGGAAAACTACGGCGCCGAGATCGAGATCAGGGCTTATCCCACGGAACCCCTGGAGCTTTCCCTGGGCATCTCCCTGCTTGAAACGGAGATTAAGGACATATTCAACGGCACCGTCGTCAGGAACGTCGACATGGGGTTCTCGCCCAATGTTGCCTTCAACGGCGCAGCGAGATTCACACAGCCCGCTTTCGGCGGCACCGTGAGCCTGCTGTGGGACTTCCTGTGGTCGGACAACCAGTACCGGACAAATTTCAATGATCCTTCCTCGGACATGGGCGAGCACTTTGTCACCAACGCCCGCCTGACGTACAAACCCGCCAATGAAAGGTGGGAAGCGAGTTTCTTCGTCCAGAACTTCACGGACGAGACCAACCTGATCAAGGCGGACCCGTTCCCCGGCTTCAGGTTTCGCCAGGGCGTCTATAACCCGCCACGCTGGTTCGGGGGAACGATACGGTTGAACTTCTTTTAAGCCGGCACGGAATGGCGCGGGCTCTCGCAGGAATTGTTTTGTACCTGCTGCTGGCAGGCAACGGTTTCGCCGCGGACACGGAAACAACTGAAAGCCCTGAGCGGTTATTCATCGACGGCGGCACTCTCATTGACGGCACCGGTGCGCAGCCGGGGGAGAATCCCGGAATCCTGATCGAAGGGGAGCGGATACGCAGCCTCGGCAGGGAGGCGGCCGGTGAGCCCGGCACGGAGGTTTTCTCCGCGGACGGGAAATGGGTCCTGCCCGGCCTGTTCGACCTGCACGTCCACGTTACCTTCATGCTGTCCGGCCCCAGGCGCCTGGATGACGATATCTTCAACGCGATCCGCTCGGAGCGGTTCCTCGAACGCTACCAGGAAATCGGCGTCACCACGGTGCGCGACGTGGGCGCGCGGGAATGGATCGGGTATTCGTTGAAACGCACCCAGCGCGCCGGCCTGATGGGCGGGGCGCGCTACTACACGTCAGGTCCCATCATCACCGTCACCGGCGGCCATGGATCGGAATTTCAGCCGCTGCATCCGCCCCTCTGGGCGGTGGAAGCGGACGGCCCCTGGGAACTGCGGCAACGGGTAAGGGAAGCGATCAAGCTGGAAGCCGACCTGATAAAGGTCGCCCCGTTCCTGACACCGGAGGAAATGGCCGCGGTAGTCGATGAAGCCCACATCTACCACCTGCGGGTCACCGCCCACATCGGCGGCACCCATGATCTCGACAAACAATCGGGCCGCATCGCAGTCGAGGCCGGCGTGGACAGCACCGAACACATGTATCCCTATGGCGGCGCCGATGTAATCGACGCCATGGTGGAAAAAGGCATCTACGTCATACCGACACTGGGTTTTCACCTGCGCGAACTGGACGGGGAATACGCGGCCAACGCGGAAAAGCAGAGTCCCGAATGGCTGGCCGAGAACCTGGGGCATACCTACGAGACCATGATGGACCAGTTCCGCGAGATGAAGGCAGCCGGCGTGCGTTTCGCGGTCGGGACGGACTCCAACGTGAAGGACCTGGAAACCATCGATGAGCTTTACCTGCAGGAACTGCAGGCCTTCCGGACGGCAGGCATGAGCAACGGCGAAATCATCCAGGCGGCGACGCTGCGCGCCGCGGAAGCCATGGGACTCGACGATGAACTGGGCAGCATCGCCACCGGAAAGCGCGCAGATCTTATCGTACTCAGCGCCGACCCGTTGCAGGACATCAAGGCCCTGGTCTACCCGGAACTGGTGATCCAGGACGGCAAGGTCGTCTGCTGCCGATAAGGCGGGCTATTTCCACATTCACGGACAAAGCGCCGGGCATTCACTTGTTATATGCCGGCCCCGTGCATATACTTGGCCGGCATGACTTCAAGACTGTGAACCTTTAATAAGGACTCCC
>CAYOEQ010000219.1:0-3957 GCA_964402775.1 uncultured Enterobacteriaceae bacterium
GCGCACCTGCCTCCCCTGAATATCTGCATACAGGTCAACGTTGATGCTGAATCCACCAAGTCCGGCATCGACCCGAACGAAGTGGAACAACTGGCTGGGGAAGTTCTTCCATTATCCAGGCTCAATTTGAGGGGGCTCATGGCGCTGCCCGCGCCCACGGAGGATTTCTCAGAACAACGACGCGGTTTCCTGCGCACCCGCCGCCTGCAGGAACAGCTTACGGACAAGGGCTACCGGCTTGACACCTTATCCATGGGAACAACCAATGATATGCGCGCCGCCGTAGCTGAGGGGGCGACCATTATCAGGATCGGTACGGCGTTGTTCGGACCGCGAACACGGTAGATGCCGAAGCCACCGGCGCCGGACCCCTGCTACCGGGGACGGACTTTAAGTCCGTCCCCACTTGGACCGCAAACATTGATATGATGCTCACGTTATGCAGAATCAGAAGATCGCCTTTCTCGGTTGCGGCAACATGGGGACCAGCCTCATCAGCGGACTTATCGCCAACGGCCATCCTGCGTCCTCCCTGTCCGGCGTTGACCCGGACGAAAATCAGCGCCGCAAACTGGCGGAACGGCATGATGTACGCGTCACGGCCGCGATAGCCGAAGGCGTTCCCGGCGCCGACGTCATTGTGCTGGCCGTCAAACCGCAAACCGTCACGGCCGTACTGGCCGAGGTGAAGCCGGCCCTGCAAGCAGAACGTCCGCTGGTCCTGTCCATCGCCGCCGGTGTGCGCAGCGCAACCATCAGCAAGGCGCTCGGCGGCGCCTGCCCGGTGGTGCGCGCCATGCCCAACACGCCTGCCCTGTTGGGCGCCGGCGCATCCGGCCTGTACGCCGCGGCGAACGTCAGCGCGGACCGGCGCCGGATGGCAATGCATATCATGCAGGCGGTCGGTGTTGCGGTCTGGGTGGACGATGAAGCGCTACTGGATACCGTGACCGCCGTCTCGGGCAGCGGTCCCGCTTATTTTTTCCTGGTTGTCGAACTGCTGGAGAAGATGGCCGCGGAGATGGGCTTGTCCCGGGAGCAGGCGCATTTGCTCAGTGTTGAAACCGCGTTTGGCGCGGCAAGAATGCTGAAGGAGACCGGCGAGGAAGCAGCTACCCTGAGGCAACGGGTCACATCTCCGGGCGGCACCACTGAGAAAGCGTTGCAGGTTTTCAGGGAAGGGGGACTGGAACCTTTGCTGCGCCGGGCGCTGGCGGCCTGCCGGGACCGTTCGGTAGAACTTGCAAAACACGGGGATTGAAAGGTGGGGGTCTCCTACCTGTCCGATGCCATGCTGTTCCTGATCAATACGATTTTTTCCTTATACATTCTACTGGTAGTCCTGCGTTTCATGCTGCAAACCGTCAGGGCCGATTCACGTAACCCGGTCTCACAATTCCTGTTGGCGGCGACCAACCCGCCCCTGCGCCTGCTGCGCCGAATCATTCCGGGGTACGCCGGGGTGGACTGGTCCTGCATTATCCTGATGATAGCGCTCCAGGCCGTTGAACTGTTTCTTACCAGCCTGATTGCCTTCGGCGTCACTCTCGCTTTTTTCGGCCTGCTCCTGCTCAGCGCCGCCGAACTGCTGAAGCTGATCATCTATATCTTCATGTTCGTCATTTTCGTTCAGATCATCCTCAGTTGGGTTAATCCGGGCGCGTATAACCCGGTTACGGCACTCCTGTACCAGTTATCCGAACCCCTGTTACGGCCGGCCCGCAGGTTGCTGCCTTCCACACACGGCATCGACTTCTCTCCCATCCTGGTGTTTATCGCCTTGCAACTGTTCTTGATGCTGCTGGTCAGACCCCTCGCAGACCTGGGTCGGGTTTTATCCGGCTGACACCGCTACCGCCGCCGGTTCCATAACCCTGTTGCCAGCTTCCGGCCTGGTATAGTATGCTTGATCTCCCAGTAACAAGGAGTAACCGATGTCCCGCATTACAATCGCCCTGATCGCAATGTTGTTAACGGTAGCCGGATTGACCGTCAACGCCGAGCAATCAAAGACTTTCGGTGATTACACTATCCACTATGCCGCCTTTACCACGGACCTGCTGTCGCCTGAGGTCGCCCGGCTCTACAAAATCCGCCGCAGCAAGAACCGGGCCATCATCAATATTTCGGTGCTCAAAAAAGTCATGGGCACGACAGGGCAACCGGTGAAAGCGCAGGTGGAAGCCTCTGCGACCAATTTGAACCGGCAACTGAAGAACCTGAATACCCGGGAGTTAAGCAGTAACGGAGCAATCTATTACATCGCCGAAACTTCCGTTAATAACGAAGAAACCCTCAACTTTGACCTGAATATCATCCCCGAAGGCGAGACCGTAGCCTTGAGTTTCTCGTTTCAGGAGCAATTTTTTACGGACTGACCCCAAGTATCCCGATCATATCTCGTATTCGATGATCAGCGGGGCATGGTCCGAAAAACGCTGCTCCTTGTAGATGGAGACGTCCCTGACCCTGTCCGCCAGCCCCGGGGTGACCACCTGGTAGTCGATACGCCATCCCACGTTCTTTGCCCACGACTGGCCGCGGTTCGACCACCAGGTATATTGTTCCGCCTCCCGGTTCACCACGCGGAATGCATCGACCAGCCCCATCTCACCGAACACCTTGTCCATCCAGGCCCTTTCCTCGGGCAGGAAACCCGAGTTTTTCTGGTTGCTGCGCCAGTTTTTCAGGTCGATTTGCCTGTGGGCGATGTTCCAGTCGCCGCAGATGATGAATTCTTTTTCCTGCTGCAGGATGTCCGCCAATACCCGCTCGAAGCGCGCCATGAAGTCATACTTTATGGTCTGCCGTTCTTCACCCGAGGTGCCGGACGGCAGGTACAGGGACACGACGCTGAACCCGGGATAATCCGCCTGGATAAAGCGCCCTTCCAGGTCCGCCGTGTCCCAGCCCAGCCGGTCGCTCACACTTTCCGGTTCCTGCCGGGAATACAGGGCAACGCCGCTGTAGCCTTTTTTCTGCGCGCTGTTGAAATACCCGAAATATCCGTCCGGTTGCAGAACCCGGTCGTCCAGTTGTTCGGTCTGCGCCTTTATTTCCTGTAAACAGACAACATCGGCGCTTTGTCCCGGCATCCAGTCAAAAAATCCTTTTCTGTCCGCCGAGCGGATCCCGTTGGCATTTAATGTGATTATCTTCATGGCTGAGGTATACTGACTGGAATATTACAAAAATCAATTGTATCTTCCCAGCTTCCGAGGAGGAACAGACATGCCGGTCTTCGAAAATACCGACCCTGACATCAGGTCAATGAAAGGTCTTCATGTATACCACTACTTCCTGTCGAATTGCGCCCAGCGCGTTACCCTCGCGCTGGAAGAGAAGGGGCAGGACTGGACGCCCCATGCGATAAACCTGTTTACCCAGGAAAATACCACGGATGAATACTTCAGGATCAACCCCAAGGGCCTGGTCCCCGCGCTGGTGCACGACGGTGCGGTCGTCACCGAGTCGATTGACATCCTGCGTTACATCGAGGAGCAGTTTCCTGAACCCCCGCTCTATCCGTCCGATCCGGAACAGCGCCGGGAGGTGGACAACTGGATGGATGCCGCGACGGAAAATCATGTCCGCGTGGTCAAGACCTTCATGTATTCCACGGTGCTGGGCGCGTCGAAGAAACCCGGAATGATGGAAAATTACCTGAAAAAACAGGAAGACGAGGAACTGATTGCCTTTCACAGGGAAACTCTCTCGGGTTTCGACCAAAACCGGGTCCTGGAAGCTGAGCGCAACCTGTTTGCTTTCTACGACGGCATGGAAAAGGAGCTCGGCCTGCATCAATGGCTGGTGGGAGATGAGTTCAGTTACGCCGACATCGCCTGGTTCGTCACGTATTTCATGAACCGGCGCGTCGGCGCGGTGGACTTCCGGAATTATCCCAATATCCGCAACTGGGGGGATCGCATCATACAACGGCCATCCTTCAAGGGTGGC
>CAYOEQ010000220.1:0-3941 GCA_964402775.1 uncultured Enterobacteriaceae bacterium
CCCTTGCCGGGCCAGTCCGATGTCTTCTATCTCGTATGTAAAATCAGCCATGTTTAACCTCTGGTGTCATTCCTGTACAGATAAGAATTATGTCCATATCGTCATTACCGCGAAGCCTGCCCCCGCGAAGGCGGGGGCGGGAATCCAGTAAAACACATAATTCATTATAAGGATTCATTGTAACTATTCACCCCCACTCGTTCTTCCTGCACTTCCCCTCGTTCGTCATTCCCGCGTAGGCGGGAATCCAGTCAATAATATGGTCGCCGCAGGCGACACCTTATAAGGTGTCCCTCCGGGACAGGTTTTTTCACTGGATTCCTGCCTGCGCAGGAATGACGGACGAGGAGGGTGAGTAGTTACGATTCATTTTATTGACTGGATTCCTGCTTACGCAGGAATGACGGATGTGGAGACGCGCCTCAAACCAGGTTTACCGCTCTCTACTATAAAACGCGCCAGGTCAAAAACACCAGACTGCGCATCCCTGACGTCATGTACGGCGCGTGCCGTTGTCTGCCACTCCTTTGCAGTGACTTCATGCAACAGGTAGCCGCGTTTATCCGGTTCATAGAACTTTATCTGCGGGTTACGAACCAGGTTGTCGGCTATGGGTTTATCCATCTGGTCGGGCCAGTTGGCCGAAATGGAAGAGGTGACAAACTCCACTGCCGGAAAGCGGTCGGCAGACGCTGTGGACTGCATGCCGTCAATGGCCCAGAAGGAGTGCATGTCGCCACTCAGGATCACTGCCTGGCCGGTATTGCTCCGGTTTATCGCATCCACGACCCTGCCCCTGTTCGCCGGGTAACCATCCCAGGAACCCGCAAAATTATACGACTTGCCGCCAATATCCAGGTGGAATGGTGAAAACACGCTGGAGGAGGCGATCACGTTCCACGGGGCGCTGCCAGCCTGGATATTATCCGCCAGCCAGTTCTCCTGCTTCTCCCCCAGCATGCTGCGTTCCTCAGCAAACATTTCGGGACAACGTACCACGTAGTTGCCGAATCCATGCGGGGACCTGTCACCGGAACAGGGCAACTGCCTGGCGCGGAATTGGCGGGTGTCCAGCAGACTCACCTGTATCAGGTCCCCGGCGTGAACAGTCCTCTGAAGCTCAAACCGGTCATCACCGGGGTTGCCGTAACCGCGCACCGGCATGTGTTCATACCAGGCCTGGTAGGCGGCCGCCCTTATCGCCATGGTGGCCGGGTCTGTATCGATAACCGCATCGTGGTTGTCCAGTGTGGTAAAGAAGGGCAGTCTGGCGTGGGCGCGTTTAAGGTTTTCATCGGTTTTGTACAGCGCGTGCCGCCGCCGGAAACCATCAAGCGTCAGCGGCATGACCTCGGTTTCGTGTCTCCTGAAGTTTACACCGTAGGATGTTTCATAGATGTAGTCGCCCAGGTGGATCACGAAATCCGGGTTGTCTGCAACGATGTGGTCGTAGGCGATGAAATAACCGTGTGCGTAGTTCTGGCAGGACACCGTGACGAAACGGACGGATTCAGTTTGACTGATGCGTGCGGGAAGGGTCTTTGTACGGCCCGCTTCCGAAGTGTGCGCGCCAACGGAAAACCGGTACCAGTATTCCCGCCCCGGTTCCAGTCCCTGTACGTCAGCATGTATCGAATGGACCAGTTGGGGGACAGCCAACTCCTCGCCCTGCCTGATAAGCTGTTGCATATCCTCGTCCTGGAACAATTCCCAGCGCACCGGTATGGCGTCCCGGCCGAGCCCGCCATCGGCAGCCAGCGGTTCAAGCGCGAGCCGGGTCCACAATACTGCCGAGTCCTGTGTCACGTCTCCGGAGGCGACGCCCAGCGTGAACGGGTTCGTGGAAAATCCGGGTCCTGCAACAACAGGCGTTGAACCCCGGGAAGCGGCAAGCCCCGCGGCCGTTCCGATTATGAAATTCCGTCTTTTCATCATCCGCTATAATACTACTCCCTTTCCCCTTTCAGGTAATCATCATGTCGTTAAAGAAATTGGATGCGGCTGCAATGGAAGCGGTAATGCGTGAATATTACGACGGCTGCAACGAGGCCGACCGGGAGAAGATAATGAGGTGTTTCACGCCCGATGCGGTCCATTATTTTCCGCCGGGCATGTACGAAGGGCCGTTCCGCGGCGCCGGGAAGATCGCCGAACGCTGGTGCGCGGCGGTGGAGAAAGGCGGCTCATTCTGGACCATAGACGCCTTGTTAACAGATGCGGACAAGGCAGAGGCGGTGATCGAATGGACCCATTTCAAGACGTACCAGGGGACTGTCCTGCGCGGCGCGGAGTGGGTCGTCTTCGACAGGGAAACAGGTTTGATGCAGGAGATCAGGGCCTATTATGCATCGCCACAGGCAACGGACCTGGAGCGCCTTGAACTGGGGGGATTTGACTATGAACAGCGCGGTTACGACATGGTTTCTCCAAGGAGCCGATCAAGTTAAGGAAACTCTGATTAAGTCAGATGGTATGGACACCGCCCTCTCTTTTTCGGCATCGATGTGCCATGATGGAAGTTCTACATCAACCAACGAGAGGGCAGCATCCATGAAAGATATTAGCGTAGTTGGACTGGATTTGGCAAAACAGGTATTTCAGGTACACGGGGTGGATACGACGGGCAAGACGGTGTTGCGGCGCACCCTCAAACGTCGACAGGTGTTGCCGTTTTTTGCGCAGCTCTCGCCGTGCCTGATTGGGATAGAGGCCTGCGGCGGGATGCACTACTGGTCCCGGCAATTAAGTGCGCTGGGGCACGAGGTACGGGCGATGGCGCCGGTGTGGGTGAGGCCGTACCGCCAGGGTGACAAGACCGACCGCAACGATGCGGCGGCGATTTGTGAA
Organism: uncultured Enterobacteriaceae bacterium; assembly: GCA_964402775.1. Classification (GTDB taxonomy): domain Bacteria; phylum Pseudomonadota; class Gammaproteobacteria; order Eutrophobiales; family Eutrophobiaceae; genus JAAXHV01. The sequence goes on from CAYOEQ010000220.1 coordinate 2,848, forward strand.
GCGGTACAGCGTCCCCACATGCGGTTTGTCACGCCGCGCACCCCCGAGCAGCAGGCGGTGCTGCAGTTGCACCGTACCCGGCAGTTGTATATGAAGCAGCGGGTGGCGCTGGGCAATCACCTGCGCGGGGTGTTACAGGAATTCGGGGTGGTGCTGCCGCGTGGCACTGCGGCGTTCGGGCAGGTGTGCGAGGTGTTGGAGGATGGCGAGAACGGGTTGCCGATGGTGATACGGGAGTCGGTCCGGCAGTTGCAGGCCGAGTATGACCAGATGCAGCAACGGATTGCCGAGGTAGACCGGTTGTTGCAGGCCTGGCACAGGACCGATGCCTTCAGTCAACGGCTGGTGGGGGTGCCGGGCATCGGCTGGTTGACGGCGACGCTGCTCAGCGCCGTAGTGGGGGATGGGTCGGCGTTTCGCAATGGTCGGCAACTGGCGGCCTACCTGGGTCTGGTGCCGCGTCAGCATTCGTCCGGTGGCCGGGTGCAGTTGCTGGGTATCAGCAAGCGCGGGGACGGGTATCTGCGAAGTTTGCTGGTCCATGGCGCCCGGGCGGTGCTGAGTTGGGTGCGGCGCCGGCAACAGGCCGGGCAGGCGGACGCACCACCCTGGTTGGCACAGTTGCTGGTGCAGGGTCATATCAACCGGGCTGCCGTGGCCCTGGCCAATAAAACGGCGCGTATAGTGTGGGCCATGGCCGTGACCGGGTCCGTGTATCGGCCCGCGACGGCCACCTGAACCGGCACAGAGAGAGAACAAGATAACAGACGAGATAGACGACAGACTACCGGAACTCATTCATAGGCACAGGAAGAGATTGCGCAAGTGAGCACAACGATGGCGATACAGGTCAGACCGCAGCGGGCCAAACCCGGGGAAGCTCTTGGTATTCGATACCATTGGTCAGATAGGGACCCGCTGGCGATTACCATACAGGCCAGGAGAACGATGAACTCCAGTAACAGGCCGGATGTAAGACTGCAAGACCTTCTTATCGCATCAACGTGTCACTTGACAATGATGGCGGTGTCCATGTAAGAGCTTCCTTAACAGTAAATCGCTTACCTGTTCATGGCTGCGGACGATCCTGTAAG
>CAYOEQ010000221.1:0-3897 GCA_964402775.1 uncultured Enterobacteriaceae bacterium
CGATGGCGATCTTGGATTGAATGATGTGGTAACCGGAACCGAGCGGGTCCTGTTCCGGGTCCAGAAACGTCAACACCCGGTTTTTCTGGTAATCATGCATCAGGCTCCACATCACCGGCACGGATGAGAGGGTAATCACCGCAAAACCCGCCAGCAGCTTCCAGCTTATGCCGGCGATGAACAGGACGGCGAAGCCGCTGACGGTTATCAGCATCGCCGTGCCGAGATCCGGTTGTTTCGCAACCAGCAATACGGGGGCGATAATAAACAACAACACAATAAACACTTTTTTGACGGAGGGAGGCGGCGTATTCTTGCTGAGGTGCAGGGCAATCACCATGGGCAAGGCCAGTTTCATCAGTTCCGACGGTTGAAACCGAAACGGACCCAGGCCCAGCCAGCGCTGGGCGCCTTTGCCCGTTTCGCCGAAAAACAGCACCATGACCAGCAGGCCGAGACTGACGAGATAAAACCAGAGCGAAGCGTTGGATAAGCGTTCCGGCGGGATCTGGGCAATGGCGAACATTACCACCAGGGCCATCGTCAGGTGAATCGAACGGCGAATTATCAAATCCATATTCTGGTCGCTGGCGCTGTACAGCACCACGTATCCGATCAGGCTCAATGCCAGTATCCCCAGCAACAGGGGCGCGTCAACATGAACTTTCTGTGCCAGGCTTTCCTGTTTCATCCTGCCCCTTTTTTTCTGTGAAAGTAGTGGTCCAGCAATTCCCTGGCTATCGGGGCCGCCGTCCTTGAACCGCCGCCGCCGTTCTCGACGATCACGGCCATGGCTATTTCGGGCGTTTCAGCCGGAGCGAACGCGATGAACAGGGCATGATCGCGAAATTCCTCCGGGATCTCGTCTTCATCATACTCTTCATCCTGCCCTATGTTGATCACCTGGGCCGTGCCGGTTTTTCCGGCAATGTGATATTCCGCCCCATTCCCGGAACCGCGCGCCGTGCCTCTATTACCATGTAAAACTTCCACCATGGAATGAATTATCAAGTCCCAGCTTTCAACGTCGGCCGACATGATCGTTTTGCCTGCCCGGGCAGGCGCCTTGATTACTACTTGTCCCGTGGCTGAATCCCTTACTTCCGCCAGCAGGTGGGGGCGTACCTGCCTGCCGCGGTTGGCGATGACCGCCGTAGCCATGACCAACTGTATGGGCGTGACCAGGACAGCGCCCTGGCCTATCCCCGCGATCAGGGTCTCCCCCGGATACCAGGGTTCTCCCAGGGCCTCGCGTTTCCACCGGGTTGACGGGATCAGCCCAGATGCTTCGCCGCCGATATCGATACCCGTCGGCGCGCCGAAGCCGAAACCGGTCAGTGTCCGGTGGATCTCGTCGATACCCATGTCCCGGGCCAGGACGTAAAAATACACGTCACAGGACTGGGCGATAGCATTGACCATGTCCACGTGGCCGTGTCCCTCTCTCTTCCAGTCCCGGTAACGATGGGTACTGCCTTTGAGTGAATACCAGCCGGGGCACCAGGTCTCTGCGCCGGCTTCGCGCACTCGCAGGTTCAGGCCACCCAGCGCCAGCATGGGCTTGATGGTCGAACCGGGAGGATATTTGCCTTGCAAGGTACGGTTCAATAACGGAGTATCCCCGGATTGCAGCAATTCGGCATAGACCTTTCTGTCGATACCGTCGATGAAGAGGTTGGGGTCGTAGCCGGGAGAACTGGCTGATGCCAGCACTGCGCCGGTGCGGGTATCCATTGCAACTATCGCCCCTCGTCTGTCGTTCAGGGCCTGGACGGCGAGGGCCTGCAGGGACGCATCGATAGTCAGGTACAGGTTTTTGCTCGATTCCGGAGGCTCCCTGTATATTTCGCGTATTTTTCTTCCCTGGGCGTTTACCTCTACCTGCTGGTAGCCTACGTGGCCGTGCAGCAGGCCCTCGTATGCTTTCTCGATTCCTGATTTGCCGATATAGGTTGTGCCGCGGTAATTTGATTTGTTGAGCTTCTCGAACTCATCTTCATCAATCATTCCCACGTAGCCTACCGTGTGCGACAGGCTCCCGGCCAGGGGGTAATACCGGCTTAAACTCGCGACAACGTCAATACCGGCGAGCAGGTGCCGGTTTACCGAAACCAGGGCGACCTCCTCATCACTCAGGTTGAACCTGAGGGGGATGCCTTCAAACCGGCGGCTTCGTTTCCTTAATTCCCTGAAACGCTCTATGTCGTCCGGGGTAATGGTGATAAGGCGGTTTAACTGGTCTATAACGGACTCCACGTCCGCGACCCGCTCAGGCACCAGTTCCAGCGTGAACGAAGGACGATTGTCCGCCAGGATGATACCGTCGCTGCTGAAAATCAGCCCCCGGGACGGCACCACCGGCAGGATTTTTATGTGATTACTCTTCGACAGGGTTGTGAAGTGATCATGTCTCATGATTTGCAGGTGGAAAACCTGCACCAGGATCAGGAAGGTGATTACCAGGATCAGCGCCGCCGTCTGGTAGATTCTATTGTGGACCAGGTTGGAATTCGGCTCCACGTGGATGTTGGTGGTCAATGTCGCCATTAAAAAACATTATATTTGCGCCGTATGCCCCGCATGATATAGAAAAATAACGGCCACAATAACATGCTGCTGGCGACAGGCGCCCAGAACGACCAGTGCTGCGGGGGAACACCGATGATGCCGCGAATCCACAGGGTAAAGAACTGTAACACCAACAGGTAAACACAGATGAGAACCGACTGCTGCCACGGTGGAAATACCCTGATTTGTTTGTGCAGCCGCAACGTGAGGTATGCAACGACTGCCAGCCCCAGGGCATTCTGGCCCAGGAGCGACCCGGTATCGACATCCAGTATCAGTCCGAGCAGCCAGGCGATGCCGACGCCGACCCGCTCAGGCAATACGATGCACCAGTAGATCAGCATCATGGCTACCCAGGCCGGGCGCCAGTCAGCCAGCAGTCCGGGGAGCGGTATGGTCGTCAGCAGCAGGGCGATTATGAAACTCAACAGGATCACCCACCCGCCGTGGTGTCTGACAAGCAGTGTCAACGCGTCATTGCCACGTCGGAAGTTGCGCCGCCCGGTTGCTCCGGCCACAGCAGCAATGCTTCCCGGGTCTCGCCGAATTTTGCGCTGGGCGAGATCAGTACGTTGGAAAAAAGTTCGCCCGGAACACGCGTAATGCTCGATACGGTGCCGACCGGATAACCCCTGGGGAATTTTCTGCCAAGACCGGATGAGACGATCAAATCTCCTTCCTTGATATCGGCATTGACCGGGATGTGTTCCAGTGAAACGACATTATCCTGCCCCAGGCCGACCGCGATAGAGCGCAGACCGTTGCGATTCACCAGTACCGGTATTGAATGGGTGAGGTCGGTGAGCAGCAACACGGTGCTTGAAAAAGGGGAGACATGGATAATCTGTCCCATGATGCCGCCTGCATCGACCACGGCCTGGCCATTGAACACCCCGTGTGTCAGTCCCTTGTTGATGATAATCTGTTGCCGGAAAGGTTCCAGTTCGACGCCTACCAGTTCCGCCACCAGCACCCGTTCATAAAATTCAACCGATGATTCCAGCAAGGCCCTCAGGCGCCGGTTTTCATCCTCCAGCGCCGCGATCCTTTGCAGCCTGGAATACATGTGCAGTTGTTCGTTTCGAAGCCTTTGGTTTTCGTTCAACAATGCCTGCCTTGGCCCCATCATTGCCGAAACCTTCCGGGGAAGATCGGCAGCCAGCCCCGCGGTGTACTGGAGCGGATAAACAAGCGTCGAAATGGAACCGCGAAGAATTTCCAGGTGGGAGTTTTTGTGGTCGGCCACCATCAGCGCTATTGAGGCGAGCACGAAGATAATTATCTTTACGTGCAAGGAAACGCTTCTGACAAATAATGTGTTAATTGGCT
>CAYOEQ010000222.1:0-3881 GCA_964402775.1 uncultured Enterobacteriaceae bacterium
TCCTCTTCCCAGAATTCCCCTTCCACGATGATGTTTCTCCTGCGCAAGTCGTCACGGAACGCCCGGTGCAGCATCCTCAGGGCCAGCATGGAGCGCAGGGAGGGGACCAGGCACAGGAACCCGATCACGTCGGTCACGAAGCCCGGGGTGAGCAACAGCACGCCGGCGATGAGCAGGATCAATCCCTCCAGCAGGCTGTCGGCGGGTATCTCTCCCTGGCGCAGTTTTTCCCGTGCGTTCATCAAGGTCAGGATGCCCTGGATGCGCAGCAGTATGGCGCCTAGGGCTGCCGTCAAAATGCACAGCAGTACGGTTGAAAACGCCCCGATTTCCTGTCCGACCTGGATGAGAAAGTAGATTTCAATCAGAGGAACGGTAAGAAACAGCAGGAAGAGAATCCTGAACATAGGCTTATTCCTGCCGGCGGCGCGTCGTTGACATAGCTCTCAATGTATTGGCAGGGACATGATTTTTCAAGCAGGTTTGTACCTGCCTGCGGTATTATATCCTTTTTATTCGGCCTGCACGGGCAGGCACGGCAAGCATGGGAGAAACATCATCGCCGAGTCATCCGAACACCTGGTGGTCATGAATACCTGTCCGGACTCTGAAACGGCAGGCCGCATCGCCGCGGACCTGGTGGATCGCAGACTGGCTGCCTGCGTGCAGGTGTTGCCGGGCCTGCAATCTTATTTCCACTGGGACGGAGAAGTGGATCGCGCGGAAGAACACCTGCTGCTGATCAAGACGTCATCGGCCAGCTATCCGGCGCTGGAGCAGCGCATCCTGGAACTGCACCCCTATGAACTTCCGGAAATTATCGGAGTCCCTGTGAGTAAGGGGCTGCCTGAATATTTGTCCTGGATAAATAATTATACGCAACAAGATGACTGACCCGCGCCGGATCATTGCCGCACTGTTATGCCTGGTTGCCCTTGCCGCGTCCGCGCAATCCATCGGCGAGCGCCTGAAAAACCTGGTCAACCCGGCTGACAACAGCCCGGGCAGTGCCGGAATCCTGGCCCCCGACCAGGCCTTCCGGTTGTCGGCAACGCCGCTCGGCCCCGACGCGGTGCGCTTCAACTGGATAATCGAGGAGGGATACTACCTTTATCGCGACAGGTTTTCCTTCGTCTCATTGACGGACGGCGTAAGAGTCGACAGCCCGGCCGTGCAGGTGCCGCGCGGCAAGGTCAAGCAGGATGAATCTTTCGGCGAGGTGGAAGTGAACACCGGACTCGTCTCTGTCGATACACCGCTGCTCCGTGCCGGGGCGGGCATCAGTGAAGCCCTGTTCCAGGTGGGATACCAGGGATGCAAGGAAGGCTCGGTGTGCTATCCGCCGCAACAAAAGCAAATCAAGGTAAACCTGGGGCAGGCTGCTGCCGCATCCCTGCAACCCCTCAGCCAGGGCCGGCTTTCGGTCCAGGACCGGATCACCGCGCGCCTGAAACAGGGCAGTTTCATACTGAATGTCCTGGCGTTCTTCACCTTCGGCGCGCTGCTCTCACTGACCCCGTGCGTGTTCCCGATGATCCCCATCCTGTCCGGCATCATCGTCGGCCAGCCCGGGACCGTGACCGCCCGGCGCGGGTTCCTGCTGTCCCTGTCCTACGTGCTCGCCATGGCGCTGACCTACTCCCTGCTGGGCGTGCTGGCCGGCTCCTTCCAGGTAAACCTGCAGGCCGCCTCCCAGAACGTATGGGTGATCGGCGCGTTCAGCCTGGTGTTCGTCCTCCTGGCCCTGTCCATGTTCGGCTTTTATGAACTGCGCATGCCGGCCGCCATGCAGACCCGGCTGTCTTCCCTGTCTGAGCCCCGGCACGGCAGCGGCCTGTATTCCTGCGCGCTCATGGGCGCGGTGTCTGCAGTGATCGTCGGCCCCTGTGTTGCCCCGCCACTGGCCGGGGCGCTGCTGTATATCAGCCAGACCGGCGATGCGCTGCTGGGCGGCGCGGCGCTGTTCTCCATGGGGCTGGGCTTCGGTGTGCCGTTGCTTATCATCGGCGCATCCGCCGGGTCGTTGCTGCCCCGGGTCGGCGCCTGGATGGAGAAGGTCAAACAGGGCTTCGGCATCATCATGCTGGGCGTTGCCGTCTGGTTCCTGGAACGCGTCATCCCCGGCAACATCGCCATGATCCTGTGGGCGCTGCTGATCATTCTTGCAGCGTTGCTGCTGGGCGCGCTGGACCGCAGCGCGCGTGCCGGCAAGGCATTCAGGGCCACAGGTATCGCCGGCCTGGTCTACGCGGGCGCACTGATCGTGGGCGCGCTGTCGGGTTCCCAGGACATGCTGCGCCCCCTGGCGCACCTGGCCGGTGAGGCGCCCGCAAAAAGCAGCCTGGATTTCCGGCGCATCAAGAGCGCCGCCGACCTGGATCGAAACCTGGCCGCCGCCGGCGCCGCGGGCAAACTCGTAATGCTGGATTTCTACGCGGACTGGTGCGTCACCTGCATCGAAATGGAAGAAGACACGTTTTCCGAACCGGCAGTGAAACAGGCCCTGTCCGGCGTCGTCCTGCTCCAGGCGGATGTGACCCGGAATGATGACGAAGATCAGCAGTTGCTTGAAAGGTTCCGGTTGTTCGGCCCGCCCGCCGTCCTGTTTTTCAATACCGACAGGCGGGAATTGCAGGAGTACCGCCTCATCGGTTACGTCAAGCCGGAACAGTTTCTCAGCCACCTTGCAAGGTTGCCGGCGTCATGAACCGCGTTGTGTTATGGACTGTGCTGGCGGGCCTGGTATTCGCATCCGGCTACCTGGGCTATCGCCTGTATCATTACCAGCAGGAGGGGACAGCCCGCTCGCCGGTGGAGGCAACCGGCGCAGGGGCACAGGCCGCCATGGAAGCGCAGGTCGTCGGCGCCCGCAGACCCGAATTCACCCTGCCGGACCTGGACGGCCGGCAGCGGTCGATCACCGAGTGGGACGGCAAGGTGGTCGCGCTGAACTTCTGGGCAACCTGGTGCCCGCCCTGCCTGAAGGAAGTCCCCGAGTTTGTCTCGCTGCAGGAGAAGTACCGCTCCCGGGGATTGCAGTTCATCGGCATCGCCCTGCAGAAACCGGAAGAAGTGCGCGAGTTCGTCGCGGAACACGAGGTGAACTACCCGATCCTGGCCGGCGAACTGGAAGTCATCAAACTGGCCGAAGCCTACGGCAACAGCATAGGCGCCCTGCCATATACCGTGATCATCGACAGGAACGGGCAGATAGCCCACGTCAAGCCCGGCATCCTGCCCACCGAGGAAGCTGAAAGCATCATCACCGGCTTGCTTTGAAGCCCCTGTATAACTTCGTCCATTTTCTGCTATTATGTGGCAAATTGCAGCGATCTATCCTGATTTTATCTGGTAATATAACTGTTATGGCAAAGATACTGGTATTACACGGGCCCAACCTGAACCTGCTCGGGGAGCGGGAACCGGAGGTTTATGGAACGACCACCCTGGATGACATTAACCGGAACCTGGTGGCGACCGCCGAACGCATGGGCCACAGCCTGGACTGTTTCCAGTCCAATGCCGAGCATGACCTGATCGACCGCATCCACCGGGCAAAGCAGGAAGGCGTCGGGTTCATCATCATCAATCCCGGGGCGTTTACCCACACCAGCATCGCCCTCAGGGATGCGTTCTCCGGCGTTGCCATCCCCTTTATCGAGATCCACCTGTCCAACGTATTTGCCCGGGAAGAATTCCGGCGCCATTCCTACCTGTCGGACCTGGCCGTGGCGGTGATCAGCGGCGCCGGCGCGCCGGGTTACGGCCTGGCATTGCAGGCGGCCGCGGAAAAATTAAAGGGCTGAACGCGTGGATATACGAAAAGTAAAAAAACTGATCGAGATGCTGGAGGAATCCGCCATCGATGAGATCGAGATCCA
>CAYOEQ010000223.1:0-3879 GCA_964402775.1 uncultured Enterobacteriaceae bacterium
CCATTCCCACGAAAGTGGGAATCCAGTAAGATAACAGTCCTGTAAGGACACTTTAATTATGTGTCGCGAACGACTGTGTATCTGACTGGACTCCCGTTTGCACGGGAGTGGTTCAATTTGTGGGCTCCTGTCTGGAATGACAGGAGACAATTTCCAGTATTATTAATACAATGAAGATAGAAAAAGACCCCAGTTGCAGGGACGACTTCGACCCGAAGTCACTGTCGGCCGATGCCGCGCTGGAGCAGATAAAAGCCGGCGTCAACCGCGTCAGGGGCATCGAGAAAATTGCCATACGGGAGGCGCTGAACCGGATCCTGGCGGAAAACATCCGCTCCCGCATCAACGTGCCTTCCGGGACCAACTCCGCCATGGACGGTTACGCGGTGAACAGCGCGGATATTCCCGCCGACGGCACTGCCGGGTTGAATGTGCTGGGCACCGCCTGGGCGGGTAAACCCTTCGAGGGCAAGCTGACCGCCGGCAACTGTGTGCGCATCATGACCGGCGCGATCATGCCGGAAGGCGCCGACACCGTGATCATCCAGGAGGACGTACAGGCCGACAGCTCCGGAATCAGGATCGACGGCAGCACCCGCAAGGGCGACAACGTGCGCCAGGCGGGAGAGGACATCGCTGCCGGCGACCTCATACTGACTGCAGGCCGGCGCCTGAACCCCGCCGACATCGGCCTGATTGCCTCGCTGGGCATTGCCGAGGTGAGCGTGGTGCGCCGCCTGCGGGTGGCGTTTTTTTCCACGGGGGACGAACTGCGTTCCATCGGCGAGACCCTGAACGACGGCGCGATCTATGACAGCAACCGCTACACCCTGTACGGCATGCTGGATCGGATGGGCGCCGACATTATCGACATGGGCGTGATAAAAGATGACCTGGAGGCCCTGGAAGAGGCCTTTGCCGTCGCTGCCGCCAATGCCGACGTCCTGATCACGTCGGGCGGCGTCTCCGTGGGCGAGGCGGATTACATCAAGGAAATCCTGGCGAAGCTGGGCAAGGTCGATTTCTGGAAAGTAGCCATCAAGCCCGGACGCCCGCTTGCCTTCGGCCACGTCGGCGATGCCGTGTTCTTCGGTCTGCCGGGCAACCCGGTTTCCGTCATGGTGACCTTTTACGAGTTCGTGCAGCCGGCCTTGCGCAAGATGATCGGTGAAGACGATACAGGCGTGCTGACCCTGAAGGCGCGCTGCGACTCCAGGCTGAAAAAACGCCCTGGCCGGGTAGAATACCAGCGCGGCATCCTGCAACAGGACGAAGACGGCAACCTGGTGGTAGTAAAGACCGGCGCCCAGGGCTCCGGCATCCTCACTTCAATGTCGCAAGCCAACTGCTTCATCATCCTGCCGATTGATTCAGAAGGCGTGGAACCGGGAATGTACGTGGATATCCAGCCTTTCTCCGGCCTGGTTTGATTTGTACGTGTCTAAACAGATTGAAGTCAGGACTGCTGTGAAAGATAGTCTTCGATTGATACAGCGACTGAAGGGAATGATGCATGAATTTTTTTGTCTTCGGTGACAAGCGGGCAATTGAGATGTTCTGCAAGAGCAACAAATTCACAGTCATACGATGAACAAGTCCCCCTTTCTACGAATTTGAGCACTTGTGAAGACGCAATATCAAATTCGTTGTTGAGCATAATCGACTCAGCAGATTCCTGCAGTTGTAATGCTGCTTCAAAAGAAATCAGTTTCTTTCTTAAATACAGCGCCAGTACACTGCGAAATTCACTTTTCCAGAGAACAGGCGCCACCCAGTGTGGATCAAGCCGATACAGTTTATCAGCCGCATCAGAGTAAGACGTAGGCAACAAAAAATAAGAAATAATATTTGTATCCGCAACGATCACGGTCTGCCTTCGTCAATAGCGCGGTTAATTTCCTCGGCTGTAACAACGTCAGGGCGGATCTGTGAGCGGAACACACGGATATCCCTGAGCCTGTCTTCCGGATTGATTCTTACAGTCAGCAAACTACGCTTGAGGCAAACGATCACCTCACTGTTAATACTCCTGTGGTGTCGTTCGGCAGCAAGTTTGAGTTCGTGATAGAGATCGTTCGGAATATTTTTTATGGTCAAGGCAGGCATGGAAGATATCTCTTGGCAAATAATGGTTGTATTATGGTTCCATTTTGGAATATTGTCAAATGGAGTATTTTCTCACTTTATCCTTGCAAATTTAATATTTTATGATAAATTTGCAAGGATGATTAGGCGGGATATCGAAAAACATGTTCTCGCTGCCCTGCAGCGTCAAGCGGCGGTAGCCCTCATCGGGCCGCGGCAGGTGGGCAAGACCACGCTGGCGCTGAAGCTGGGGGAAGCGCTGCCTTCGGCGTACCTTGACCTGGAATCGCCGCGGGACCTTGCCAGACTTTCCGAGCCGGAACTGTTTTTTGAGCAGCAGCGCGACAAGCTGGTTATCCTGGATGAGATCCACCGGGCGCCGGAACTGTTCCAGGTATTGCGCGGAGTCATTGATCGGTCGCGGCGTCAGGGGCGGCGTACCGGTTTATTCCTGATACTGGGCTCTGCCTCCATAGATATGTTGCGCCAGTCAGGTGAGTCGCTGGCCGGACGTATTGCCTATATCGATATGGCGCCGGTTATGGCAACGGAAATCGAACCCGGCAGGATGAATCAGGAACAACTCTGGCTGCGCGGCGGCTTCCCTGACAGTCTCCTTGCGCCGACGGACAGCGCAAGTCTGGCGTTGCGGCAGGATTTTATTCGAACTTACCTGGAACGGGATATCCCGCAATTCGGCCCGCGCGTGCCCGCTGAAACTCTGAGAAGGTTGTGGACCATGCTCGCCCATAACCAGGGACAAATGCTGAATGCTTCCCGGCTTGCCTCAAGCCTGGAAGTCTCATCCCCTACAGTAAACCGTTATATAGACCTGTTGGCAGACCTGCTCCTGGTACGGCGTCTGGAACCGCTCCATGCCAATACGGGCAAACGCCTGGTTAAGTCACCGAAGGTGTATATCCGTGACTCCGGCCTGGTACATGCCTTGCTTCGCCTGGAAACCATCGATGATTTGCTGGGACATCCCGTTGCAGGACCAAGTTGGGAAGGTTTCGCGATTGAAACGCTGATCGCGGCGTGCCGTGGCGCCGACGTGAGTTTCTACCGGACCGGCGCCGGCGCTGAGGTTGACCTGATATTGGACCTTGAAGGTAGAGGCGGACGCTGGATAATCGAGGTTAAGCGCGGCCTCAGTCCAAAAGTAAGCAAGGGAATGAGGAATTCGATAACAGACTTGCGCCCGGCGCGCGTGTATATCGTTTACTCTGGTGATGAAACCTACCCTGTCGCCAAGGATATCGACGCTATCGGATTGAGTAGTCTTGCCCGATTGTTGAGTAGTCTATAACTCTATATCCATCCCGTCGTAAGACACTTCCCAGCCGGCGGCTTCCACTGTACTGCGTTCCTCGCTGTTGGCGAACAGGATGGGGTTGGTGGTATTGATATGGATGAATATTTTCCGCTTTATCCCCAGGTCCTCCAGGGCGGCCAGGGTGCCGTCTTCCCCGGAGACGCTGATGTGTCCCATCCTCTGTCCTGTCTTGATGCCTACGCCGTCGCGTATCATCTCGTCGTCCACCCATAGCGTGCCGTCAAAGAATATCAGGTCAGCGCCGCTTATACGGTCGGCCAGTTCCGGCGTTACACGGGCGCAGGCGGGCATGTAGTAGAACGATTTCCCGTTGTTGATATCTTCTACATACAAAGCGATTGTATCCTCATCCACGGAACCGAAATCCTTGCCCTTGCTCTCGTCTTCCAGCCACAGGGCCACCTTGCCGGGGACCGCGAAAGGCGTTATCCGTATTCCCATGGAGCTGCCATCGGGTT
>CAYOEQ010000224.1:0-3852 GCA_964402775.1 uncultured Enterobacteriaceae bacterium
GCATACCCCACCGTTTCGTATTCAGCGAACGCGGACTGGATAACAACACCCTCGAGTACAAGGGCAGGCGTGATGAGCAACGCGTTGACATCCCGCTGGATAATGCCGTTGAATTCGTCAAGCAGAAAATGGAGACCGGACAATGACCGTAACAATCTACCACAACCCCCGGTGCAGCAAATCCAGGCAGACCCTGGAATTGTTGCGCGGGAAAGGGCTGGAGCCGGAAATCGTTGAATACCTGAAAAATCCGCCCGGTAAAAGCGAAATGACCGGGATACTGGCATTGCTGGGACTGGCCCCACGGGATTTGATGCGGAAAAAAGAAGCGGAGTACAAAGCCAACGGCCTGGATGCCCCGGACCTGTCCGACGAACAACTGCTGGACGCGCTGGTTGAACACCCGGTACTGATTGAACGGCCCATAGTCCTGGCCAACGGTAAGGCCGCCATAGGGCGGCCGCCGGAAAACGTACTGGCAATCATCTGAGTAATGACAGAGATACTGGTCCTGTACTACAGCCGCTACGGCAATGTCGCGGACATGGCCAGGCATGTCGGGCGCGGGGTGGAATCCGTCAGGTCCTGCCGCGCACTGATAAGAACCGTACCGGCCGTACCTGCAACCGGCGGGGGCGTAGCCGACAGCGTTCCGGAACAAGGACCGCCGTTTGTAACCAAAGACGACCTGGTCCGCTGTGCCGGCCTGGCCCTGGGAAGCCCGACCCGGTTCGGCAACATGGCGGCGCCGCTGAAATATTTCCTCGACGGCACCGGGGATATCTGGCTGTCCAACAAGCTCGCGGGCAAGCCCGCTGCCGTGTTTACCTCCACAAGCAGCCTGCACGGCGGGCAGGAGAGCACGCTCCTGTCAATGATGCTGCCGCTGCTGCACCATGGAATGGTCATCATGGGGGTGCCTTATTCGGAGCCGGCCCTGCTCTCCACCCGGTCCGGCGGCACGCCTTACGGCGCAAGTCACGTGGCCGGCGTTGAAAACGACATCAGGATCACCGATGAGGAGAAACGGATCTGCGTGGCCCTGGGAGCCAGGCTGGCAGATCTGTCCCTGAAGTTGAAAGGATAATACCTGGGGTCAGATATATGGGGTCAGAGTAAAAATTCTTCGAATTTCTTACTCTGACCCCTTGATTTCAAGTATTTCCTTGACGAAATTCACCGTTAATTTCCTCTGCGCCTCCAGGCTCTGCCGGTCCAGGCGGTCCAGCCAGTAAAACAGGTTACGGGTATCCCGCTCGACCCGCTTGATGAGGTAGTCAACCACCTGGTCGTTCAGGTCGAGCCCGCGCTCCCGGGCGCGCTGTTTAAGCGCGGTGATATTCTCGCCTTCATCAAGCCGTTGCAAGTGATAGCAAAGGCCCCAGGACAATCTTGATTTCAGGTCCGGCAGCCGGATCAGGCTGCCTTTGGGACTGCACCCTGCACTCATCACCAGGGGTGTTTCCGTATCCTTGAGGCGGTTGAACAAGTCGAACAGCGCCAGTTCCCAGTCATCCCTGCCCGCCAGTTCATCCACGTCGTCCAGGCACACCAGGCTGAGATCTTCCAGGGACGAAAACAGGTCCGGAGTAAAATCATCGATCTGTCTTAACGGAATATAGGCGCAGGCGCGCTCAGACAGCGCAGCCAGGTTGCATGCGGCCTGGAGCAAATGACTCTTCCCCACTCCCCGGCCTGCCCAGAGATAGATATTGTCGTGACCGGAGCCTCTTGCGATACCCTGCAAGGCGTCTGCCGGCTCCCGGTTCGAACCTGGAATATAACTGTCAAACGTGTAGATGTCATGGCGCGCGAATCCCAGTGGGAGTTGCGAACTCGAGGTGTTGTCCCCACCGGCCCTGAGCGGCTGAAATTTATGATCACGGTGGAATTCCAGGGACCGTTGGCGCTTGTGGGCCGATTTTGTCATCCCGGTTTTCCTGCTCACGGGTTCAGCAGATAGTAGTGGCCGTCCGGGCTTTCAACCGGTTTCAGGATCCTTCCCAGGTTGATGGTCCGTACTACAGCCTGTTCGCCGCCATGGGCAGCCAATGCCAGAGTGACTTCTCCGGCGCGCACCTCCTTCACATGGATACGGCTGACTGAACTCAGGGATTCCAGGTAGTTGAGCAGGCGCGCGTATTGATCGACGGAATCAACGGCGCCGACCGTGATCTCGATATCTCCCACCAGGGTGTAGCTGCCGCTGCGGACGAACTCGTATGCCAGGGCATCGACAAAACCGTTGAAACCTTCTTCCAGGGCAAGTTCCAGCAGGTCGGTCTCGGTTGTCCACTCGTACTTGAGGCCGTCTTTCCCGTAACTTCTCCACCTGCCCTCCCAGATCCCGGGGACAGGGGCGCTCACACTTGCCGTCAGGACAACATCGGCCCTGTACCTGGCGGAAGCGGCCATGATCTGCTCCTGGAAACCAAGCCATACATCCCCGGGCTGTACTTTTACATGGTCATCGAGGTCGTACAGGGGAAACAGGAAGGAGACTCCGCGCCGTTGCGCCACCTCCTCCACTATCGCCAGCAACTCCGGCTCACTGGCGGATTCGGCAAACAACCTGCGGTTTGACCGTTCCAGCGCGAGCCAGACCAGGATGGATGGCCGTTCCTTGTCCCATACCGGTATTCCCGAATTCCGCAGGGAGTTATTCAGGTTTTCCTCGTCGAATTTAACGGCCAAACGCCATTTTGGCGGGGAAGCCGAACCGGACAGGGCGGGGAGCTCCGCCTGGACCTCCTGGTAGCGGTACTGCTGAACAAATCTTTCCGCCTGTTCCAGGATCGGCTCCAGGGCAGCTTCCGCCGACACATCACGCGCGCCGGTCAGTTTCACCAGCACCATGCCCAGGCAGGCCCGGATCGCCGCCGGCCTGCCCTCATTCGATTGACTGCTTACGATCGTCTCGGCCTCGTACAGACCCGGCACCTTGATTGCGTGTACAAACTGCGGGCACAGACAGGCCAGGCAGCAAAAGACCTGCAAGATCTTTTTCACGCCTTCGGGCTTTATAAAATCTGGAACTGCATTGGCCATCACATTATAGTATCGTACTTCATTCCCTAATATCATCGTATCTGTGAAGCGCTCCGATTATGAAGCTGCCGGGGTCAGTATCGACCGCGGCAATGAACTGGTGGCAAATATCAAACCCCTGGTGCAGGCCACGCAGCGTCCCGGCGTGTTGGGTGAACCAGGCGGCTTCGGGGCATTGTTTGACCTGTCTGCTACCGGATATCGCGAACCGGTACTCGTTTCAGGCACCGACGGCGTTGGAACGAAAATAAAACTCGCCATCGAACTGGGCAGGCATGACACCATCGGCATAGACCTGGTTGCCATGTGCGTCAACGATATCCTGGTGCTGGGAGCGGAGCCCCTGTTTTTCCTGGATTATTTTGCCTGTTCCAGGCTGGACGTTGCAACCGCGACAGACGTCGTGAAAGGCATTGCCCGGGGTTGTGAACTGTCCGGCTGCGCCCTGACAGGCGGCGAGACCGCAGAAATGCCGGGAATGTACCAGTCCGGAGACTACGACCTGGCAGGTTTTTGCGTGGGAGTTGTGGAAAAACAGGAAATCATCACCGGCGAACATGTCAGGGAGGGAGATGCGCTGATCGCCCTTTCCTCCAGCGGCCCGCATGCGAACGGGTATTCCCTGATCCGCAAAATTCTTGCCGACTCCGGGACTTCGTTGACCGGCACGCTGGACGGGGCCCCGTTTTCCGATTTGTTGCTGGAACCGACGCGAATTTACCGGGACGCCATTATTACACTTTCGCCGAAGGTAACCCTCAAGGCGGCCGCCCATATCACGGGAGGAGGATTGACCGAAAACAT
>CAYOEQ010000225.1:0-3841 GCA_964402775.1 uncultured Enterobacteriaceae bacterium
CTCCGACTCCGGCGTATAGAACAGGTCGCTGGAGAAGATGTTGCCCACGTGGAAGGAAAGCCCCTTCTGCTCGGCGACGGATACCGCGGACTGCAATAACCCGTAGTCGGCGATCGCGGCAAAATCATGGTTCCTGAAGCGGATCCGGTTCACCTTTGAATCGGTGCAGGCGCCCATGGCAATGATGATATCCCGCAACCTGACCGCCTTGCTGACCGCGCCGCAACTGCCGACCCGGATCAAACGCTTCACGCCGAACTCGTTGATCAGTTCGGTGCAATAAATAGAGCAGGAGGGGATGCCGACGCCATGGCCCATGACCGACAGGGTCTGCCCCTTGTAGCTGCCGGTAAAGCCCAGCATGCCCCGGACGTCATTCACCAGGCGCGGCTGGTCCAGGAAGTTTTCTGCGATGAATTTTGCCCGCAGCGGATCGCCCGGCATCAGCACGGTTTCGGCAAAATCCCCGGGTTCGGCGTTGATATGCGGCGTTGCCATCTCAGTACACCAGCAGGGAGACGAACAGGCTTGCCAGCACCGCGCTCATCAGGTTGGACAAGGTGCCGGCCAGCACGGACATGAAGCCCAGCGCGGCGATGTCCTGGCGCCGTTCGGGGACCAGGCTGCCTATGCCGCCCAGCAGGATGGCGATGGAGGTCAGGTTGGCGAAGCCGCACAGGGCGAAGGTGACGATGACCTGGGTGTGCGGGCTCAGGGTAGCGCTGATCTCGCTGAAACTCAGGTAGGCGATAAACTCGGTCATGATGAATTTCTGCCCGATCAGGCTGCCGGCCGCGGCGGCCTCGTCCCAGGGCACGCCGATCAGCCAGGCCAGGGGCGCCAGCAGCTTGCCGAGGATGCCTTGCAGGGTCAGCCCTTCATACCCGAACCAGCCGCCGACCCCGCCCAGCAGCCCGTTGATCAAGGCGATCATGGCCACGAACGCGATCAGCATGGCGCCGACGTTGGCCGCCAGTTTCAGCCCGTCGATGGTGCCGTTGCCGATGGCTTCAAAGATATTCACGACTTTCCCCGGGCCGCTGAACTGAACGTGCTCTATATCCTGTTCCGGGCGTTCGGTCTCCGGCTTGATGATTTTCGCCATCAGCAGGCCGCCGGGCGCGGCCATGAAACTGGCTGCGATGAGGTAGCCCAGGTTAATCCCCATGGCCGCGTAAGCCGCCATGATTGCCCCGGAGATAGCCGCCATCCCGCTGGTCATCACCGCGAACAGTTCCGATCGCGTCAGGTCCTTCAGGTAGGGCCGGATAACCAGCGGCGATTCGCTGTGGCCGATGAATATGTTGGCGACCGCACACATGGATTCGGTCTTGCTGGTGCCGAGCAGTCTGTGTATGCCGCCGCCCAGTATGGTCACCATTTTCTGCATGATGCCCAGGTAATACAGGGTGGACATCAGCGCGGAAAAGAAGATGATCACCGGCAGCAGGTGGAATGCGATGGAAAAACCTCCTTCCTGCCTGGCCAGATCGCCGAACACGAACTCGCTGCCGACGCGGCCGTAATCGATCACGTTCTGTACGCCCGCCACCATGGTGTTGAGGAATGCCTGGCCCGGCGGGAAATAAAGAATAAGGCAAGCAATCGCGGCCTGGGTAAGGAACGCGGGGACAACGGTTTTCAACCGGATCGCGCGCCGGTTTTCGGACAGCAGCAGGGCCAGGCCGATTATCACCGCCATCCCGACGAAACTCATCAGAAACTGCATTTTTTATTATTGTCCCCTCTGGTAGTTGTTATAAGATTACGGGAAAACAGGATTAAGGCAAAATGAAATCAGTACAATCCTTCACTTTGGCATTACTGGTATTGTTCATCATAACCGGAAACGGCGCCGTCACGGCTGCGGAACTGGACGCCCGGCTGTATTTTCAATCAGTGCGGCACGACCCGGCATTACTGAGGAATTTCCTGTACGCGTTTCCCAAGGGGGGCGAACTGCACAATCACCTGGACGGCGCCATCTATGCGGAGAGCTACATCCGCTGGGCCGCCGAGGACGGCAAGTGCATAGACCTGGAAAGCTACATGGTCACGTTTCCCCCCTGTGATGCGCAAGCGGGCCGGCCCGCGGTCAGCGCTATCCGTTATGATGCGGACGTGGTGAACCGTATCATCGACGCATTCTCGATTCGCAACCATGAACGCCGTGAAGTATCCGGCCACGACCAGTTTTTCTCCACGTTCCGGCGTTTCGTCCCCGCGGGCGTCGGCCGCGAAGGCCACATGCTGGCCGAATCGAGCGCCCGCTCCGCCCGCCAGAACGTGGTTTACCTGGAACTGTTGCAGTCCTGGGGCATGGAACAGGCCCGGCAACTGGCGGCGGACGGCGTGGAATTCAACCCCGACAGGCCCCTTTCGGAATTGATCCGCCACCCCGGGATCGAGGCGCTGGCGGCGGCGACAATCCTCAAGCTGGACGCCATTGAACAGCAATGGCGCACAGTCCTGGCCTGCGGGCAGGAACACGCGGACGCCGGTTGCGGCGTGACCGTCCGCTACCTGGCCCAGGTGATCCGCACGTTCCCGCGCTCGCAGGTGCTGGCCCAGACCCTGCTGGCTTACCACCTCATCGAGAAGGACCCGCGCTACGTGGGACTGAACTTCGTGGCGCCGGAAGACAACCCCGTCACCCTCAGGGATTACCGCTGGCAGATGGAAATGATCGGGGAACTGGCGGGGCATTTCCCTGCGGCGAAGGACGGCATCACGCTGCATGCGGGCGAGGTTGACCTCGGGCTGGTGCCTCCCGAACACCTGGGCTGGCATATCCGGGCGGCGCTGGACCTCGCCGGCGCCCGGCGCATCGGTCACGGCACCGATATTCTTTATGACCCGCAGGCGACACAACTCATGCAACGCATGGCCGAACAGGGCATCCTGGTCGAGATCAACCTGACCAGCAGCGAGGCCATCCTGGGCATAACCGGCGACCGGCATCCCATCCGGGCGTACATGGAATACAACGTGCCTGTTGCCCTGTCGACAGACGATGAGGGCGTCGCCCGCATCGACCTGACCCATGAATACCAGCGCGCGGCGGAAACCTACAAGCTCACCTATGGCGATCTCAAGTACCTGTCCCGCAACGCCCTGGCCTACAGTTTCCTCCCTGGGGAAAGCCTGCTGGAGTCTACCCGGACCGGCAGGATCGTGGACCAGTGCAATTACGACCGCCCCGGCGCCGATGACGGGCTGGAGGAAGACAAGGTCGGGGCCTGCCTGCAGTTCATGTTCCGCAACGAAAAGGCCAGGTTGCAGGCGGAACTTGAGCGCCGTTTCGAGGCATTCGAAGCGAAGTTCGGGAATTGAGGCTTCCTGATTTCCGTACCTTCCCGGATGTCACGCCAACCGTCCAGGAACGCGCCTGGCGCTCCCGTATCTGGTATAATCCCTATCGGGCATTAGAAGATATTGCAGCCTGTTTCTCCCGGTATCAAGAGACATCCGAAACTGAAGGCCTTCATTTCACAACTTCCTTCCCTGGTCGCGACCCTGGTCCTTGCCGGCTGCGCCGTCTCCGCCATCTCGCCCGATGTCACGGAGCGGGACCTGCCCGATAGCTGGAGCGGAGAGGCCGGATATGACGCCGTCGGCGACGGCTGGCTGGCGCAACTGGGTGACGCGGAACTCAGCGGCCTGGTGGACACCGCCGTGCGGCAGAACTACCGCCTGGCGCAACTTGCCGCGGACGTGGAAGCCGCGCAGCAGGCCGTCGTCATCAGCGGCGCCCCCCGGCTCCCGGAGCTGTCCCTGTCGTTCGACCCCTCGCGCCGGCGCGTCATCAGCAACCAGTTCGGGATCACGCGCACCTCCAGCA
>CAYOEQ010000226.1:0-3801 GCA_964402775.1 uncultured Enterobacteriaceae bacterium
CCGCATCGAAATGGTGCAGAAAATTGCACAGCAGGATCACCCGGTAACCGGTCCCGGTCTCCACCTCAAAGGCACTGCCAGGTATGGTGCTGTAACGTTGTCCGACGCCAGCCTCTTGCGCGTTTTCCAGGGCCACTTCCAGAACGTTGGGCCAGTCCACCGCAGTAATTTCGGCCTGCGGATGTTTTTCCGCCAGGGCAATGCCGAAGATACCCGAACCGGCCGCAATATCCAGTACCTTCACCTGTCCCCCGGCATCGCTGTCTGCCAGGTCGGCACAGACGACTTCGGCCAGCCGGCCTGCCGGCATACGGTTCAGTCCGGTCATGGAGCGGGCGAACGTCACCCACATGGGATGTCCGGGCACGTCGGAACCTTCCGCTGAGGTCGCCACGCCGCCTTTCCTTACCGCCCTGGCAACGTCGCCGATATCCCTGATGAAAAACGGATCGAGCAGGAAGTTCACCACGTCTCCCATGTACGCGGGGGAATTCCGGTCCAGGAATATCGCCGAATCCGCGGTCAACGAATACGTCGTGCCGGATTTCTCCAGCAGGCCCATCACGCACAGGTAATCACACAGGATGCGCATGCCGCGTTTATCGGCCCCGCTATGCCCGGCCAGGTCCTCTGCCGTGTTCATGCCTTGTGCAATTCCTGTAAAAACGTCCAGTTCCACCGCGCCTTTCACTGCCGCGGAATCACGATAGGCCATGACGGCATTGAGAAACAGATCGGGGGAAGGTTGTTTTTCGTGGTTCATGTCGGTTCCGTATTTATCATTGGGTGGGAGACAAAGTTCAAATCTGTCCCCGTTTCTTTAGAATTACAACACCATAACCGGGACGAAGCAACCGGGGAAACTCTTCCAGACTCTGGTTCGGTCGCTCATGTGCCGCGATCCGGTATTTTCAGTAATTGCAAGACACCCGTATAACTTTGGTGAATGTTCTGAAAATGGTAATTCGATGTTTTGATGTCTGATATGTTTATGCTATGATGTCTTCCATGAGAACGACATTGACCATTGACGACAGGATCGCAAAAGCGCTGAAGGACACCGCGCACCGCAGCGGCAAAAGCTATAAGCAAGTTGTGAACGAGACCTTGCGCGCCGGGTTGTCCGCAAGCCGCGTACAGGACGCGGCGGCGCCTTACCGTCTCAAACCCGTTTCCATGGGTGATGTATCAGGCGGGTATAACCTGACCAAGGCACTGGAAATTTCTGACTACCTGGAAGAAGAGGAGACGGCCAGGAAACTGGAACTGAAAAAGTGATCCTGGTTGATGCGAATCTTTTGATTTATGCCGTCAACCGGGACGCTAATCACCATAAAAGAGCGCGTGACTGGCTGGAGCAGGCGCTATCGGGGCCGGTGGAGATCGGTTTTGCCTGGATTGTGGTCCTGGCGTTTATCCGCGTGACAACCCGCGCCGGTATCATGGACAGGCCGTTGCATTATACTCATGCGCTGTCCTACGTGGACGGATGGCTCGAGCAGCCCAATGCCGGACTGGTAAGCCCCGGAGAACGCCACTGGCCAATCTTCAGGAACCTGCTGAGCGGCACAGGCAGCGCAGGCAACCTGACGTCGGATGCACACCTTGCAGCATTAGCCATTGAATACGGCGCCGAAATTTATTCTGCCGATTACGATTTCCGCCGTTTCACCGGTGTTACCCATATCAATCCCTTGGACGACCGGAACTGATTTTTTCAGGCAATCTGCCTGGGCAACACAGTGTTTGACTGGATGGCGCCGGAATATGCAATATCCCGGTTAAACTGTCCCCCCGAGGATGGTATTGTGGCAATATTCACTGGAACAGTTGAAATGCCGGACCATTCTCATATCATTCACTACCTGCGCAAACGGGATGAGCGCCTGGGACAAATTATCGGGGAAGTCGGCGTCTTCCGGTTGGCAAAGCGCCGCGCAGACCTTGAGTTTCTGGTGGGCGTCATTATCAGCCAACAGATATCCAAGGCGGCAGCGGAGACTATTATCACCCGCCTTCGGGCACTCTTCCCCGAAGGTAAAATTACAGCCGGGGGAATTCTCCGGACACGAGACAGCAGGCTGCGGGCAACCGGCCTCTCTGCAAGAAAGTGCGACTACATCAGGGACCTGGCCGGGAGGATCAGGGATAACTCGTTGAACCTCAGGAAACTGTCATCGGAAGATGACGACACCATCCGCGCGGAGCTGAAACAGGTCAAAGGTATCGGCGACTGGACGGTGGATATTTTTCTGATGTTTGCCCTGGCGCGGCTGGACATCTTTCCACTTAAGGACCTGGCATTGCGGAAAGCTGTAGCGGAGGCTTACGGGGTAGCGCCCGATGACGTGGCTGCAATGCTGGAAATAGCGGAGAACTGGCGCCCATACAGGAGCGTCGCTTCCTGGTATTTATTCCGTTTTAAAGACAATTATTCATTATAATCAAATGGACTTGCGGGGACACAGCACCTGATTCCGGTACACGGGAGTCGCTTGTCTGACTGGGCTACAGCTTGCAACCCGAAACCGGAGAGATTTTGAGGCTTCCGGGGTAGAACTTGTGGACCTGCCTGTTTAAAAGACACCGGCGGGAAACACTTCCGGTTCCACTACTCCTTTGACTGCCGCGGAACCACGATGCGCTTTGATGGAACAAAATCTATTTTCAGCTTGTAACCCATTGCTTCAGCATAATCCGTAATGGTGGACAGCCTTGGGGAAATATTTGAATTAACGCTCTCCAAACGGGAAATATTGCTTTTGCTGGTATGTAGTTTCTCTGCTACCTGTTCTTGCGTGTAGCCGGCTTTTTGGCGCACGCAAGGCAATGAGCTTTTTCCGAACTTCATAAGCCGGAGCAAGTTCAGTATACGCCTCTCTCACCCCTTTTTTCTTCAAGGCTTCTGCCTTAAATGATTTGAACGTTGGTCTTGCCATTTCAATTTCTTTCATGCGTTTCTGGGCTATTTTGATTTCTTTCCAATGTCGGGTAAGCGGGAGCTACTGGCTCGTAACGCGTGAGCAACAAGACAGCCCCCGATATCATGAAGGAGGTCGAAGCCCAACTTGGAATAGACGGACACCTATAGCCTGTCTTTCATAGCGGCCACTGATTTAGCCCCTGATTCCCGACCTTTCCCTGATTATTTTCGGGTGTGCGAACGCAATCTGGATCAGCGCTCTTGCCGCTCCCGACGGTTCTCTGCGTCCTTGCTCCCATTCCTGCAGTGTACGCGGAGAAATCTGTAATGCCTGCGCAAATTGTATCTGAGACAGTCCTGTTTTTAATCTTGCAGCGGCCACCTGATTTGGAGCGACTTTTGTCACGCGTGCAGCTTTACCCGCTCTCATTTCTTTGACTGATTTCAAGAGCTTATTGCCCAACTCCTGACCGGACATCTCTCTCATTTGATCACTCATTTTCGAGTTCCTCGCGAATCGCTTTCAGAATATGTGCGGGAATATTCTCCCTGACACGCTTATCGTAGATAACCAATAACCAGATTTCACCATTCATAAGACGGGTAAAATAGATTACTCTTGCGCCGCCTCGTTTTCCAGTGCCGGCTCGGCCCCAACGGATTTTCCTGCACCCACCACTGCCCGGAATGACATCACCTGCATCCGGGTTTGCAGCCAACCATGCGCAAAAGTTACCACGCTCATCTTCCGTCCAGATTTTTCGGGCGTCTTTCTGAAATGTCGGGGTTTCAATAATAGTATACACAAAAACCAGATATACGTCATTGACGTATTTTTGAAAAACAAAATTTTAAACCTGATCTATCGCTACCAAAAA
>CAYOEQ010000227.1:0-3737 GCA_964402775.1 uncultured Enterobacteriaceae bacterium
CCAAGAAACCATCAGAGGTGGATATGATGAAATCATTCAATAGCCTCATAACTGTTCCTGCCGTTACCCTGTTGTCTCTGTCTATCTGCGCAATCCAGCCGGTCGCACAGGAAGCAGGTTCTGCTGCAGATAACGAGATTGAAGAAATCGTTACTATCGGCACTCGCTCCCAGGACCGCGCGGTTGAAGACAGCCTGGTCCCGGTGGATATCATTAGCGCGGATGACCTGGTCAGATCGCCCAATATTGCCGGAGAGCTGGGTGGCTTGTTACAGGCTGCCGTTGCTTCTTTCAGCATGCCGCGCCAATCCAATTCCGGCCAGACCGATATCGTCAGGTCGGCCCAGTTAAGGGGTTTGAGTCCGGACCAGGTGCTGGTCCTGGTCAATGGAAAGCGGCGCCATGTCAATTCGGTCATCAGTACCGAATCGAAGGTGGGCAGGGGCAGTGCGGCGGTGGATTTCAATAATATACCCACCAGCGCGATTGAACGCATCGAGGTATTGCGGGATGGCGCAGCGGCCCAGTACGGTTCGGATGCCATTGCCGGTGTCATCAACATCGTCCTGAAAGATAATGCCGAAGGGGGAGATATCTCGGTTTCGTACGGGGGTCATATCACTGAGCTGGAACCGGTTGACAAGGACATCACGGACGGAGAAACGGTCACCGTCAGTGCAAACCATGGGTTTTCATTCGCCAACGGGTTCCTTAACCTGAGTGCGGAATACCGTGACAGGTCGTCAACCAACCGGTCAAGTTTCGACCAGTTGCCGACAATTGGTTTTGCTGAATTCATAGCGCCGATCCCTTCCAGCGGGACACCGGAAGCGGCCCCGAACGATGCCCTGGCAGGCATGCGGAACTACCGGGAAGGCGATGGTGAATCGAGTGATATAAACCTGATGTATAACGCCGGTTTCGATTTGGGTTCGGGATTTGAGTTATACAGTTTCGGCAGTTACTCGGAGCGTGACGGAGAAGGCTACAATTTCTTTCGTTACCCGGTCAGCGCAAATAACGTGATTTCAGTCTATCCCAACGGGTTTATGCCGATAAGTGAAGCGGATATCACCGACTTCTCCGTAGCCGGGGGCATCACCGGCGAGTTGTCCGGCGGCTGGCTGATTGATGCCAGCGTAGTACACGGTTTCAACGAGTTTTCCGATGGTGTAAAGAACACGATTAATTCATCCCTGGGTGAGGCCAGTCCGACTGAATTTTACCGGGGCGAGTATGAATATTCGCAGACCGTGCTGAATTTTGATATTTCCAGGGGGATGGAACTCGGTGCGATCCCGGTAAATTCCGCTGCCGGCCTGGAGTTTCGGTTTGAGGATTACAGCACAAAAGCAGGCGACCCGGAATCCTATATCGCAGGGACTGCCGTAGCCTGCGCAGTCTGTATCACCTTCGGCAACAGCGATACGTCCAAGATCGGGGCGCAGAGCGGTCCGGGATTGCAACCTTCCGATGAAGTCGATGAAGATCGATTTTCCTGGTCGGCTTATATCGACCTTGAGTTTGATATCACTGACGATCTCCTGTTCTCCGTGGCCGGCAGGTTTGAAGATTACGATGATTTCGGCGATACGGTTAACGGTAAGGCTGCGGCCCGGTACGAGCTGTTCCCGGGCTTCGGCATCCGCGCAAGTATCAGCACCGGATTCAGGGCGCCTTCTCTCGCACAGGCCTTTTTTACCGGCACCACGACCAGTTACGGCACCGGCGGCGCGCTGGTAAGAACATTGAGTCTGCCCGTGACCGATCCTATCGCGCGGGAGAATGGCGCGCAGGCGCTGGATGCCGAAGAATCACTGAGTAAAAGCATCGGTTTTACCTGGTTTCATGATAACGGTCTCAGTCTGACCTTTGACTACTTCGAAGTGGATATCGATGATCGTATTGCGCTGTCCCAGAATATACCCGTAGACGGTGTGCCCGGTGTCGGTGGAGTGCGGTTTTTTACCAATGTTGCAGATACGGAAACCACCGGGTTTGACGTGGTTGCGTCCTACCGGCACGAGGGCTGGAACCTCTCGGTAGCGTATAACAACACCGATACCGATATCGTCAATAGTCCGAACCGGGTGATTATGGGTATCGAAGAGCAGAACACCTACGAGACGGCAGCGCCGGAAGACAAGCTGATCCTCACCGGTTCATGGTCCAACGAAACCATTTCCGCCCTGGTGAGGGCGACGCGTTTCGGAGAAACGGAACGGATCTTTGATTTCGGCGGGGGTTTTGAGCCGCAGCAGGTCTATGGCGCCGAATGGTCTGTCGATGCCGATATTGAATATGCGATTAATGACAACTGGAGTATTTCGGCAGGGGGTAATAACCTGCTTGATGAATACCCCGACTTATCGATATTCGACATCAGCTATTTCGGCAACCTGCCGTACGATGTTCTCTCGCCCATAGGCGTTAACGGCCGCTTCGTTTACGTGAGGACAAATTTCAGTTACTAGGAGAAAATTCTTTCCTGTTTCATAATCGTACAAGCGGGGATCACATGTCCGGCCTGGCAAGAGTGGCCCTTCTGTTTCTTTTTCCAATAGCTGTTTGCGCCGCCGCGGACAATTTATCGAGCCCTGATTGTGAATTATTCTACGCGGTATTCCCGAACAGGGATGCGGCGGGCCAGGTCGAGGGAAAAGTGTTTGACGCGGTTTCCGGATTGAGCTGGGAACAACGTAAAGCGCTGTCCAGGACCGAGAGTAAACGTCTTGAATCAATCCTGGCTGTCAGCCCCGGTCTTGTCAACAGGATAAAGCTCGGGGATATTCTGGTTACCCAGGGCGGCTACCAGGGCGTATCCGGCATTTCCATCAATGCCCGCCTCAATCTGGTCGCGGATGCTGCCGGCAAAGACGTTATTTCCCTGGCATCGATGATCGGGTATATCTATTTTCAGGACAGCGTTCTTTTGCTGTGCCATGTACCTGTTGATACAGGCATAAAACCGGCTGTCATACACACTGTCCTCGACGCCGGCAGTAAGGACTACCTGAATCCGGTGTCCGCGCGGTTGCTGTTCGGCATGATGATGGGATCCCTGAACAGGGTTGAATCTGTTGGCTATACCTATGAGCAGGCCAACGATATCTTTCGCGTACTGGAATTTGACCGGGCGAACCAACCCAAAAAAAAGGCATTATCGAGCATTGCCGGGCATTTGGATGATTTATCGGGCGGCAAGGTGAAACTGGATATACGGAGCGCCGACGTATTTGCGTTTTCCACGGGAAATAAATGGAAGGAATTTCCGCAGGGAGGCAACTACGTCAGGCGTTTCCCCGGCGACGTGGACAAAGAGTTGATAAAGTCAGAACAAATGGTGTTCATAAGGAAGCTGGAAAGAGAGTATATCCCGCATCAAACACGGTAGCCGGAGCTACAGTCAAAATTCCGGCCTGTCCCCCAATACGTCATTCCGGGCTTGACCCGGAATCCAGTAAACAAACAAGCGCCGCAAGGCGCACCTTATAACGCCGTCATTCTACATACGGAATGAACCGTCCCAGGATAATCACACCGATCCAGAACAGGAATGACAGCGCGGAAACCGTCCTGATGGCCACCCCCGGGTCTTGCCCTCCTGCCGGCTTGGTATGCCTGTGTACGGTCAGAGCGAAGTACAACGCGTTCAACCCGGCCAGGATGATAAACAGCATCTTAATCCTGAAGGCAATGTTCGGGTAATAACGGAACGGGTCGCTGAAAAAGAACAT
>CAYOEQ010000228.1:0-3736 GCA_964402775.1 uncultured Enterobacteriaceae bacterium
TGGGTGTCCTGTAATTTACGTGGGTGTCCTGTAATTTACATGGGTGTCCTGTAATTTCTCCCTGCTGACCCGGGGTCAACTGACCTCTGCCAGCAGCCGCAAATCGCAATTGCCGCCGGACAGGATGCCGACAACCGTTTTCCCCTTGAAACTGTTGCGCAGTTTCCACGCGGCTGCGGTGGACGCGGCGCCGGCCGGTTCGGCCAGGTTATGGGTGGTTTCCAGCAGCCAGGCCATGGCCTGTTTAATCTCTTCATCCGTCACCAGGACGATATCGCTCACCAGCCGGCGCATGATGTCCAGGGTCATCTGCGCCGGCACCCGGGTCGCCAGACCCTCGGCGATGGTGTCGATCGAATCGTACCGGACGATTTTCCCGGCCTTCCAGGATTCCGTTACCGCGGGCGCCCCCGTGGATTGAACCCCTATCACCCGGGTGCCGGGGTTGCGCTTTGCCGCGACGACGGCCGTGCCGCAGATACCGCTGCCCAGGCCGATAGGGACAATTACCGCGTCGGGCGCCGGTTCCTCGTCGAATATCTCGTCGGCCATGGTGCCGACTCCGGCGATCAGCATGGGTTCATTGGCGGAGTGCACGTAACGCAGTCCTCTCTCCTGCGTCAGCCTCTCGCACCAGAGCTTCGCCTCGTCGAAATCCTTGCCATGCTCGATCAGTTCGGCGCCCAGCGCGCGCATGGCCTGGATCTTCCCCGGATTGTTGTGCTCCGGCGCGACCAGGGTGCAACCGACGCCGAACTGCCGCGCAGCGTAGGCCAGCGACTGCCCGTGATTGCCGGTGGTGCAACTGATGATGCCCTGTTGCACCGGCTGTTCGGACAGGCGGCTCACCAGGTTGATGCCGCCGCGCACCTTGAACGCCCCGGTGGGCTGGTGGTTCTCGTGTTTCAGCAGGTAGCGGAAGCCCAGCCGCTGTTTCAGCAGCGGCCATTCATTGAGCAGGGTGGGGCGCAGGTATTGATATACCCGCTCGCGGGCCTCGGTTACGTCATGGTAGCCAGGAGAAGTCATTCAGTCGATAAGCATTTAACAGGATGTTAGGATATGTATGTAACACGAGATCAGACGACTTGTCCATCAGAGATCCATTGCCTGGCGCTCACAGGGTTTCACTGAACCCGAAGCATTGGCTGTTGTTGTTGGTCCTGGGCGCAGCATTTACTCCGAGCCGGGCCGATGTGCCGCAAATCACCATTCATAGAACAGGTACGCCGCCGGTAATCGACGGCGTACTGGATGATGCAACCTGGAAGGATGCGACCCTGGTCACGGAATTCTACCAGCGCGTCCCGGTCGAAGGCGCAAAAGTCAGCGAGGCGACGGAAGCTTACCTGGCCTACGACAGCGATATGCTCTACGTGGGGGTGCGCCTGCACGATCGTGACCCGGATGGAATCGTGGCCATGGAACTGCGGGAAGATGAAGAACTGATTAATGACGACATCTTCACTGTCTCCATCGATTCTCTGCTGGACCGGAAAAATGCGTTTGCGTTTTATATTAATCCCCTGGGCACCAAAGGCGATTCCCGTATCGAGAACAACACTTCATTCCGCGCCGAATGGAACGGTATCTGGTACGGCGCAGCCAGCCGGGACGAGCAGGGCTGGATTGCCGAGTTTGCCATTCCCTTCAAGACCCTGTCCATGGATGCCGACGCGTCGGCCTGGGGGCTTGAACTGGAACGCTACATCAGGCGCCGTAATGAATTCGCAACCTGGGGCAACCACGACCAGGACAAAAGCTTTTTCTACGTGGCGGCCTACGGTGATTTACTGGGCCTGGAAGACCTCGACCAGGGGAGGGGCCTGGACATAAAACCCCAGGCGGCAAGCCGCTACCGCAAGCGCTTCGACAATGACGACAAGGATTTCACCATAAAGCCGGGCGCAGAGATCATTTACAAGCTCAAGCCTTCGTTGAACGGATCCCTGATAATCAATCCGGATTTTTCCAATGCCGTTGTGGACGATATCAAGACCAACCTGACCAGGTTCGACCTGTTTTTCCCGGAGCAGCGTGACTTTTTTGTCCGCGATGCGGATATTTTCGAGTTCGGCGGCCTCAAGGATGTGAACGGTATCCCGTTTTTCTCAAGGCGCATCGGCCTGCCTTTCGACCGGGAAAACCCGGAGCCGCTCGACATCGATATCGGCGCGAAGCTCAGCGGCCGCGTCGGGCGCTATACGCTGGGAATGTTGAACACGCAGATGGGTTCCGGGCAGGGGATAGGCTCGAAAAACCTGTCCGCGGCCCGGGTTGCCATGGATGTTCAGGAGGAATCAAGGGTCGGCGCCATGATGACTTACGGCAACCCCACGAGCAGTGATGACAACGGCGTAGCCGGTGTCGATTACCGCTATCGCAACAGCAACCTGTTCGGTTCGCAGGTGTTCGTGGCCGATGCGTACGTGATGAAGTCTTTCAGTGAAGGTATCGACAGCAATGATTTGTCCTATGGCCTGACGCTGGATTTCCCCAATGACCGCTGGAATGCCGTTGTAAGGTACCAGGAAGTCCAGGAAAATTTCAATCCGGCCCTCGGTTTTGTCAATCGCGCCGGTATCAGGAAATACGAAGGCGATTTACGCTACCGGATGAGGCCGAAAGACAACCGCCTGATCAGGACCGCCGACTGGGGATTTAAATCATCGTTTACGACGACAACCGACAACGAGCTTGAGAGCGGCCGGGTTTATTTCCGGTTTTTCGACCTGGAAAGTCATGCCGGCGACCAGCTCAAGATGTGGGGCAACTGGCAGCACGAGACCCTGTTTGAGCCCTTTGAGATTCAACCCGGCGTAATTATCCCCACCGGTGACTACGATTTCTACTTCTTATGGAGCAAGCTGGCCACGGCGACACACCGGCCCGTCTCCATTGAAATAAACCCCAAGATCGGCGAGTTTTTTAACGGTGATATCATTGATGTCAAGGCTTTGGTGCGATGGCGGCCGACGCCTAATTTCTATATCACCCTGGAACGCCGGGTCTTCGATGTCGACCTGCCGGCGGGCGATTTTGAGTTTGAGATCAACCGCGCCCGCTTCAATATCAACTTCACGCCGACCCTGTCCTGGACCAATTACCTGCAGCAGGAGTCGGAAACCCACATCATGACGTTGCAAAGCCAGTTGCGCTGGATTATCGTTCCGGGGAATGAACTGACCGTAACGCTGAACCACGACTGGTCCAGGGACAACGGTTCATACCGGCGCGACAAGGCTGACCTGTTTGCCCGCCTGGTGTGGACGCACCGGTTTTAAGGAAACAACAGGGGTGACATATCGCTCCGGGATTACTATGATGGAACGGTTGGGAAAATAAGTGGAGAATCACAGTGGCATTAACCAGTGTTGAAACATATCTCAGTCCTGAAAACGAAACCGCTGTCGTACAACTGTTACAGCAATACGAAGACAGCGCGCTGATCGTTGCCGGGGGCACTTTTTTACATGGGCTCGCCGCCAGGGGGTTGCTGACGGGTGTCGAGGCTTTAATCGACATACAGAATTCAGGCCTGGATTACGTCACGGCAGATTCCGCTGGTATCGTTATCGGCGCTACGGCCAGGTTTCTTCAACTGGAACAGGACGAAAGTATCCGGCAGCAAGCGTGGCTGGGCGCGGTGAAGGACGCCATCAGTTACCCGCCCGTCCAGATTATGAATTCTGCGACCGTCGGCGGTTCCATCGCGGCCTCCTGCCCGTTCTTTGAT
>CAYOEQ010000229.1:0-3728 GCA_964402775.1 uncultured Enterobacteriaceae bacterium
TTCTCTCACCCCCTCCTTCAGGAGGGGGCAGGGGGAGGCCCGCCGCAAGGCGGAACAAACCACCCACAAGTGGCCATACAAACACGCCCCTTCATACACGTCATTCCCGCGAAAGCGGGAACCCAAGGGTGGACGGGCAGAAGCGAGGGGCACCCCAAATAACCAGAACCAAATCCCAAAAATCCCCCCAATCCCAAGAATCCCAATTCAGACAAACACGTCCCGCCTATTGACGCTCTTCCCCCGTCGCGCTATACTAAGGGGTTACCCGCTGAAAGAGTCTTGCAGTTTCGCTTTGCCTTTCCTGCGGGTGCACCTACACAGTTGAATATCGATTCCGCATTCTCCGAGAACCGGAGCAAGCCGATTCATGAAGATGGATCAAGCTACTAAGGGCACACGGGGGATGCCTTGGCGCTAGAAGCCGAACAAGGGCGTAGTGAGACTGCGATAAGCCACGGTCAGCCGTCTGGCAGGCTAAGCCGTGGATTCCCGAGTGGGGAAACCCGGGGCCGCGCGTTCGCGCGCGGTTCCATCTCGTAAGAGAGGGTAAGCGGGGGAACTGAAACATCTAAGTACCCCGAGGAAAGGAAATCAACCGAGACTCCGTTAGTAGCGGCGAGCGAAAACGGAATAGCCCAAACCGAGTGTGACTAAACGGCTCAGGAGCTTACGTCACACGGGTGTTGTAGGGCTCGATATGGGGGCTACCTGAGGCTCCCGAGGAGTTACAAAGCGCGTCGATAGCTGAGCAGGTCTGGAAAGCCTGGTCATAGAGGGTGATAGCCCCGTAAGCGAAATCGACACGTCTCCTTCTTCGAGTTCCTGAGTACGGCGGGACACGTGAAATCCTGTCGGAATCCGGGGGGACCACCCTCCAAGGCTGAGTACTTCTAGCGACCGATAGCGAACCAGTACCGTGAGGGAAAGGTGAAAAGCACCCCAAGCAGGGGAGTGAAAGAGAACTGAAACCGTGTGCCTACAAACCGTTGGAGTCCGCGTCCGCGCGGATGACAGCGTGCCTATTGAAGAATGAGCCAGCGAGTTACTTTGTGTGGCAAGGTTAAGGCGTTCAGCGCCGGAGCCGAAGCGAAAGCGAGTCTGAACAGGGCGTTCAGTCGCGCGGAGTAGACCCGAAACCGTGTGAGCTACCCATGGCCAGGCTGAAGCGAAAGTAACATTTCGTGAAGGGCCGAACCCGTTTACGTTGCAAAGTGATGGGATGAGCTGTGGGTAGGGGTAAAATGCCAAACGAACACGGAGATAGCTGGTTCTCCCCGAAATGCATTTAGGTGCAGCGTCGGGAGTTACTTCGCGGAGGTAGAGCACTGATTGGACTAGGGGGGGAAGACCCTACCAAACCCTGTCAAACTACGAATACCGCGAAGAGTACCCCGGCAGTGAGACAGTGAAGGATAAGCTCCATTGTCGAAAGGGAAACAGCCCAGATCGCAAGCTAAGGCCCCTAAGTGTGTGCTAAGTGTTAAACGAGGTGGGGGCGCCCAGACAGCCAGGAGGTTGGCTTAGAAGCAGCCACCCTTTAAAGAGTTCGTAACAGATCACTGGTCGAGGGCTCCCGCACGGAAAATAAACGGGGCTCAAGCACACCGCCGATGCTGCGAATAGCGCGTTCGCGCGCTGTGGTAGGGGAGCGTTCCCAGAAGCGTTGAAGCGTCACCGTGAGGTGGCGTCGAGTACTGGGAAGTGAGAATGCTGGCATGAGTAGCGTCAATGCCGGTGAGAATCCGGCACGCCGAAAGTCCAAGGTTTCCTACGCAACGTTGATCGACGTAGGGTAAGGCGGCCCTAAGGTGAAGCCTAAAGGCGAAACCGATGGATAGCTGGTTGAAATTCCAGCCCCGCCCCGGTACCGATTGAGACGCAGGAGGGACGCGGATTGGTAAGCGATGCATACCACCGGATATGGTGTGTCGCCACCTGTAGGCCAGCGCCGAGAGATAAAAGGCTCGGCGCGTTATGAGCAGAGGGGTGGCTGGACCTTGAGGTACGCCTCGAGGAACATCGCTAATCCTATGCCGCCAAGAAAATCTCCGACGTCGAGGTGCCGCGGCGACCGTACCGCAAACCGACACTGGTGGACAGGGGTAAAAGCCCCAAGGCGTTCGAGACAACCATCGTTAAGGAACTCGGCAAATTAACCCCGTAACTTCGGGATAAGGGGTGCCGATAGCGTATACGCGTTTATACACCGCGAAAAGCGCCGTCGGCCGCAGAGAACCGGCCCAAGCGACTGTTTACCAAAAACACAGGTCTGTGCCAAAGCGAAAGCTGATGTATACAGGCTGACGCCTGCCCAGTGCTGGTAGGTTAAGGAAGGGGGTGAGAGCTCCCGACCGAAGCCCCGGTAAACGGCGGCCGTAACTATAACGGTCCTAAGGTAGCGAAGTCCCTTGTCGGGTAAGTTCCGACCCGCACGAATGGCGTAACGACTTGGGCACTGTCTCAACGATGGACTCGGTGAAATTGCAGGACCCGTAAAGATGCGGGTTACGCGCGGCAGGACAAATAGACCCCGTGGAGCTTTACTGCAGCTTGACATTGGTTTGAGCTCAGGGATGTGTAGTAATAGGCGGGAGACTGTGAAGCGTAGGCGCCAGCCTGCGTGGAGTCGACCATGAAAGACCGCCCTTTTCTGCGTTTGAATCTAACCTGAGAAGGAACAGTGTCTGGTAGGCAGTTTGACTGGGGCGGTCGCCTCCCAAAAGGTAACGGAGGCGCACAAAGGTCACCTCAGGCTGGATGGAAATCAGCCTTAGAGTGTATTGGCATAAGGTGGCTTGACTGCGAGACATACAGGTCGAGCAGGGACGAAAGTCGGTCAAAGTGATCCTACGGTTCCGTGTGGAAGGGCCGTAGCTTAACGGATAAAAGCTACCCCGGGGATAACAGGCTAATCTCCCCCAAGAGATCGTATCGACGGGGAGCATTGGCACCTCGATGTCGGCTCGTCGTATCCTGGGGCTGAAGAAGGTCCCAAGGGTCGGGCTGTCCGCCCGTTAAAACGGCACGCGAGCTGGGTTCAGAGCGTCGTGAGACAGCTCGGTCTCTATCCGCCGTGCGCGCAGGACATTTGAAGGGAGCTGATCCTAGTACGAGAGGACCGGATTGGACGAACCTCTAGTGTGCCGGTTGTGGCGCCAGCCGCATCGCCGGGTAGCTACGTTCGGAAGGGATAAGCGCTGAAAGCATCTAAGCACGAAGCCCACCCTAAGATGAGATGTCCCATCCTGTAAAGGAGTAAGACCACCGGGAGACTACCGGGTAGATAGGCCGTAGGTGTAAGCGCAGCAATGCGCTCAGCTGAACGGTACTAATCGGTCGAGGGCTTGACCATCAAAACAAAATGCTTCATCAATCAGCTCGCTCCGAGCTCTAACAAAAACGCGAGAATGCGGAATCGGTTTCAATCAACATCTTCGAATCGCACGTCGAACACAAAAACATCGGTGCGGGGTAGAGCAGTGGTAGCTCGTCGGGCTCATAACCCGGAGGTCGCAGGTTCGAATCCTGCCCCCGCTACCAACTCCGCTACCAACCCCAAATCCACAAATATCTCGACCGCAAACGAAGAAAACTAACATATTTCATAAAGCTCCTTGGTGATTAGAGCGCGATGGAACCACCCGTTCCCATCCCGAACACGGAAGTGAAACGTCGTAGCGCTGACGATACTGCACTGTGAGGTGTGGGAAAATAGGTCGTTGCCA
>CAYOEQ010000230.1:0-3715 GCA_964402775.1 uncultured Enterobacteriaceae bacterium
TGCAGTGTCACAGGCGTCAATGTCAACAGGAAACAACTGGATATGGCCGGAAAGAAGGTGACCGACGCGGGTTTGGACGACAAAGTCAGCTTCAAGTATGCGGATTGCTCCCGTACCCTGCCTTTCGCCGACGAATCGATAGATGCGGTCGTCAACATCGAAAGTGCTTGCCACTACAGTAACAGGGGACAATTTCTGCGCGAGGTTACCAGGATACTCAAACCCGGGGGGCGAATTGCCGCAATGGATTGGCTGGCAAGGGATGACATTACATCCGGCCAATATGAGGAATACATTCAGCCGATATGCGATTCATGGACCCTGTCCGGTCTGGAAAGCCAAACCACTTATACCGGGTTGGTGCGCGATGCGGGCATGGTAATCCTGGAGTTCGAGGGATTCAATGGAAAAGAGATGGGTAACCTGCAGATCATCGAGAATGCTTACAGGAATTGTACGATGCTATGGTTTGCCGGCATCAACACACCCGAGTTCCGCAGGTTGCTGGACAAGTTCGCGACCTTGTACAAGGCATGGCGCAAAGGGTACTTCGAGTTAAGGAGGTACTGCGCACAGAAGCCTTGAATTACTCAAAGGGCATCCGGACCGAATCAGAAGCGCCCTGTCCCGCTCCCCTTGAACTGTACGCCATAAACGTCCGGTACAGCAACGGTATCACGAACAGCGTGAGAAACGTTGAAAATACCAGCCCCCAGACGATGGCGGTGGCCACTGGCCCCCACACCAGCGATTCACCGGCCAGGCCGGTTGCCAGTGACAGCAGGCCGGCCACCGTGGTCGCCGAGGTGATGACGATGGGAACCACCCGCCGCCGGGCGGCATACACCGTGGCGTGCAGCAGGCTCATGCCGCCTTCGAGGCGGGCGTTTGCCGCGGAGATCACCACGATGGCGGCGTTCACGGAAATGCCCGTCAGCGCCACCACGCCGTAGATGGTGAACAGGCTCAGCGGGTTCCCTGTCACCAGCAGGCCCAGGGTCACGCCGGTAAAGGTCAGCGGCACGGTTGCCAGCACCATGAACGGCTGGAAGTAACTGCGGAACTGCGTCCCCAGGATGATATAGATCACGCCCAGGCCCAGCATCAACAGCAACCAGATGGCGTCCATGCTTTCATCGATATCATCCAGTTCGCCGGTCTGGTCCAGGGTCAGTTCGGGATACCGGGTCTGCAGGTCGTGCCATTTTTCCGTTATGAGCCGGTTGGCCTGCAAGGTGTTAATCCGATCCTGATCGATATCGGCCTCCAGCGTGATGGCACGGCGGAAATTGTAATGGCGGATGTTCTGCTGGCCGATGCCCGGGGTACTGATCAGCAACTCACCCAGGGCGATGGCGCGCCCGTCCGGCAGGGAAATGGTCTGGCGCAACAGGTTGTCCGTATTGATACGGCCGTCCTTTTTTGCCAGCACCCGTACTTTCACTTCCTCGCCCTCATCCTGGAAATCAGTCACGATCTCCCCGTCCACGTAAGCCTGCAACGCGCGCCCGATGATGGCAGGGTTCAGTCCGGCCCTTTGTATCGCCTCGCCGTCCAGGCGCAGCGCCAGTTCCGGGTTGCCGGGCCGGTAATCCAGCGTGATGTTCCGGTAAACCTCTTGCGCTTCCATAAAGTCACGCAGGTCGTCGCTTGCCTGTAACATGGTCTGGTAATCACTGCCCAGTATTTTGGCGCTGATCGCCTTGCGCGCCGGCGGTCCGCCCTTGATTTCCAGGATGGTGACATTGATTGGCCCCGGCAAGTTCCCGACGCGTTGCAGCACCGCAGCGGCGATAACGGAGACATGACGGCCGTCACCGGCCTGCGGGTTCAGGCTGAACATGACCTGGCCCACGCTGTCACCGAACAATGGCGCGGTCTCGGTAAACTGCTGGCCGGCAAAGCTGACCGAGGCGCGTAACTCGCCCGGAAGCAACTCCTTCAACGCCTGGGTTTCCGCGGTTACCAGGGTCCTGCCGGTTTCTTCCAGGGACGTACCCTGGGGCATCTCTATGTTCAGGTAAAACAGGCGCTCGGAGTCGAACTCGAAGAAATTGAAGCGAATCATGCCGGTGGCCAGGGTGCCGCCGGCAAGGGAAAGGATCAGCAGGATGCTGACCAGGGTAATGACCGGGTGGCGCAGGGACTTGAGCAACGTCTGGGTATAGCGCAGGCGCAGCCAGTAACTGATCGCCTCCCTTTTCCTGCTTATGCGCCCGCGCTTTCTGAAGTTGACCCGGAACGCGAGCACGTGCGCCGGCAGGATCCAGTAGGCTTCGAACAGGCTGATGACCAGGGCAATGGTCACCA
Organism: uncultured Enterobacteriaceae bacterium; assembly: GCA_964402775.1. GTDB lineage: Bacteria > Pseudomonadota > Gammaproteobacteria > Eutrophobiales > Eutrophobiaceae > JAAXHV01. Next base: position 2,311 of record CAYOEQ010000230.1, read on the forward strand.
CCAACGGGATGACCTTCATGAACTCGCCCAGTATGCCCGGCAGCAGCACCAGCGGCAGAAACGCAGCGATGGTCGTCATCACCGAAGTGGTGACCGGCGCAAACACTTCCCGGAACGAATCGATAACGGCGCTCATGGCTTCCACGCCCCGCTGCAGGCGGTAATAAATGGCCTCAACCACCACCACTGCATCGTCCACAATCATGCCCAGGACGATCACGACTCCAAGCAGCACGGTGTTGTTCAGGGTAAACCCGCTGACGTTGAGCGCCAGAAACGTGCCGCAGAGCGTGAAGGGGATGCCGATGGTGGTGAGCATCGAGATCCGGGTTCCCAGGAATAGCCAGGTTACCAGCAGCACCAGGAACAGGCCGATAAGGGCATTGGTCTGCATGATGGTAATGGCTTCGCGGGTACTCACGGTCTGGTCGTCCGCCAGGACAAGTTCCACACCGGTTGCGTCCTTGAAACGATTGCGGTTGTCAAGATATTTATTCAGCACGTCCACCAGTTCCAATACGTTGGCATCCGCGTTCTTGATGATACTCAGGAGTGTGGCGGGTTTGCCGTTATAGGCCACGATCTCGCTTGCTTCTTCCCGGGTGCGGGTCAGCTCCGCGATGCTGCCCAGCGGCACCACACCGGCGGCGGTGACGATGGGTATATCGTTCAGCGCCGCAGGGTCGGCGCTGGTGCCCTGCAGGCGCACCACCCACTTTCCGTCCGCGGTCTCCAGGTCGCCGGCGGAAATGTCACGGAAATAGCTGCGCACGGTTTCGGAGATATCAGCGGGGGTCAGGCCCAGTCCTTCCAGACGGTCCGGGAAAAATACCACCTGCAATTCCGGATCGGTAATGCCGAGGGTGTTCACCTGGTCCACGCCCTTGATCCGCTCCAGGTCTTTCCTGACGAAACGGGTCTGGCGTCTGAGATTTTCATCATCACCGGCGCTGGTGACCACTACCATGGCGCTGGGGAAGCCATTGGAGGTAGTGAGTTCGTACACTACCGGGTCCTCTGCGTCTTCCGGCAACTCATCGGTGTAGGTGTTCTGCACTTCCCGGCGCAGGTCGATCATGCGCTTGTCAAACACGTCCTGATCGATCTGCTCGAAGCGCACCAGGATGATGGAAATGTTGTCCCGGCTGGTGCTGTTGACGAACTTCATATCCCTGACACTGCGCCGCAGCGCGTTTTCGAGGGGCTCGGTTACGCGTCTTTCCACGTCGATGGCAGCCGCGCCGGGGAATGCGGTGACGATATTCACCCAGTTGAAGTTGAGTTCCGGGTCCTTGGCCCTGGGCATTTGCAGGTAAGCCAGTATGCCCAGTACGATAACCAGGCCGAATGTCAGGTTCGCCAGTACGTGGTTGGATAAAAACCGCCGGATGAAATTCATGATTAC
>CAYOEQ010000231.1:0-3713 GCA_964402775.1 uncultured Enterobacteriaceae bacterium
GCGTCGGTCAGTTGGCCCAGGGAGCAATAGCGCACTGCGTCCATGAGTTCCGCGAATACGTTTTCATTGTTTATTACCGCATTGCGGATGCGTTTCAGGGCCTCGTCCGCCTGTTCACGGTTCCTGTCCTCAAACTCCCGCAAACGCCTTAACTGGCTTTGTTTTTCTTCATTTGTCGAACGGCTCAGCATTGCCAGGGACTGTTCTTCCTCGGCAGGGTTGAGGAACGTATTGACACCGATGACGGGGTAGCTGCCGTCGTGTTTTTTATGCTCGTAATACAGTGATTCATCCTGTATTTTACCCCTCTGGTACCCGGTCTCCATGGCGCCCAGGACCCCGCCTCGCTCCGAGATACGCTCGAATTCCTGTAATACCGCCTCTTCCACCAGGTCGGTCAGTTCCTCGATGATGAACGAACCCTGGCTGGGATTCTCGTTCATCGCCAGCCCCCATTCCTTGTTGATGATCAACTGGATCGCCAGGGCGCGCCGCACCGAATCCTCCGTGGGCGTGGTGACGGCCTCGTCAAAGGCATTGGTATGCAGGCTGTTGCAGTTGTCATAGACCGCGATCAGGGCCTGCAGGGTGGTGCGGATGTCATTGAACGCCATTTCCCGGGCATGCAGGGAGCGCCCTGAGGTCTGGATATGGTATTTCAGTCTCTGGCTGCGCTCATTGGCGCCGTATTTATCCCGCATGGCGACGGCCCAGATGCGCCGCGCCACCCTGCCCAGCACGGTGTATTCCGGGTCCATGCCGTTGGAGAAGAAAAACGACAGGTTGGGGGCGAAATCATCGATATGCATGCCCCGGGCCAGGTAGGCTTCCACGAAGGTGAAACCGTTGGCCAGCGTGAAGGCAAGCTGCGAGAGCGGGTTCGCTCCGGCCTCGGCGATGTGGTAACCGGATATGGATACCGAATAAAAATTGCGGATATTGTTGTCGATGAAGTACTGCTGTATGTCCCCCATCATGCGCAGGCTGAATTCCGTGGAGAAAATACAGGTATTCTGCCCCTGGTCCTCCTTCAGGATATCGGCCTGCACGGTGCCGCGCACGTTTCCCAGGGTGTGCGACCTGATCCGGGCGGTTTCTCCGGCATCAGGCTCCCGTTCATGCTCCTGCCTGAACCTTTCCACCTGCTGGTCGATCGCGGTATTCAGGAAAAAGGCCAGGATCGCCGGCGCCGGGCCGTTGATGGTCATGGAAACGGAGGTGTCGGGATCACACAGGTCGAAACCGTCGTACAAGGCCTTCATATCATCCAGGGTGGCGATGGAAACACCGGAATTGCCTACCTTGCCGTAGATGTCCGGCCGTTCATCCGGGTTAAACCCGTACAGGGTCACCGAATCGAATGCCGTCGACAGGCGCTTGGCCTCGGAATGTTCAGACAGTTTCCTGAAGCGCCGGTTGGTCCTGAACGGGTCTCCCTCTCCCGCAAACATGCGGGTCGGGTCCTCATTCTCCCGCTTGAACGGGAAGACACCGGCGGTATAGGGGAAATAGCCGGGCAGGTTTTCCCGCAACAACCAACCCAGCAATTCCCCGTGGTCCGAATAACGGGGCGGCATGACCCTGGGAACCACCGTGCCGGAAAGCGTGGTATACGTGGTTTTCGTCCTGAGTTCCCGGTCCCGCACCCTCGTGACGTACTCATCTCCCTGGTATTGCTCCCTGATGGCGGGCCACCGTTTGAGCAGATCCCTGGAATACGGGTCCAGTGCTTCCTCTTTCTGTGCGGCCAGTTCCTCCAGCGCTGTACAGGAAGCCGGATCGGTCCCCTTGCCGCAGGACTTCAACATCGCCGCACTGGCCTGCAATTGCTGCCGCTCCCTTGCAATGTTCGACTGCTCCCGTGCGCGTTCATGGTATTCCCGGACAACAGCAGCTATCTCTCCCAGGTACCGTTGCCGCTGCGGCGGAACGATGACGGAACGCTCGGTTGACGTTTTATCTTTCACGCCGGGCAGGACACTTTCGAATTCCGGCAGTCCCTTTGCCCTGAGGACAGGCAGCAGGCACTGGTACAGCGCGGTCACGCCGGCATCGTTGTACTTCGCGGCAATGGTGCCGAACACCGGCATGTCATCCGGGGACACGGAAAACTCCTGCCGGTTGCGCTGCAGTTGTTTCGCCACGTCCCTGCGGGCATCCTCGGCGCCCTTGCGGTCGAACTTGTTGATGGCCACGGCTTCGGCAAAATCCAGCATATCTATCTTTTCCAACTGGCTGGCGGCGCCGAACTCCGGCGTCATCACATACAAGGGAATGTCCACCAGGGGAACGATTCCCGCGTCACCTTGTCCGATACCCGGTGTTTCGACGATTATCAAGTCATATCCCGACATTTTCACCGAATTTATGATATCCGGCAGGTATTCCGGTATCTCCGTTGCCGCGGAACGGGTGGCAAGGGAACGCATGAATATCGTTTCATGATAAATCGAGTTCATACGGATGCGGTCGCCCAGCAACGCGCCGCCGGTTTTCCTGCGGGTAGGATCGATCGCGAGCACGGCGATTCTCAGGCTGTCCCGGCTGTCCAGGCGAAACCGCAGGATGATTTCATCGGTGAGCGAGGATTTGCCGGCGCCGCCCGTACCGGTAATACCCAGCACGGGTGTATCCCTGCCCTTCCCGGGCGCCTGGCGGCCGGGTAGTTTCACCTGCTCCGGGGCATACCTGTTGTTTTCAATTGCGCTGATCACCCTGGACAGGGTTATTTCATCTCCGTTTTGCAGCTCCTCCGGCGAAACAAGACACACACTACAGATATCAAAACTGCCGGCTTCCAGCATGTCGTCTATCATTCCCTGCAATCCCAGGTTGTGACCGTCTTCCGGCGAATAGATACGCTGTACGCCGTATTCATGCAATTCCTGTATCTCATCCGGCACAATCACCCCACCGCCGCCGCCGAACACCCTGATATGGCCGGCATCGTTCTCCCGGAGCATGTCCAGCATGTATTTGAAATACTCAACATGCCCGCCCTGGTACGAACTGACCGCTATACCCTGCACGTCTTCCTGCAGGGCCGTCCTGACGATTTCATACACGGAGCGGTTATGCCCCAGGTGGATCACCTCCGCCCCGGACTGTTGCAGTATGCGGCGGATGATATTAATGGATGCATCATGCCCGTCGAACAGGCTGGCTGCCGTGACAAATCGGGGTCCGGGTACAGGCCGTTTATGTTCAGAGCTCATGTGCCATTCTCACTTGCCCAGGGAGACTGAATATATTATATTTACGTTTACGTAAACGTCAATTACTTTTTTTCCTACTGTCAGCACCGGAGAAAATATGCCTGTTAATACTGATAAAACAGATATATCAAATACTTACAAGAGAAAATTGTATTCCATATCTGACTTGTCGAAAGAATTCGACGTCACAACCCGCGCCATCAGGTTCTATGAAGATGCGGATTTGTTAAGTCCGCTCAGGCAGGGACGCAACCGGTATTACACCGTCAGGGACCGCACCCGCCTGAAGCTGATCCTGCGCGGCAAACGGCTGGGCTTTTCCCTGAACGAAATCGGTGAAATGTTCCGGTTATATGATGCCGAACCGGGGGAAGTTGCCCAGTTAAACCATATACTGGATAAAATCAATGAAAAAATGCACCTGCTGGAAAGACAACTGGAAGACGTACAGATCGTCATGCAGGAACTTCAGGAATTCAGGCAGCAATGCCGGGAACG
>CAYOEQ010000232.1:0-3705 GCA_964402775.1 uncultured Enterobacteriaceae bacterium
CCCGATATGCAGATCACGCCGGGCCTGGGCAGCGCCGCGCCGCCGTCGGGCCAGTGGCTGCTCAGCGCATCCGTGGAGGAAGAGTTTTCACCGGGATGCTGCACCGACAGGAACAGGGTGCGCCCGTCCGGACTGAAAGTGGGTCCGGTAAACTCCGCGCCCGGCGGGGCCGAAGCCACCTGTACGGGCATGCCGGCACGCGGGCCCGACATGGGGATATGGAACAGACCGTTGTTTTTGAATGGATTGTAAGGCGGTTGATACAGTTCGTAGGATGCGATATCGGTACACAACCAGAGGTTTCCCCGCGGGTCGAAGGCCAGGTTGTCCGGGCAGGCAAAGCCGTTTTCCGTGCCGCCCGCCAGGAAGGTGTTTGCAACAAACTCCTCTGCAGCAGGGTCGTTGTCCTTTTCCACCAGCCTGAGGATGGAGCCGTAAGGACGTAGCGGGTGTTTGGTCAGGGCAATCAGCACCGCGCCGGAGTGCGGGTCGATCTCTATGTCCTCGGGACGGTCCTGGGGCGAGGCGCCGGCCAGTTTTGCCGCCTCGCGTGTGCGGACCAGCAGTTCCGTTTGTGTCTTGAACGCCTGTGCCAGGCGTTTATCCCGGTCCGGAGACAGGGGCAGCCAGCGCCCACGGTCCGTGTCGGCCGCATACAGGGTACCCTGCGCCAGCGAGCCGGGTTCATCGCCGATAAACTTGTAGATGTGCTCATCGGTCTTGTCGTCGCCCATGTATACCACCGGCCTGCCGTCCCGCGCCAGGGTCACGGTCGCGCCTTCGTGGGCAAACCGGCCCAGGGCGGTGAGCTTGTTTGCCGCGCCCGTGAACGGATCGATTTCCACCACCCAGCCATAGTGTTCGGGCGGGTAATCAAGGTAACGGTCCCAGCCGATGAGGGTGTCTTTTTCGTGGATGCGCCGGCCGTTCTCGAACCTGACGTCGCCGTAGAAGAAGTGGAAGTTCTCTTCACAGGTGAGCACGGTGCGCCACGGCGTCACGCCGCCGGCGCAGTTGCCCAGGGTGCCGATGGCTTCGCGGGCGCCGGCTACAGCCTCCCCGGAATTGATCGGTATGGGCGTTGTGGCGTCGATGCGCCGGTTGTAACGATCATCCGGCACCAGGCGCCAGTGCCCGTCGCTCATGCGGATGCGGATGATGCTGCCGCCCACTTCCGTCATTTCGCGGTCGACGTCCTGCCTGGTTTTGCCGGCGGGGTCCCGGGGCGAGGAAAAATAACCCGACAGCACTTCCTCGTGGTTCACCCATAACAGGCCGTCATGGGGATTGCCGTCGATGGGGAAGAAGGCGGTGTAATCGTTATTGAAACCGAAACGGTCGCCCCTGCCGTTTATGGGGTCCCCCCAGGAAACCAGGAGTTCGTATTCCAGCCCGCCGGCCAGCACCACCTCGTCGTCGGTGCCGGGCGGGACGCCGGCAAAAGCGGAAGCGCGGTTACTGCCGGAGCAGGACACAACCGGGACGGCGATGGAGGCCGCGCCCATAGTCCTGCCCATGAATTTGAGAAACTCGCGCCTGTTCCAGTTACCTTTCATCTTAAGAACTATCAGCGGTCAGGATATGTGGGGTCAGAGTAAAATTATGACTATCGTGGTCAATGGCAGACACCGGGGTAATTTTACTCTGACCCCATATTTCATGCGGCCTGCAGGCGGCGCGCCCTGGCGGCCGCGGCAAGCTCACCGATCAACTGCTCGGAGTCATCCCAGCCCAGGCAGGCGTCGGTGATGCTCTGGCCGTAAACCAGCTCCTGTCCCGGTTTCGCGTCCTGGCGGCCTTCCTTCAGGTGGCTTTCGATCATCACGCCGAAGATCCTGTCGTCGCCGTCCCGAAGCTGGCTGCAGATGTCGGCCCCCACCTGCATTTGATTCTTGTGCTGTTTCTGACTGTTGGCGTGACTGAAATCCACCATGACGCGGGCCGGCAGGTTGGCGGCAGTCAACTCGGCCGCGGCGGAGTCGATACTCCAACGGTCAAAGTTGGGCCGTTTCCCGCCGCGCAGTATGATGTGGCAGGCATCGTTACCGCTCGTGGTAAAAATCGCCGAGTTGCCTTCCTTGCGCATGGACAGGAAGTGGTGCGGCACGCTTGCCGCGCGAATCGCGTCCACGGCAATCTTCACCGACCCTTCCGTGCCGTTCTTGAACCCGACCGGGCAGGACAGCCCCGAGGCCAGTTCCCGGTGCACCTGGCTTTCCGTGGTGCGCGCGCCGATGGCGCCCCAGCTTACCAGGTCCGTGACATACTGGGGGGTGATGATGTCGAGAAACTCGGTGCCGGCCGGGACTCCCATTTCGTTCAGGTCCAGCAACAGTGTGCGGGCCAGGCGCACCCCCTTGTTGATGCGGAAACTGTTGTCCAGGTCGGGGTCGTTGACCAGCCCTTTCCAACCCACGGTGGTCCTGGGTTTCTCGAAATACACGCGCATCACGATCAGTAAATCTTCCGAGTATTTCCCAATCAGCGTCTTCAGGCGGCCTGCGTATTCCCTGGCCGCATCCACGTCGTGTATGGAGCAGGGGCCGGCTACCACCATCAGGCGCTTGTCGGCGCCGTTCAGCAGGTTGCCGATCGCCTGCCGGGTTTGCCAGGTGGTCTCGGCCGCGGCCTCGGTAATGGGGATCTCCTCACAGATCTCCGCAGGCGGCGTGACGGCCTTGATGGAGGCGATGCGTAAGTCGTCGGTTTCGCGCATGGCGGATCAGCCGGGGGGCCAGGTGAAGGAGCGCCCGCCGAGGACGTGCAGGTGCAGGTGGAACACGCTTTGCCCCACGCCGGCGCCGTTGTTTATCGCCACCCTGAAGGCGTCGCCGATGCCCTCGTCCGCCGCCACCTTGTTGGCGGTCAGCAGCAGGTGTCCCAGCAGTGACTCATCGCCGTCAACCGCGTCCACGAGACGCGCGATGGGTTGCTTCGGGATGACCAGGATATGCACGGGCGCCTGCGGGTTGACGTCCCTGAACGCCAGGCACCTGTCGTCCTCATAGACGATGTCGGCGGGGATTTCCCGCCGGATGATTTTCGCAAAGATTGTCTCTGACATGGCGATTTTATATCCTGACTGAAAAGGCGGGTTATAATAACAGGGAGCGTCCCAGGTAAAAAGCGTTTTGAAAAACGGGGACGGATTTGAAATCCGTCCCCGGACAGTTCTGGCAGAGGATACCAGGGGTCAGAGTAAGTGTCGCCAGAGTTTTTACTCTGACCCCATAAATCGAGTGAATCAAATCCTATGGAAAATTGCGAACACCACCAGGTAAAAACGGACACCGCGGCAACGGCCGCGACAGTCACCCTGCATTGCCTGGCCGGCTGCTCCATCGGTGAGTTCATCGGCCTGGCCATCGGCGTGGAGTTCGGTTTATCGGTGGCCGCCACCATTACCCTGGCGACCGTGCTGGCGTTCATCACGGGTTTTGCATTGACCCTGTACCCCCTGGTTTACCGCAGGGGCATGACGGTGGCGCTGGCGTTCAAGACCGTATGGATAGGAGAGGTAATCTCCATCGGCGTGATGGAAATCGCCATGAACGTCACCGATTACCTGGTCGGCGGCATGTCCGCCGCCTCGATGTTCGACGCCATATTCTGGATCGGCTTCGCGGCCGCCCTGGTGGCCGGGTACATCTTCGCTTACCCCGTGAATTACGTTATGGTGAAGCGGAATATGCCGCGTTGTCATTA
>CAYOEQ010000233.1:0-1448 GCA_964402775.1 uncultured Enterobacteriaceae bacterium
TTCCAGTTCGTCCAGCGCCTGTTCCAGCCACAGCCTGCCCTGGGACCTGACCCGCATCATGCCCGTCCAGCGGCCGGAAGGCGGATCGTCCGGGAGTTTCTCTTCACGGACCCGTTGCAGCCTGACGTCCTGCATGAACATGGAGCGGTCGTCGGGCCGGTCGCACCAGACATAGTCCGGAGCGCCTGTGATCTCCGTCTCATTGATCAGGGAGTCGACGACAATGACAATTTCGCCGTCATGCTCCAGCAGGTCCTGCAGGATGTACGACCTGAACAGCAGGTCGCCGTAAATGATCACCATGTCGTCGCTGAACTTGTCCCTGGCGCAGGCCAGGGAATACAGTTCTCCCGTGGATTCGTAACGGGTATTCAGGCGCATATCGACCCCGTTCAGGTCCAGGGCTTCCGACTTGTACCCGGCGATCACCGTGATGTCGTTCACGGAGCGTTTTTTGAATTCGTCGACCAGTCTCTGCAGCAGGGGTTTGCCGCGGATGTTAAGCATGGCCTTGGGCCGGTCTTCGGTCAATTCGTAGAGGTTGTTGCCCCGGCTCGCGGCCAGGACCAGCGCGCGGCATTCCCCGGTGGAGTTCAGGTAGCGTTCCTGCGCCCGCAGCAGTTCGTCAGCGCCCTGTAAGCGGAAGATGCTGTCAACGTCGGTGATGAGGTCCTCGACGTCCACCAGGGACTGTTGTTCGAATATTTCCCTGCTGGTGTTTTCCATGGCCCTGACCGAGGCGCGGATCATCTGGTTGGCCCAGATGACCAGGCTGATCCCGGCTTTCCTGAATACGTCCACGGGCGTGCTGTAGTATTTTGTCGGGACGATGACCAGGGGGCAGGAACCGTCCCACGCTTCGGCAAAGGCAAGGATTTCATCCGCGCGCGATTGCCTGCTGTGGATCAGGATGGCGTCTGCGCCTGCTTCGCAATAGGCCGAAGCCCGCTTCAGGGCCTCATCCATGCCCCAGCCCGCGATCAGCGCCTCCACCCGCGCGACAATGCAGAAGTCCGGGTCCTGCTGGCTGTCCTTGCCGGCCCGGATCTTGCCGCAGAACTCGTTGATGTCTGCCAGGGCCTGTTTACCGCCGTCGATGAAGCTGTTGGTCTTGGGGAACTCCTTGTCTTCGACACACACGCCGGCTATCCCCCGCTGTTCCAGTTTCCTCACCAGGCGCCGCATGTTGTTGAAGTTGCCGTAACCGGTATCGCCGTCCAGCAGGATGGGGATATCCGTGGCGTCGGACATGAACTCCAGCATGTCCACCACCTGGGTCCAGCTTGCCTCGTTGCTGTCCCTGACGCAGAACTGCGCCGACATGGCGAGGCCGCTCGCCCAGATGCCCCTGAACCCGGCCTGTTGCACGAGTTTCGCCGAGATGCCGTTATGGGCTTCCAGGAGGAACTCCAGTTCGGGCGATTCGAGCAGGTCCCGCAACTGTCTGC
>CAYOEQ010000233.1:1548-3679 GCA_964402775.1 uncultured Enterobacteriaceae bacterium
GCCTTGCGCGCCAGGCGCGCCGACATGGCGGCGTCGAAACGGAAGAAGCCCACGGATTCGCCCTGGTAGTCCCAGCGTATGGCGCGGTCGGGTATTTTTCTGAATTCCACCGGCACGGCGCCGGATACGCACAGTTTTACCGGCTCATCACCCGGTTCGAAGTCGCGATCCAGCAGGAAGCAGTTGCCGGACTGCGTATCGAACAGCCTGCCGAGGATGTCCGGGACATAGAGCACGTCGGCGTCCATCAGGATGGTGTCCGCGCCGTCGGCCAGGAAATCACGCGCGCAGTGCAGGCTGACGATGCTGCCCAGTTCGTAATCCGGGTTGGCGACGGTTTCGACGGGAACCTGGCTTTCGATTTGCGCCAGCGCCGCTTCGATTTGTTCATGGCGGTAACCCGTTACGACGACAATCCGGCCGGCGTCCGGCCGGTCCAGGTTCTCGATATGCCGTTGCAGCAGGGTTTTTCCCCCGAACCGCAACAGGCACTTGGGCCGTCCCGCGGCGGCATCCCCCAGGCGCTCCCCGCGGCCTGCGGCCAGGATAATCGCCTTCATGCGCGCCCGGAGCGGTACCTGCCCATCAACTGCTCCGTCGATGAATCATGGGAACCGGGCGCTTCGTCGCCGGCCAGTTCTTCGGCTATGCGTCCCGCCAGGGTCTTTCCCAGTTCGACGCCCCACTGGTCGAAGGGGTTGATGCCCCAGATGGCGGCCTCCACGAAGGTCTTGTGCTCGTACATGGCCAGCAGCATGCCCAGGGTGTACGGGTCCAGCCGGTCGTACAGGATGGTGGTGCTCGGCCGGTTGCCGTCGAAGCGGCGGTGGGGTTCACCGGCATCGGTGCTGCCCCGCATCAGCGCTTCGCCCTGGGCCAGGCAGTTGGCGACCAGCAGTTCGTGCTGCGCCCGGTCGTGGTCGCTGGTCAACGGTAACAGGAAGTCTATGGACGACTTGCGCGTGCCCTGGTGCAGGAACTGGAAAACCGCATGCTGCGCCGGGCTGCCGGTACCGCCCCATGAGACCTGGGAGGTCTGCACTGCCACCTTGCCGCCGTCTGCGCCGACCGACTTGCCGTTGCTCTCCATCACCAACTGGCTGAGATAGGCCGGCAACCGTTCCAGCCGCTGGTCGTAGGGGATGACGGCATGGGCGCCGATGTCGAAAAAATTGTTGTGCCAGATACCGATCAGGCCCAGGACAACGGGGATGTTGGCGCTGAACCCGGCTGACGCAAAGTGTGAATCCAGCGCGTGCGCCCCGGCCAGGAACTGCCTGAAATGGTCTTCCCCGATGCTGATGGCGGCGCTCATGCCGATGCAGGACCAGATCGAATAGCGCCCGCCGGTCCAGTCCTCGATCCTGAAAGAACGGTCCTGGTCGATGCCGAAGTCTTCCACGGCAGCGGCGTTGCCCGATACGGCCAGGAAGTGCCGCCCCGGGTCCTTGCAGCCGTGGTCCCGGAGCCAGTCCCGGGCGCGCCGGGCATTGACCAGGGTTTCCGACGTGGTGAAGGACTTGGAGGCGGCGATGAACAGGGTTGTTTCCGGGTCGGCGCGCGCCAGGGCGCGCTCGATGTCGAAGGGGTCGATGTTGGCGACGAAATCGATGTCCGGGCTGTCCTGCCGGAATTCGGTCAGGGCTTCGACCAGCAGGCGCGGTCCCAGGTCGGAGCCGCCGATGCCGATGTTCACCACCCTGGAAATGGGTCTGCCTGCGGCGCCCTCGACCTCCCCGGCGCGTAATTTACGAACGAATGCGAACATCCTATCCCGCTCCTGCCGCGCCTGGCGGGCAATGTCGGACAGTCCGTGGGTGTCATGGATTCCATCCGGCGCCCGCAGGAGGGTGTGCAGGGCAGGGCGCCGTTCCGTCGGGTTGACTTCGTGTCCTGAGAATAACTCGCCGATTTTTTTACCCAGCCCGCGTTGATCGGCCAGGTCCAGCAACAGGGACAGGGTCTCGTCGGTAATCAGGTTTTTCGAGAAATCGACAAAAACCCGGTCCAGGCCCAGGGAGAACCTCTGCGCCCGTCCCGGATCCCGGGCAAATTCATCGCGCAGGTGGAGCCCGGCCGCCTGCCGGCGGTGCCCGGCAAGCCTGCGCCAGGCCGCAGTCTGTTCCGGTGG
>CAYOEQ010000234.1:0-3678 GCA_964402775.1 uncultured Enterobacteriaceae bacterium
CTGTTTCTGCGCGTACTCGCGGCAGGCATCGCGGAACCTGCGTGCGTCAACCCGGACCCCGGCCTTGCCGATTTTCTTTTCCACCTGGTGCTCAATGGGCAAACCGTGGCAATCCCAGCCGGGCACATAAGGGCAATCATAGCCATCCAGGGTGTGCGATTTGATGATGATATCTTTCAGGATCTTGTTGACGGCATGACCCAGGTGGATATCGCCGTTGGCGTACGGGGGGCCGTCATGGAGGATATACTTTTCGCGGCCGGCCCTGTGCTGCCGGATACGGGCATAGATATCCTGTTCCTGCCAGCGCCGCAGCATCTCCGGCTCGCGCTGCGCCAGGTTCCCCTTCATGGGGAAATCCGTTTTCGGTAATGTTAAAGTCGCTTTATAATCCATCGGAATTTTCATTATAACCCAGGATCAGCGGGTCGGCCGGAGAAAGATAAAATGAGCAACCATCAACAAAACAGTACCGGAATATCCGTCAGCGATGAAATCGATGCCATCGCCCGGTACCTGACTGACGGCTTTTATGAATGGGACGAGACTCAGGACCCGGAAGCATACGGCGGACGGCGCGCCTTCGACGTGCAACCCGGGGGGTCCCTGACTGCCGATATCACCAAACTGACCCCGGCGGGACAGCAACTGGCGCGCTGGGCGCTGGAAGCCTGGACCAATGTGACCGGTATCCGCTTTGCGCTGGTCGAAGATGAGAACGCCAATATCACCTTTGATGATAACGAGGAGGGCGCGTTTGCCTATTCAACCCACTCCGATTCAGATGGAGGCGTGATCATTTCCTCGCATGTCAATGTAGAGGTGTTGGAGGGGGACGCTACCGGGATGGACAGCGAACTGTTTGTGACCTATCTCCATGAGACCGGCCATGCCCTCGGCCTCGGGCATCCCGGCCCTTACCCTCCCGATACCGAACCTGTTTTCGCTGACTTTACCGTGTTCCGCCATGATTCCGCGCAGACAACGGTAATGAGCTATTTTTACCAGGATGACAACCCCAATACGGATGCCAGCTTTGCTTTTCCCGTTACGCCGATGATGGCCGACATCATTGCGATTCAGGCGCTTTACGGCGCGCCCACGAGCGTCAACACGGGCGATACGCGCTACGGCCCCGACTCCAATGCGGATGGTTCCCTGGGTGAATTTTTCAGGAAATGGACCGGCGGAGAGTTCCAACAAAGTGTCGCCCTGACACTTTATGACAACAGCGGCAACGACACGCTTGACCTGAGCAGTGACACCAGGGACCAGTATGTTGACCTGCGGCCGGAAGGGATCTCGGACGTCTATGGACTGAAAGGCAATCTGGTTATCGCCAGGGATACCCTGGTTGAGAACTTCATGGCCGGCTCCGGAGACGACCGGATCATCGGCAATGCAACCGCGAATCACCTGGTTGCCGGCGCCGGTGATGACGTCCTGGAAGGCGGCGCCGGCGCCGACATGCTCAATGGCGGGCCGGGGTCTGATACCGCTTCTTACGAGAATTCCGCTGTCGCTGTCCTGGTGCGCCTGCATGATCCAAGCGCGGTCAGATTGGGCGATGCCCAGGGAGACACACTGACCGGTATTGAACATCTTATCGGCAGTCGATACAACGATACCCTGGCCGGGGATGGCGAAGATAACATCATGGAAGGAGGCGATGGTGACGATGTATTATATGGCGGGCCTGCCGGTGGCGACGACATGATGTATGGCGGCAATGGTGACGACAGGGTATTCGGCGGCAGGGGTGACGATACCCTGACCGGGGGGGAAGGGAATGATGTGTTAAAGGGCGGCCCCGGGAAGGATACGTTAATTGCCGATGGTAATGAGATGGACGTGCTTAACGGCGGGCCGGACGATGACACATTTCAATTCTTCCCCGGTAACATAGGGGGTGGCACAATCCAGGATTTTACCGACGGTGAAGATATGATTGACCTGACGGAGTTTACCGGCATCAGTTCCCTGGACGACCTTGACATAGTAAGTCACGGGGACAATGTGCGCATAGAGGTGTCCGGCACGGACTATCTGACCACCATCATCCTGTCGGATTTTGAGGTGAACAACCTGGATGCCGCCGATTTTATCTTTGTAAGTTAGGGGACAGAATTCAATTCTGTCCATCCATGTAGAATTCCAACGATGCGAAACAAGTTGCTCAAATCCACCCTGGTAGTCGGCCTGATGACGACGTTGTCCCGGATTCTGGGACTGGTCCGGGATGTCCTGATCGGCGCCATGTTCGGCCCCGGGGCGGGGGTTGACGCGTTTATCGTTGCGTTTCGCATCCCGAATTTTTTACGCCGGATCTTCGCGGAAGGCGGTTTCTCCCAGGCGTTTGTGCCGGTGTTGTCCGAATACCGGGAGCAGCGCAGCCGGGAAGAGACCGGCGCCCTGGTGGAGCATACCGCCGCGGTCCTGGGTTCCTGGTTATGCGCGACCACGGCCGTCGGCGTTCTGGCCGCGCCGTTACTGATATGGATCTTTGCCCCCGGTTTCGGCGGGGATGCGGAAAAACAGGCCCTGGCGTCCGGCATGTTGCGCATCACCTTTCCTTACATACTGTTCATTTCGCTTACCGCAATGGCGGGCGGCATCCTCAATACTTACCGGCGTTTTGCGGTGCCCGCATTTACCCCGGTATTGCTCAACCTGTCACTGATCGGTTGCGCAATATGGCTGACGCCGTACTTCCCGCCGGAGCAGCGGGTTGTCGCGCTGGCCTGGGGCGTGTTTATCGCGGGCGTGGCGCAGTTGCTGTTCCAGTTTCCGTTTCTGCTGAGACTCAGGTTGCTGCCGCTGCCCAGGTTCAACCGGGACCGGGAAGGCGTCGGCAGGATTATCACGCTGATGATACCGACCCTGTTTGCAGTCTCCGTGAGCCAGATCAACCTGCTGGTCGATACCGCTATCGCTTCCTTCCTGGACACAGGCAGTATTTCCTGGCTGTATTTTTCCGACAGGCTGGTTGAATTTCCCCTGGGAGTTTTCGGCATCGCGCTGGCTACCGTCATCCTCCCCAGCCTTTCCGCGGAACACACGGGCAAGGATAATGCCGCCTTCAACAGGACCCTGGACTGGGCCTTGCGCTGGGTGATGCTGGTGGCGCTTCCGGCCGCCGCAGGTTTGATACTGCTGGGAGCGCCGTTGCTGACCGCGCTGTTCCAGTATAATGAATTTTCACGGCATGACGTGCTGATGTCGCATCGCAGCCTGGTCATGTACGCAGTCGGCCTGCCGGCTTTTATCCTGATAAAAGTGCTGTCTTCCGGCTTTTTTTCCAGGCAGGACACGAAGACGCCGGTAAAGGTTGCCGTGATCGCGATGGTGTCCAATGTCGTTCTGAACCTGCTGCTGGTTTTCCCCCTGGCCCATGCGGGGCTGGCCCTTGCCACGTCCCTGTCGGCGTGCATCAACGCGGGGTTGCTGTTCTGGATACTGCGCAGGGAAAAAGGGTTTGATACGGGTCCCGGCTGGCCCCGCTTCCTGGCCGCGATTACCCTGGCGCTGGCGGCCATGGCGCTGGGCCTGGTCTTTTTTGTCCCGGACCAACTCTCCTGGTTTCAATGGGATATGTATGAGCGCGCCGTTAATGTAGTATTATGCACGTTTGCCGGCGCCCTGGCGTATTTTGCCGTGCTGTGGCTTGCAGGCGTCCGG
>CAYOEQ010000235.1:0-3668 GCA_964402775.1 uncultured Enterobacteriaceae bacterium
CCTGCAAGGCGCGCTCTCGGTGTCGTAAACACCTTGGCCGGTGGCGGTACCGGAAACGGCGCCCACGAAGAGGGACAGGAAGATCAGGTGGTATGAGTACTGCCTGGCGATCCCGTTGCCTGCAACGGCCAACTGTTTCATAACTCCTCTACGGTTGCTGTTCAGGAAGGTTCTGACAAAAGCGACTATTCTCGCAGAAAAGATGTGAGATTATTGTGTTGCCGAAGCCCTTGGATGTGAATATTTCGGGGATTTTGGAAAATAGGGGTAAGTATTATGATATCAGTCGTCAGCAGCCTGATTAACTTGACACATGTCGGCGATTCCGTTATTATTACTGTAAATATAACGGAACCACCGGCATGTATCCTCGCCTGTTAACACTCCCTCAAAGGAGTTTTTTCCTGTTCGGCCCGCGCGGCACGGGTAAATCCACGTGGCTGCAACAGGTTCTGGGCCAGGCCCCCCTGCGCATCGACCTGCTTAAATCCGGTGAGTATCTCCGCTATAAACGCGACCCTGCCTTGCTTGCCCGGGAAGCCGCGTCCCTGCAGGACGGGAACGCCTGGATCATTATCGACGAGGTACAAAAGCTGCCGGAATTGCTCGATGAAGTCCACGCCCTGTTGTTTGAAAGCGGCCAGGGTTACCGGTTTGCGTTGTCGGGTTCGAGCGCCAGGAAGCTCAGGCGCTCCCACGCCAACATGCTGTCCGGCCGGGCCTCGTCAAAGAAGATGTTTCCGCTGAGCATGCTGGAGACGGGAACGGATTTCAGGTTGCAGGACGCCTTGCGTTACGGGCAGATGCCCCTGAGTGTTACCTCTGCCGGTGAGGCGGAAAAAATCGAGTTTCTGGACGCGTACGTGGAGACCTACCTGAGAGAGGAAATCCAGCAGGAGGCCCTGACCCGGAACCTGGACAGTTTCTACCGGTTCCTGACCGTCGCCGCCCTGGTCAACGGGCAGGCGCTGAACGTCAGCAACATTGCCAGGGAGGTGGGCATAGCCAGGTCCACGGTGCAGGGTTATTTCAGCATCCTGGAAGACACCTTGCTGGGCTGGTACCTGCCGGCCTACCGCAACAGGGTCAAGGTCAAGGAGGTTGCCCACGTCAAGTTCTACCTGTTTGATTGCGGCGTGCAACGCGCCTTGGCGGGCCTGCACCGGGATAAGCCGTCGGCCCTGGAAACGGGGACACTGTTTGAGACGTTCATCCTTAATGAATTCAGGGCGCTCAACTCCTGGCTCTCTCACGGCGGGCAATTTTATTACTGGCGCACCGAATCCGGCACTGAGGTTGACCTGGTGTGGAAAAGGGGCCGGCAAGCAGTTGGCTTTGAAATCAAATCATCTCCGGTCTGGCAGGAGAAATTCAACAGGGGGTTGAACGCGCTGCTCCAGGCGGGAGACATCCAGCAGGCCTTTGGTATTTACCAGGGGAAACGGGCGCAGAAGGCCGGAGAGGTCACGGTGTTGCCGTACCCAACGGCGCTCAGGATGGCTGCGGAGGGTCAGTTTATCAGGCCGGACTGAGGAACCTGCAGCAATCCCGCGCTAACCAGCAAATCAAAAAAAAACCGCCCGCACCAAGTGAGGAGGAACGGACGGCCAACTTCATCGTGAACTACGAAGGTGTCATGAGTTTTTGTATGTTTCTTAAAGCACCTCTTTGCGCATGATGAAACCAAGTGTGTACTGCGAAATATTGACTCTAACAGAACAATTGTGTGATTATTGTGTAGATAAAGCTCGAAATTATGAGTTTTTCGGTAAATATGACGAATAATAGCGAATTAGTGCGTGAAAACGAGGCCCTGCGCAAGCGGGTTTCGCAGTTGAGCGCGGCGGTCCTGCGCATCAATGCGAGTCTTGACGTAGACACCGTTTTGCAGGAGGCCGTGGACAGCGCACGCGCACTGACCGACGCCCGCTACGGCGCAATCACCACCATCGGAGAAAGCGGAGTGGTCCGGGACTTCGTCAGCTCCGGCTTAACCACCGAAGAGCACCGGCAACTCGAACAATGGCCGGACGGCCCACGGTTGTTTGAGCACTTTCGCGACCTTCCGGGAGTTGTGCGACTGGCGGACCTGCCAGCCTACGTACGCGCACTCGGTTACTCGGAGGAGTTGATGCGGTCCAAGACTTTTCAGGGCACGCCGATGCGTCATCGGGGCGTGCATGTCGGCAACTTCTTCCTCGCCGAGAAGGAGGCCGGACTGGAATTTACGGATGAGGACGAAGAGGTGCTGGCACTGTTCGCATCACAGGCGGCGACAGCCATTGAGAACGCCCGCACGCACCGGGACGAGCAGCGGGCGCGGGCCGACCTCGAGGCCCTGGTAGAAACTTCGCCGGTGGCCGTTGTCGTGTTCGACGCCAGGACCGGCAAGCCGGTGTCCCTCAATCGGGAGGCCTGCCGGATTGCCGAAATTCTGCGCATACCGGGCCGATCAGCGGAGGATCTGCTGGAGGTGATCACTTGCAGGCACCCGGACGGCACCGAAATTTCGCTCAGCGAGTTTCCAATCGAACAGACGTTCGTTAACTCCGAAACAATGCGCGCCGTGGAGATCGTTCTCTCGGTCCCTGACGGCAGGAGCGTTACGGCATTGCTCAATTTGACACCGATTCGTTCCGCAGAGGGTGAGGTTGTCTCGGTGGTGGTTACGATGCAGGACCTGGCGCCGCTGGAGGAGTTGGACCGGTTGCGGGCAGAGTTTCTGGGCATGGTGAGCCACGAATTGCGTACGCCGCTTGCCGCTATCAAAGGCTCGACCGCCACTGCGCTGGATGCTTCCCTGACACTGGACCCGGCCGAGGTGCACCAGTTCTTCCGGATCATAGACGAGCAGGCCAATCACATGCGCGGCCTGATCAGCGACCTCCTGGATGCAGGCCGCATTGATGCCGGCACGCTGTCCGTCCTGCCCGTGCCGACCGAACTGGCCGCGCTGGTGGACAATGCCAGGAATGCGTTCCTGAGTGGCGGTAATACGCACACGATACTCATTGACCTTCCCCAAAACCTGCCCCGGGTACTGGCTGACAAGGGGCGCATCGTGCAGGTGCTGAATAATCTCTTTACCAATGCCGCCAGGTTCTCTCCCGGTTCCTCACCCATCCGGGTCGCGGCGCGACGCGACGGCCTGCACGTCGCGATTTCGGTTTCGGACGAAGGCAGGGGGATACCGCCGGAGCAGCTCCAGCGCCTGTTCCGGAAATACACGGACATCAGCAGCGATGAGGGGAGAGGGACCGGCCTGGGGCTCGCCATTTGCAAGGGTCTGGTGGAAGCCCACGGGGGACGCATCCGGGCGGCCAGCGACGGGCCGGGGCAGGGGACACAAATCACCTTCACAATTCCGATAGCCGAAGAAACCGTTGGCATCGCCGATCAAGCCCGCCCGTCTCGCCAGGGCAGCGAGCGGCCACCTGTCCTGGTGGTGGACGACGATCCACAGATACTCCGCTTCGTGCGCGACGCACTGGCGCAGGACGGCTACTCCCCGCTGGTGACCGGCGACCACCGCGAATTGTCCCGGATCATCCGGGAGGAAAAGCCCCACCTGATTTTGCTCGACCTGCTCCTCCCCGGTACGGATGGCATAGAGCTCATGGAGAACGTACCCGAGATGGCCGACCTGCCGGTCATCTTCATCTCCGCCT
>CAYOEQ010000236.1:0-3666 GCA_964402775.1 uncultured Enterobacteriaceae bacterium
CCAACACGTACACGAAACAGCAGTGGATAGCCGAACAGGCGAGGGGGCATCCGGAGAGGGTGTTCACGTCCCTGCACCACCTGATCGACGGCGAGTGGATGCGCGAAGCGTATCGCCTGACGCGCAAGGATGGAGCGACGGGCATCGACGGCGTGACGGCAGCCGACTACGAGAAGGAACTGGAGGCCAATCTTGATGACCTCCTGGGCCGGATCAAGTCGGGCCGCTACTTCGCGCCGCCGGTCCGGCGCCACTACATCCCCAAGGCGGACGGCACGAAACGCCCACTCGGCATCCCGACGTTCGAAGACAAGGTGGCGCAGCGGGCGATCCTGATGCTGCTGGAGCCAATCTACGAGACGGACTTCCTGCCGTGCTCGTACGGCTTCCGGCCCAAGCGGTCGGCTCACGATGCCCTGGACGCACTGCGTGCGGGCATCATCGAGCAGCGCCAAAGATGGGTGATCGATGCGGATGTGAAATCCTACTTCGACTCGATCTCGCACACCCACCTTCGGTCCTTCCTCGACCTGCGGATCAAGGACGGCGTCGTAAGGCGCATGATCGACAAATGGCTGAAAGCGGGGGTGCTCGAAGAGGGCACCGTGCACAGGCCGGTCGCTGGCACGCCCCAGGGTGGGGTGATCTCGCCGATTCTCTCCAACATTTTCCTGCACCACGTGCTGGACAAGTGGTTCGAGGACGAGGCGAGGCCGCGCTTGCGCGGCAACTGCCAGCTGGTGAGATTCGCCGACGACTTTGTCATTGCCCTCGAAGACCGCCACAGCGGCAAGCGGCTGCTTGACGTGCTGGGCAAACGTCTCGGTCGATACGGGCTCACGCTCCATGAGACCAAGACGCGCTATGTGGACTTCCGCCGGAGGCGCCCCTACGGGCGTCACTGGATGGCAACGGCCACGACGTTCGACTTCCTCGGCTTCACCCACGTCTGGGGGCGGTCGATGCGAGGCAAGGACGTCGTTCGCCAGATCACGGCGAAAGGCCGTTTCGCCCGTGCGCTGAAATCGGTGCAGGACTGGTGCAAGAGAAACCGGCACCTGCCGATCAAGGCGCAGCACGACTACCTGGTGCGGGCGATCCGGGGCCACTGCGCATACTACGGTCTGACGGGGAACGGCAAACGTCTGGAGTGGTACCGCTACCAGGTCGCCCGCACATGGCGGAAGTGGCTCGCACGCCGCAGCCGCCTGCGGCGCATGAACTGGGACCGGATGAACGCGCTACTCACGCGGTATCCCCTGCCACCAGTCTCGTATCCGCGCTCATGGCAAAACTCCTTGCGCGAACCTGTCAGGTGAGGAACCGAGTGCGTCAGTCGCGCACGCTCGGGTCTGTGGGGGGCGGGGCTCGGTAACGACCCCGCCTACCCGGCCCTTCGGACTAGGGCATCAGGGATGCAGCCTGTTGCCGGCGGTACCGCGCCGTTTTGCACGCTCCGGCTGCTCGTGACGCCGCTGCACGTGGTCGGCGTCCTTCAATGCCCGTGACCTCGCGGTGATGGCGGCGGAGCCTGGCGCGGAAGGTCGCGCCAGGAGCGACGCACGCCGGACACCGGTGGCTCAGGCCGGTGATGTCGGCGAAATGGCACACCGTGTTGTGCCGGCACGGTGCACCGTAACTCTCGTGATGTCTCCCGGCCCCCAGTGCTGATGCGACACCAGTCCGAGGGCCGCGTGCCGGAAGGCGGCGACCAGCGCGGGCCGGCGAGCGTACTCGGGACACCGGATATCGTCGGCTGTGGTTGCACGTTGCGACTGCGCTTGGGGGCCGAGCTCGCGCTACGAGTCAAGACGAAAGTTCAGCCTCGGGCCTATGAACAGTCGGGCAACGGGCAGGGGTTGGGGCTTGTATGTTGCCCTTGTATGTTGCCCTGCGGCCCTCGCAGTGGACGGCTGCCACCGCAGTCCATCGTGACACTCACGGGCCGATTTGTTTCGCCGAGTTCCCGGGCGATCAGCGTAATCTGCCGGCTGACCTCGGTTGAACTGTGCGGATCAGAAAGACTGGGATGCTTGACCGGGTCCTAAGCATCTCGTAACTTTCGCACCTCGCTCTTTGACATTGCGACATCAGGAGCCACGCGGAGCGTTGCAAGGCGCTCTTCCGCGATTTCCGTGGATTCCGCTCGCACGGCCCCAAGGCTTTGAAAACAAGCCAAACTTGGGGCCGTTGTGGCCACGGCGAGCGAGTTGGTGGCCGTAATTGACGGCACGAACAGGGAATCGCTCGCAATTCCGCGAATTTTCCTCGCTAAATCCGTGACTTGCTTGACAGCAGTCACACTGCGTGCGGAATTCGCGGCCCTATTGAGACCCGTTGATCGGGATGGCAAGGTCAAGTCCGCCGTAGAGGTCACACTGCGTGCGGAATTCGCGGCCCTATTGAGACACCACCACCTGTGTCGGAGGGGTAGACACCTCCACCTGTCACACTGCGTGCGGAATTCGCGGCCCTATTGAGACGAGTTGGTTGTTTGAGACAAGAGCGGCGAACCAGTGTAGTCACACTGCGTGCGGAATTCGCGGCCCTATTGAGACATGGAATCCGCCGAAACGGTGGTCGACTTCATCATCGGGTCACACTGCGTGCGGAATTCGCGGCCCTATTGAGACATGACCTGCTCGGAGAGCTTTGAAGTGAGGCTTCTGGTCACACTGCGTGCGGAATTCGCGGCCCTATTGAGACCGGCTTCGGCATAGGAGTCAAGCAGAGACTGCGCCTGGTCACACTGCGTGCGGAATTCGCGGCCCTATTGAGACTTCTTCTTCGGGTTGTTTGAGACAAGAGCGGCGAACCAGTCACACTGCGTGCGGAATTCGCGGCCCTATTGAGACATGAGTCTCTTGTTGTAGTGACACCACAAGGTATCACGTCACACTGCGTGCGGAATTCGCGGCCCTATTGAGACTTTCCTTTTTTGAGGTTCCTGAACTTTCGACCTCCCTTGTCACACTGCGTGCGGAATTCGCGGCCCTATTGAGACTGGTCTGTGCATGGACCTTGTTTCCCTGTGCCTCGGCGGTCACACTGCGTGCGGAATTCGCGGCCCTATTGAGACAAGGCTACGAGATAAATGAGAGCGACCCGGCGTCGGTGTCACACTGCGTGCGGAATTCGCGGCCCTATTGAGACCAGAATGTACCGTCGTATTCCCTACACCTCTGGTGAGGTCACACTGCGTGCGGAATTCGCGGCCCTATTGAGACTCGTCTTGGTAATTGACGATGGTACCCTCGACTTGGGTGTCACACTGCGTGCGGAATTCGCGGCCCTATTGAGACGGCGTCCACTTCGTATCCGGCGTACTGCAGTTTCGAGGTCACACTGCGTGCGGAATTCGCGGCCCTATTGAGATACCGCATCCGAAGGTCCGGGCTGTGCGAGTCCGCTTCGATGTGTGTTCGAAATAACTCGTGCAGATATTGGACCCGCGCAAAGGATTACGTCGACCGTCGTACCAGCAGAGGATGCCTGCTGGGCATGCTCTATCCCGTCGAAACCCGCTCCGGGCTCCGCGAGGCGGGCGGGAATGGAATATCCCATCCCGTACACGGCAGGGGGCCACGCGTCAATCCGCGACGATCTCGATCCAGGAACATTTTTTAGTCGTGGCTGAGGGGGCGGGACGACGGAGATCGGGCAGTT
>CAYOEQ010000237.1:0-3657 GCA_964402775.1 uncultured Enterobacteriaceae bacterium
CTGACTGCCTTCCCGTACTGGGGAATAATCGTTGTCATCATCGTAAATGCCGTGATCGTTTCCCGTATGACGATCCGCATCAGCGAACAGCCGGAGGAAGACGAAGCCGGAAACGGGGGTGGGGAAAAGTGAGCGGGTACCTGGCCGAGCACGCCGTTATCCTTGGCCTGATGGTCCTGTACCTGGTTTTCTGCCTGGGTGTAGGCTGGTATTTCAGGAACAGGGCGGCGGCAGGAGTCAAGGCCTTTTACGTCGCCAGGCGGGAAATTCCCGGCTGGGTTGTTTCTCTCGCATTTTTCTCTACCTTCGCCAGCACCAATACCTACATAGGCCAGGCAGGCAAGTCCTTTCAGTATGGGTTGTCCTGGGCCTGGGTAGGCTTCATCTGGGCAATTTTCTGTGTCATTTCATGGCTGGTGCTGGGTCCCCGGATGCGCAACCAGACGGCGTTGCTCGGCTCCTATACCATCCCCGATTATTTTCACCTGCGATATAAATCTTCCCTGTCAAAGTCGATTCGGGTTTTGTCCGCCGTGATTATCCTGTTTGCCACACTCTGGTACATGGTGGGCATAACCAAGGGACTGGGTCATGTATTGACCGCAGTGCTCGACGTGCCTTACGCCGGGGGCGCCGCGCTGATGATCGTAATCACCGGCGCTTACACCATCTGGGGCGGCATGTACGGCGTGTTATGGACCGATGCCGTCCAGGGGATCATGATGTTCGCCGTGGCCATCATCCTCGTTATGTTGCCTTTCATCTATGTCGGGGGTCCGGCCGAACTCATGAGCCGGATAGCTGAAACAACACATCCGGACCGTTTCGGACAACCCATGGGCAACGGACTCGTTAGTTTCGGGCACCTGGTCTCGTTCTTTTATATTCTCGGTATCGGCCTTGCCGTCGGGATGAAACAGATTGCAGAACCGCGTTGCCTGATCCGGTTCTATTCCATCGACAACGCCCGCAGCATGAAATTTGCAATGATATGGACGCCTGTTTTCCTCGGCATCTCCCTGATTTGCGTGATGGGACTGGGCGCGCTGGTGCACGGCATGGCGACGGAGCAGGAAGCTGCCTACCTGGTGCGGCACACGGACGAGGTCGTGGGTTTCATGCTGGCGAAGTTTGATGACCCGTGGATAAGCGGTATCTGCGTGGCCGGACTGTTCGCAGCCGGCATGTCATCGCTGGCGGCCGTAATGCTTATCGTCGGCACCGCGTTCATCCAGGATATCTGGCACGCCGCAAGACCGATGGAAAAGGGTAGACTGGTGCCGCGCACCAGGCGGACGATTTTCGGCTACAGCGTCTTGCTGTACGTTTTCACGCTCTATCCGCCCGCCGGTATTGTCGAACTTACGGCCTTTTCGGGGGCCGTATTTGCGGCCAGTTTCTTCCCGGCAATCTTCGGCGGCCTCTACCTGCGTTGGGGGACCGACATGGGCGCGCTGGCATCCATGGTGGCGGGCATGCTGAGCTGCGTGGTCTGGCGTTTTGCCTTCCGCTTCCGGATCCCGGAACTGCAGGACGTACACGAAGTAATCCCCGCGTTTCTCGTCTCTGTCCTCGTCTATCTCGTCGTCAGCAAAATCACGGCCCGGCGCCGTCCGGACCGGCGCCACCTCGACAGGTTGTTTACGCTACCCGACTCGTCCTGACGAACAGGCGCCCCCCGCATTGTAAAACCGGATTCCCGCACCGGGTGGTTGCTGGTATAATCCGGCGCCATGGAACATCAATTCTGGCATGAGAAGTGGGAAGCGAATGAACTTGCCTTCCACCGCATGGATTACAACCCCGTACTGGTCGGCAACTGGCCGGTCCTGGATGTGCCGGCGGGCAGCAGGGTGTTCGTCCCCCTGTGCGGCAAGTCCAGGGACATGGCCTGGCTCATGGAGCAGGGGTACCGGGTGCTGTGTGTCGAACTGAGCGAAATCGCCGCCCGGTCGTTTCTCGAGGAAAGCGGCCTGGAAGCGCGGCGCGACCGGGACGGCCCGTTCATCCGCTACCGCACGGAGCAACTGGAGTTTCTGTGCGGCGACTTCTTTTCACTCGAGCCGGAGCGGTTGTCCGATATTAGCGCGGTGTACGACCGCGCCTCGCTCATCGCCATGGGCCAGGACCTGCGCGCACAATATGCCGCGCACATGAGGAACCTGTTGCGGCCCGGCCTGCAGGCGTTGCTGATAACCCTGACGTACCGGGACGGCGAGATCAACCCGCCGCCGTTCCGGGTGTTCCGGGACGAAGTCGAGGCCCTGTACACCCACTGGTGCGACCTGGAACTGCTGCATGAGGGCGAAACCGAGGTAAAAGGCATCATGTGTCCCCAGTTCGCCTACCGCCTGCGGGTAAAGTAGTCCCGGTGTAAGCATCATGTCCCCGGGACCGGAAACCCGCACCGTCCGCACCATGTGCCCCATGAACTGCCATCCCACGTTTTGCGGGATGCAGGTCACCATCGCCGGCGAGCGGCTGGTGGAGATCAGGGGCGACAAGGAGAACCCGGACAGCCGCGGCTTTCTCTGCGTACGCGGGCAGGCCGCGGGCGAGATCATCGGCAACCCGCGGCGCATCCTGTATCCCATGATGCGCAGCACGCGGGGCAGCGACAACTGGGACGTGGTGAGCTGGGACCAGGCCCTGGACCGCATCGCGGAGGGTTTCCGCGCCGCGGGCCGGGAAGCCGTCGGCCTGTGGGGCGGGCACGGCATGCTGGCCAACGATTACGGCACCTTCGCCCATACGGAACTGCTTCTCAGGTTCGGCAACATGTACGGCTGCCAGTGGTGGGACGGCAGCATGATCTGCTGGGGCCTGGGCGGTTTCGGCCTGGGACTGACCGGCCTGCTGGAGGCGAACACCAAGGAGGACATGGGCGACCATTCCGACCTGATCATCCTCTGGGGCGCGAACATCGCCAGCCAGCCCAATACCGGGCGCCACATCGCTGCGGCCCGGCGGCGCGGCGCCAGATTGGCGGCCATCGACGTGCGCGTGAGCGAGTCCTGCCGGCAGGCGGATGAGTATTTCCTGGTGAAACCCGGCACGGACGCGGCGCTGGCCCTGGCCATGATGCACGTTATCATCGGTGACAACCTGCACGACCGGGGTTTCATCAGGGAACACACCATGGGATTTGCCGAACTGAGCGAGCACGTGCAGGACTTCACGCCCGCCCGGGCCGAGGCGATCACCGGCGTGGACGCAGCGCGCATCGTCGAGCTTGCCCGCGCATACGCAAACACCGAGCGGGCCATGATCGTGCTGGGCGGCAGTTCCCTGTACAAGGACCAGAACGGCTGGCAGGCCGCCCGGGCGGTGTCCTGCCTGCCTGCGCTTACCGGCAAGTCCGGCAAGCCGGGCTGCGGCCTGGGGCCGCGCCACGCGGCCTTGTCCCACGGTTTCGGCACCAGCCACATCATGAATTTCGAAGCGCGGCCGCCGGGCGACTACGTCCCCAACCAGATGCCGGCCATCCTGGAGGCCATAGAGCAGGGCCGCCTGCGCGCCTTCGTGCTGCTGGGCACCAACATGCTGTCGTCCTACGCCGATGCCGCGCGTCTGGAGGCCGGCCTCGACAGGATGGACCTCATCGTCGGCCACGACCTGTTCATGAACGACATGATGCGGAAGCACGCGGACGTGGTG
>CAYOEQ010000238.1:0-3651 GCA_964402775.1 uncultured Enterobacteriaceae bacterium
CCACAAGTCAAAAGCCGTGCGAAACGCCGTCCGCGCCGCCGGCGCCAGGCTGTGGCTCCTGCCCAAATACTCCCCCGAACTCAATCCCATCGAGCAGACCTTTGCCCAAATCAAGCACTGGATGAGAAACGCCCAGAAGCGGGAGATCGACGACATCTGGCGCCAGCTCGGGCGCCTCATCGACACCATCGAGCCACAGCAATGCGCCAACTACTTCAAAAACGCTGGATACGCTTCCGTCAAAATATGAAACGCTCTAGGATTCTCTGCGGGGGGTGCCCCACGGGGACCGCCGCCTACATGCCGTCCTGCTGCCCTTCTTCGTGGAACGTGAAGTCCGCCGCGTCGAGATCGGCCGACGCGAAGCCCTGCAAAGTGATGGTGCCGCCGCCCGGGACCGTGATCACGGTATCGGCCCCGTTCTGCGCGACGGTCAGGTCGTCGAACCCGGTGATGGCCTTGAACGCGCTCAGGTCGATCGTGTCTTCGCCGTCGGCGAAGTCGGTGATCGTGTCGTTCCCGTGGCCCGAGGCGAAGACGAAGGTGTCCGCGCCTTCGCCGCCGGTCAGCGTATCGTCGCCGCCGAGGCCGGTGATCGTGTCGTCGCCCGCCCCGCCCGTCAGGGTGTCGGCGTCCGCGGTGCCCGTATACACGTTCTGGTAGAGGATGAAGTCGGACGCGCCCAAGGCGCCCAGCTGGACCCCCTGCAGCGTGATTGAGCCCCCGCCGTTGAAACCGGGCATGATCACCGCATCGTCGCCGGCCTGGAAGCCGCGCAGCTGGCCGATCGACGTGATGTCCGTGAAGGCGCTCAAATCGATCTTGTCGGCGCCGCTGGTGAAGTCGGTGATCGTGTCGTGACCGCTGTCCTCGTTGAACACGAAGGTGTCGGCGCCGCCGCCGCCGGTCAGCATGTCGTCGCGGAACGTGCCCTCGATGGTGTCGTCGCCGTCTTCGCCGGCATAGTCGTCGAGAATGAACATGTCCGCGGTCAGATCGGTCGACGCGACGCCCTCAAGCGTGATCGTTCCGCCGCCGAAGGCGGTCAGGTCGATGACCGTGCCCGACTCGGTCTCCAGGGTGTTGGGGTCGTCCTCGATCGCCGACATCGCGGCCTGCAATTGCTGCCACGTGATCGAGGCGGTGAAGGCGGTCAGGTCGATGCAGTCGCCCTCGGCCGTGCTGAAGTCGGTGATCGTGTCGTTGCCGGAGGTCTCGTCGAACACGAAGGTGTCCGCGCCGGTTCCGCCGGTCATGGTGTCGTCGCTGGTGCCGCCCTGGAGCGTGTCGTCCGAATCGTCGTCGCCCACGATCCGGTCGAGAACGAACATATCCTCGGTCAGGTCGGAGACCGACGTGACGCCGTCCAGCGTGATGGTTCCGCCGCCCCAGTCGCCGAGATCGATCTTCAGGCCGACGACGACATTGTGCTCGTCCAGGACCGTCGTGATCTTCGTGCTCAGCACGTCCCAGGTGATGGTCTGCGAGAAGGTCCTCAGGTGGATCTTGTCCTGGGTCGTGTCGAAGTCGGTGATCGTGTCGTCGCCGTGGCCCTCGCCGAACACGAAGGTGTCGGCGCCGTCCCCGCCGGTCATCGTGTCGCCGCCCTCGCCGCCGACCAGCGTGTCGTCGCCTTCGCCGCCGGTCATCACATCGTCGCCCTCGCCGCCCATCAGCAGGTCGTCGCCCTCGCCGCCTTCCAGCCTGTCGGCGCCTTCGCCGCCGAATATCCAGTCATTGCCCTGCTCGCCGCGCAGCGTGTCGTCGCCCTCCATGCCGTACATGATGTTGTGGGCTTGGCCGCCGGTGAGCGTGTCGTCGCCTTCGGTGCCGAAACGCCAGACGGTCCAGTCACCGGAAAGTCCGAACATCTCTTCGGTCAGGTCGGTCGCGGTCACGCCGGTCAGGGTGATCGTGCCGCCGCCCCAGGCGGAAAGGTCGATGACCGTGGCCGTCTCGTCGACGCCAGCCGTGTTGGGATCGTCCGCGACCTGCGTCATCGCGGCCTGGAGCTCCTCCCAGGTGATCTCCCGGGTGAAGCCGGTCAGGTCGATCCTGTCGCCGCCGGTCGGGTTGAAGTCGGTGATCGTATCGTCGCCGTGTCCCTCGACGAAGACGAAGATGTCGGCGCCGGTTCCGCCGGTCATCGTGTCGTCGGTGGTGCCGCCCCGGAGCACGTCGTCGACGCCGTCGCTGCCGGTAAGCGCATGCAGGACGAACATGTCGGCGGTGACGTCGCTCACGGCCGTTATGCCGTCCAGGACGATCGTGCCGCCGCCCCACTCGCTGAGGTCGATCCGCACGCCGACCGCGATATTGTTCTCGTCGGTAACGACCGTGATCTTGGTGCTCAAGACGTCCCAGGTGATGGCCTGGGAGAAGGACGTCAGGTCGATCTTGTCGCCCTCGGCCTTGCTGAAATCCGTGATCGTGTCGGCGCCGCTCTCCTCGTCGAATACGAAGGTGTCGGCGCCGGTTCCGCCGGTCATGGTATCGGCGCTGGTCCCGCCCTGGAGCGTGTCGTCCGAATCGTTGTCGCCGACGATCCGGTCGAGAACGAACATGTCCGCGGTCACGTCGGAGACCGACGTGATGCCGTCCAGCGTGATAGTTCCGCCGCCCCAGTCGCTGAGATCGATCCGCACGCCCGTCACCACGTTGTTCCCGTCGGTGACGGTCGTGATCTTCGTGCTCAGCACGTCCCAGGTGATCGTTTCGTCGAAATTGGTCAGATGAATCCGGTCGCCGTCGGCGGAGTTGAAGTCCGTGATCGTGTCGGAGCCGTGGCCCTCCCAGAAGAAGAAGATGTCGGCGCCTTCCCCGCCGGTGAGTGTATCGTCGCCTTCCCCGCCGATGATGAAGTCGTCGCCCCCGCCGCCGTCGATGGTGTCGGCACCGCTGCCGCCGTAGAGACGTTCCGTGAGGTTCGAGTCGGTGTCCGAACCTCTGATGGTGTCGTCGCCGGAACCGCCGAAGAGCCAGCCGCCGTACCCGGTCGCGACGATTATGTCGTTGCCGCTGCCGCCGAATATGTCTTCCCAGACGCCTTCGCTCTTGAGGTAGTCGGCGTTGCTGCCGCCGAGGATGATGTTGAAGCCCCAGCCGCCGGCGGCAGTGTCTCCGCCGCTGCCGAGATCGATGATGTCGGTCCCGTCGCCGCCCTGGCGGTTCTCACCGGTCTGGTCGCCAACATGGACATATACGGGCGTGCCCTGTTCCTGGGTGCTATCGTCGGTCATTGCAAATCTCCGTTCTTCACGCTGCGCCTCGACTGCAACGAATCGAATATTAGCGGCATGGATTTATAGACGTAAAGACCGACGTCTTAAGTTATTTATAATATTTCCCGATGATTTTCGTCCGGATAGCTGACCACCGAACGCTCTCCGGTCCGCCGGCCACAAATCGCCAGAGACCGCCCAGGCCAGGACTCTCCCCGGGGACGGCCGCGGGGACCGCCGCCTACATGCCGTCCTGCTGCCCTTCTTCGTGGAACGTGAAGTCCGCCGCGTCGAGATCGGCCGACGCGAAGCCCTGCAAAGTGATGGTGCCGCCGCCCGGGACCGTGATCACGGTATCGGCCCCGTTCTGCGCGACGGTCAGGTCGTCGAACCCGGTGATGGCCTTGAACGCGCTCAGGTCGATCGTGTC
>CAYOEQ010000239.1:0-3648 GCA_964402775.1 uncultured Enterobacteriaceae bacterium
CCCAGGGCCGGCCTCACGGGCTTCACCGTCTCCGACCTGAACATCCCCGGCCTGCCGCAACCCTGGGAACGGGGCGTGGACAAACCGGACCACATTGCCTCGGCCCTGGATATCATGCTGGAAGGGCCCATCGGCGCCGCCTCATACAATAACGAATTCGGCCGCCCTGCCCTGGCCGGTTATTTCCGCACCTTCGAACAGGCGGACGCGGTGTCCGGCATCACCAGGGGATACCATAAACCCATCATGCTCGCCGGCGGTTACGGCGTTATCCGGCCGCGCCACGTCAACAAAAACCCGCTGCCGGGGGGTTGTAAAATCGTCGTGCTGGGAGGCCCGGCCATGCTCATCGGCCTCGGCGGCGGCGCGGCTTCATCCATGGCTGCAGGCTCAAGCAGCATGGAACTGGACTTCGCGTCGGTACAGCGGGATAACGCGGAAATACAGCGCCGTTGCCAGGAAGTCATCGATCAGTGCTGGGCGCTGGGCGATGAAAACCCGATATTGTCCATCCACGACGTGGGCGCCGGCGGTCTGTCCAATGCCCTGCCGGAACTGGTGCACCAGGGCAAAATCGGCGCCGTGTTCGACCTGCGCGCGATCCACAGCGCCGACCGGGGCATGTCTCCCATGGAACTGTGGTGCAACGAAGCACAGGAACGTTACGTGATCGCCATCGCCGCAACGCATGCGCAACGCTTCGGCGCCATCTGTGAACGGGAACGGGCGCCCCATGCGGTCATCGGCGAGACCAATGACAGCGGACGGCTGGTCGTCACCGACAAACTCAACAGTACCAGGCCCGTCGACGTGCCCCTTGACGTAATACTCGGCAAAACGCCTGGACTGTCTTTCAAGGTGCAGGCTTACGCAGGCGCCACCGGTAATGGGCAGGGGACAGATTTTAAGCATGCCCCTGCACGCGGCAAGCAGGGGTCTGTCCCCAAAATCATGTTAGACGAAGTTATAGCCCGGGTGCTGCAACTGCCGGCGGTGGCAGACAAACGCTTCCTGATTACCATCGGCGACCGCAGTGTCTCCGGCCTGGTGATGCAGGATCAGATGGTGGGCCCATGGCAGACCCCGGTGGCGGACTGCGCGGTCACTGCCGCCACCTTCGGCGCCCGCACCGGCGAGGCAATGGCCCTGGGCGAACGCCCGTCCGTTGCCGTGGATAACGCACCGGCGTCCGGACGGCTGGCCGTGGCGGAAGCCCTGACAAACATCTGTGCCGGCCGCATCCTGCGACTGGAGGACGTGGCCCTGTCCGCGAACTGGATGGCCGCGGCCGGTGACCCGGGCCAGAAAGCGGCTCTTTACGCCACCGTCGAGGCGGTATCGGCGCTGGCGCAGCAGTTGCGCATCCCGATCCCCGTGGGCAAGGATTCCATGTCCATGAGTGTGGCCTGGAAGGACGGCGACAGCGAGAAACGGGTCAGCGCGCCGGTGTCGCTG
This sequence comes from uncultured Enterobacteriaceae bacterium, assembly GCA_964402775.1. Classification (GTDB taxonomy): domain Bacteria; phylum Pseudomonadota; class Gammaproteobacteria; order Eutrophobiales; family Eutrophobiaceae; genus JAAXHV01. The sequence goes on from CAYOEQ010000239.1 coordinate 1,456, forward strand.
AACGTGACTGCGTATGCCCCCGTTGCGGATACCGGGAAGAACCTCACTCCCCAATTGCGGCGAGTCGAAGACTCCGTGCTGCTGCTGATCGACCTGGGTCTTGGAAAAAACCGCCTGGGCTGTTCCGCGCTGGCGCAGGTCACGCAACTGACCGGCCTTGCCACTCCCGACCTGGACAACCCGGACTTGCTGACGGCCTGTTTCAACGGCGTGCAGTTGCTGAACGAAACCGGTTATATCCTGGCGTACCATGACCGTTCCGACGGCGGCGCATTTATTACCCTGTGCGAAATGGCGTTTGCCGGCCGTTGCGGCCTGGATATCGAGGTGGAGGATGACGACCTGACGGCTTTCCTGTTCAATGAAGAACCCGGGGTCGCGCTCCAGGTGAGAGCGGAACACCTGCACGCGGTGCGGGAGACGCTGTTGCGGTCCGGCGTGCCTGAAACCAGCCTGGCGGTGGTCGCTAGACCGAACGGAGATCGCGAAGTGCGCATCAGGCACCGTAACAGGCCGGTCTACGCCGCCAGCCTCGAACAACTGCACCGGCTCTGGTCGCTCACCACTTACCACATGCAGGCGTTGCGGGACAACCCTGATTGCGCCAGGGAGGAATTTGACGCGTTGCAGGACCCGAACGACCCGGGACTGTCGTGCGTTCAGACTTACCGGGTCGAAAAACCTGCTCCGGTCGCCGGTAGCGCCAGGCCGGCGCTCGGGATATTGCGGGAACAGGGCGTCAACGGCCACGTGGAAATGGCCGCGGCATTCGACCGCGCCGGGTTCGACTGTATCGACATCAATATGAACGACCTGCTGAGCCGGGCCGTCTCACTTGACAAACTATCCGGCCTGGTCGCCTGCGGCGGTTTTTCCTATGGCGACGTCCTCGGCGCCGGCGGCGGCTGGGCGCAGTCCATCCTCCATAACGAGCGCCTCAGGGACGAGTTCGAGCGCTTCTTCAACCGTCCCGACAGTTTCGGCCTGGGCGTCTGCAACGGCTGCCAGATGCTGTCCCGGCTGCGCAGCATCATACCCGGCGCCGCCGACTGGCCGGATTTTGCCCGCAACCGATCCGAGCAGTTCGAATCCAGGGTGGTGATGGTGGAGATCATTGACTCTCCCTCCCTGTTTTTCCAGGGTATGGCCGGATCGAGACTCCCTGTCGTAGTGGCCCACGGGGAGGGACAGGCAGCAATGAACGGAAGCGGACAACCGGGTCCCGTAGCGATGCGCTTTGTCGACAACCGTGGGGATGTGACGGAAACCTACCCGTACAACCCTAACGGGTCGGTGCAGGGAATGACCGGGTTCACCAGCGCCGACGGGCGTTTTACCATCATGATGCCGCACCCGGAACGGGTATTCCTGGCCCGGCAGATGTCCTGGATCGCGCACGACCGGCCCGGCGCCGACAGCCCCTGGATGCAGATGTTCTATAATGCAAGAAAATGGGTTGATTGAAAAACCGAACTTTCAACACTATTCTGAGTCCATAATCTGTGGCTGAACATAACGCGAGATAACCGACATGCTCATTAAGACACCGGATTTGATTAAGCCCTCCGAGATCACGGACAAGCAACTGTACCTGGACAGGCGCAGGTTCATCAGGGCCGGCGCAAAGTACGGCATGGCCGGCGCCCTGCTCAATACGGTTTCCCTGACCGGCGCGCTGGCCGGCACGAAACTGTCCACGGTCAGGAACGACGAGTATTCCACGGATGAGGAGTTGACGCCTTATGACGCCGTCACCAGCTACAACAACTTTTACGAGTTCGGCACGCACAAGAGCGACCCGTCGGAAAACTCCGGCAAATTCAAGCCGCAACCCTGGTCCGTGGTCGTTGACGGCGAATGCATGAAACCCGGTACATACGCCTACGAGGACATTATCAAGCCGCACCAACTGGAGGAACGCATCTACCGGTTACGCTGTGTCGAAGCCTGGTCCATGGTCATCCCCTGGGTCGGCATCCCGCTGGCCGACGTACTGAAACGGTTCGAGCCTACCTCGGATGCGAAATACGTGGCCTTCACCACCGTCATGCGGCCCGAGGAGATGCCCGGAATGCGGCGCAAGGTCCTGGACTGGCCCTATCGCGAGGGGTTGCGCATCGACGAAGCCATGCATCCCCTGACCCTGCTGACCGTCGGTCTGTACGGCGAAGTGCTGCCGAACCAGAACGGCGC
>CAYOEQ010000240.1:0-3648 GCA_964402775.1 uncultured Enterobacteriaceae bacterium
CCAGCAATAAAGCGTACACGAAAGTATTCACAGCGTGTCCTTAAAACACCATCCCACCCTGCCAACGCCAGCGACTGGCAATAAACTATCAGGGAAGAACAACACTCCCCGCTTTTTCCAGGTCCCTCTTGAAGTCAATCTCGCACCAGCGCCGGCCGGCAATGCTGCAGGCCCGCACCAGGGACTGTCCGGCAAGCGTATCAACCACGCTCAGGAACCACAGGCGCAGGCCGTCCCCCTGTTTCATCTGCCGGTCCAGGTGATCGCGGAATAACGCGGGACCCTCACCCCGGAAGTACAGCAGACCGATGGACTCCGCCATGGAGTGTTCATCCGGCAGAGTCTTGCCGACGGCTTTCACCAGGGAATCATCCAGATCGACCCGCATGTCGTCATTATCGTAGCTGTCCTTGTAGTCGATGGTCAGGGTGACCGGTGCGTCAGGAGACTTGAGTACCGCGTCCAGCAGCGCCGGTTCGAACAGCGTATCGCCGTTCAGCAGGAGAAAATCCTCATCCATCGCGTGACGGCCCATCCAGCAGCTTGCCAGGTTGTCCGACACGCTGTAAAACGGGTTGAAAATGATGCTTATCCTGTCCATATCAGCGCCGAACCGGTCGTTGACATGCTCCTCGACAAGGTCCGAGTTGAACCCGGTGATGATGAAAATCCTGCCGATGTCAGCCGCCAGCAGAGTCTGAACCTGCCATTCCAGAATGGTTTTGCCGGCCACGGAGAGCATGCACTTGGGACGCGTCTCGGTCAGGGGCAGCAGTCTTTTTCCCTGTCCGGCGCTTAAAATAATAGCGTTAGTCATGTTGTCGTGTTTTCCGTGCGGATGTCCATGCGTGAGGTGAGCAGTTTAATGAATTTTATAATACAATCAAACCGGTGGTTCCCGGCAGCGGGAACTTCTTTAACCGACTGGATGCCGCATGTCGCATATTGAACGCTATATCATACGGGAAGTACTCAGACCCTTCAGTTTCGTGCTAATCATCCTGGTCGCCCTGTTTGCCTGTTTCAGCGGCGCGAGGTACCTGGCTGAAGCGGTGACGGAGACGCTGGGCATCTACTTCATGGTCAAACTGATCCTGCTGAAGACGTTCATCGCCCTGGAGGTCCTGGTCCCGATAGCCCTGTACACGTCCGTCGTTATCGGCCTGGGCAGGCTGCACCGGGACCGGGAAATAGTGGCCCTGAATGCCGCCGGCGCCAGTAATAAACGCATCATCGGTCCCGTTATGGTGGTTTCCATACCCATCGCCCTGGCAGTGGGCGCGCTGTCCCTGTACGGCCGCCCCTGGGCCTACGAGAACAGTTACATCCTGGATGCCAGGGCGAAGGCCGACCTGAATACCGACCGGTTCCAGGAGGGGCGTTTCTACGGCAACGAAGACACCGGCACGGTGATTTACATTGCCGGCAAGGACAGGACGAGCGGCGAGATGTCCAGGATATTTTACTATACGCGCAAGGGGGAAGTCAGCGAGATAACCGCGGCGGTGAGCGCCAGGCAGGACAAGAGTCTGCAGGACGGCAGGCTGCGGGTAACACTCGACGACGGACTGTTGTACAGGTTGGAGCGTAATTCCCCGGAAGACGAAGTGGCTCGCTACGAAAAGCTGATCAGGTTTCATGAAGACCCCGAAGTGAGCATTGGCTACAAGCGCAAGGCCCAGACGACTCCCGCCCTGCTCGATTCCGACATGCCGCAGGATATAGCCGAGGCCCAGTGGCGCCTGTCCAGGCCGCTTGCCACGCTGCTGCTTGCATTGATCGCCATACCCTTGAGCCATTCCTCCCCCAGGCAGGGGAAGAATGAAAGAGTGTTCATGGCTGCATTGATCTTTGCCGTGTATTACAACCTCAGCGGCGTTGCCCAGACCTGGGTGGAACAGGGCGTGATGGACGAGATACCCGGTGTGTGGTGGTTGCACGCGTTGATGGCGCTGGTGGTCTCCCTGTACCTGTTCCAGAGATTTTACCGGCGATTGCTGCAGGGATTCGGTTAGCAGGGGCAACCCGCCGCAACGAGAAGCCTGATACTCTCCATGAGCACCGTTGAGACATACCTGATGCGCCGGATCAGCGTGGGGCTGTTGATCGCTGCCGCGATCCTGTTGCCGCTGTTCAGCTTTTTCGACCTGATAGACCAGATGGAGGACGTCGGCCAGGATTTCTATCGCATGCAGGATGCGTTTTACATTGTCCTGCTGTTGTTGCCCAGGCGGCTGATCCAGTTGCTCCCATTTATCGCGCTGATCGGCAACGTCATTGCGCTGGGGCGCCTGGCGCTCAATTCGGAAATTATCGCCATGCGCGCCGCGGGGCTGTCGCCTGCGCGTATCAGCCTGGCGTCTTTCAAGGTCGGCCTGTGCCTGTTATTGCTGCTGGGTGTGCTGGAGCAGGTTGTCGCCCCGGAAATGCAGAGCAAGGCCATTGCCCATCGCCTGGAAGCCTTGAACCAGAGCGCGGAACTGGGCGAAGACCTGGGTCTCTGGACGCGGGATGAAAACCAGGTATTACGGCTTGGGGAAGCGATCCGTGCGGCATATGTTCAGGACGTGGAAATATTCACCCTGGACGACCAGGGCCTCCTGACCGCTTATATTCATGCGCGGGACGCGGAAATAATCAGCAACGACCGGTGGAGCCTGCGTGACGTCACCATGAAGGAGTTTGACGGCACGCAGGTGAGCACGAGGACTTCGATGCGTATGAACTGGAACCCGTTCCTGAGTTCCGAGGAGGTATCCACGCTGACCAGGCCGGCGGACAGCCTGTCGCCCTCGGAGTTGTATCACCACATTCGCTACCTGAAGGAAACGGGGCAGCAGCACGATGAGATTTCGCTGGCTTACTGGCGGAAATTCGGCGCCGGGCTGATCATGCTCGCCATGCTGCTGCTGTCGGTCCCGTTCGTGTTCGGCTCCATACAGACGGGCATCGGCTACCGCCTGGTGCTGGCCGGGATCACCGGCATCTGTGTTTACCTGCTTGACCAGATTTTGTCCAACGCCGGATTATTGCTTGACCTCAACCATGCGCTGGTGGCGCTGACGCCCGGACTGGCGCTGATGTTCATAGGCAGCCTGTGGCTGCAAAAGGTTTCTTAGGGGCCAGCCCCTATCATTTCGTCCAGAACCTGCTCAAATTGCTGTGTTTCCTCGTCAAGGATGAACGACCTGGCGCGGGTGCGCCAGCCTTCCGGCGCCCGGGTTACCTCGTAAACGTTATATCCGGGGGATTTTGCCGGATCGTCGTAGCTGGCCGAGGCGGAGGGTACGCCGAATACCGGGATGCGCCGCTCGCCGGCCTGCAGCATCGCGTGCATCTGCCGGTGGCCGTGGCCATGGATAATCAACTCCGCGCCTGGACCCGCCAGGGTCGATAACAGTTGCTCCGCATCGGACAGACCGCGCCTGAAGCTCATGGAGTGCGGGCTGTGATGCAGGGTCACGATGCGGTACAGGCCCCTCTGCCCGGCCGTTTCCAGCAAGGGGCCGAGGCGCCCTAACTGTTCCCTGCCCAGCCTGCCGCTGGCGAAGAAGGGCGGCGTGGGTACGGCAGTGGACAGGCCGATGATCGCGACCGGGCCGCGCACCCGCAGGTAAGGAAAGTCCGGCGCGTTATCCCGTTCGCCGG
>CAYOEQ010000241.1:0-3591 GCA_964402775.1 uncultured Enterobacteriaceae bacterium
ACAGCCGGTCATTGCCGGCAGGGCCGCAAAACGTTCCGGTGGAAATCCAGAACGATGTGGCCGTCAGGACCCTGCGGGCCTGGAAATAGCATCGAGTCAAGGGATATATGCGCAGGGCGTTATTTTCGCACCTCCCACCTGTCTGGCGCTGCTGGTTTGCGATACTCAGTGCCGTTTTCATATTCGTCTCACTGACGATGCAGGCCCGGGCTGAAGAAGCTATCGAAGAGATAGTCGTCATCGGCTCCCACATCAGGATGGACCCGGAAGAGGCCTTAAATCCGGTTACAAGCCTTGATCGCGATGACCTGCAGTACCAGGGTTCGCCCACCGTGCTGGACATGATTCTCAACCTGCCTTTCAGCCAGGGCGCAGACGGCGAGTCAGACCGCTTCCAGGGGGGTGGCGGCTCCGGCGTGGGGCCGGACCGGGCGACCATCAATATACGCGGCCTCGGCCCCAGCCGTTCGCTGGTGCTCATCAACGGCCGCCGCACCACCTGGTCGCCCATACCCATCGGCGCCGACACGCAACTGCTGGTTGATATCAACATGCTGCCGTTCATCGCGCTGGAAAACGTCGATTTCCTGCGCGACGGCGCGGCAGCCAGTTACGGGTCGGATGCGATTGCCGGCGTCATGAACTTCCGGACCCGCAGCGATTTCAGCGGCATCGAGATCAGCGCCAATCACAAGGTGGTTGACGGCTCCGACGGCGACACCGAAATCGGCATTATCGGCGGCACTGGCCTGGCCGGCGGCCGGGGGCATATCACCACGTCCGCAAGCGGCATCCGGCGCAGCAAACTGGGGATGTACCAGCGCGAATGGGCTATCCTGCCTTATGCGCGTAATCCGCAAGGCGGCTGGTCATCCACGGGGCGTCCCGCCACGTTCATACCGGGCGCTACGACGGACGTTAACACCCATGGCATTATCGATCCGAACTGCGCGGCCCTGGGCGGCGCGCCGACCGACGGCAACAAACGCTGCCGCTTTCAATATACCCCGTTCTCCAACCTGGTCGAGAAAACCCGGCGCTGGCAGAGTTTCACCGAGGCATACTGGGACATCAATGACCTTGTGACCCTCAGCGCCGAGTTCATGTACAGTGAAAGCAGCGCGCCGGACTGGAATGCCTCACCCTCGTACCCGCCCAACCGCGTGATAGACCCGGAACGCGCCATCCGGGCGAATAACCCGGCCCTGGTCGATATGGCCATGAAATACCCGGATATTTACGGCCACTACGCCCACTGTGAGGACAAGACCCGCTGCGGCTGGTCGGGAGACCCCTGGGACAACGCCGGCTGGGTGCTGGGCCGCTCCTTCGGCCAGGACGGTCCGCTACGGGGTGAATCGGTAAAATCAGACCTTGTCCGTTGGGCCGTCGGCCTTGACGGGCAGTTGGGAAACCTGGATTTCACCACCTCCGCCACCCGGTCTTCCTCTTCCCGCAGGCTCATCCAGCGGGACGTCATGAGTTACCGCGACAAACGCGCGCTGCAAGGTCTGGCAGGCATCGAATGTGAGCAGCAAGTGCCGAACCAATACCGCGACGGCCGGCTCGAATTCGACCTGGCAACCCTGCAACGGCACGCCGGCCAGGGGAACTGCATGTACTGGAGCCCGTTCTCCAACGGCATGCACGGCGCCCATCACCAGGTGGAAGCTGCGCAATACCACGACAACCCGGATTTCAACCCGGACCTGGATAACCGCAGACTGTTCGACTACCTCCTGACCGAGCGCGTCAACAAGGGCAAGACCTCGCTGCTGGTACTGGAAGGCATCGTCAGCGGCGCGCTGCCGTTTCAATTCCTGGGCAACGGGATGGATTTCGCGCTGGGTGCGCAATGGCGCCGGGAAACCTTCGAAAACGGCCCCATAGCAGGCGCGTTGAATGACGGCCACGCCAATCCCTGCCCGGCCGGTCCCGGTATCACCGATTGTCCCGAAGAGGAGCGCAGCGGGGTATTCGGCTACCTGCCGCCGCAGTTCATCGTCGATGAAGCGCGCGACATTTATTCAGTCTTCGGCGAGCTGCACCTGCCTTTGGGCTATGACGTCGACGCCCGGGTGTCATTGCGCTACGAGGATTACGGTGGCGGCACCGGCGCCAGCCTGGACCCGAAAGCCACCCTGCACTGGCGCCTGTCCGACGGCCTGGCGTTACGCGGCTCGGTCGGCACCGCCTTTCGCGGGCCGACGCTGAATCAAACCGTCAAGGGAGATTCCATTCACTCCCTGCGCTACGTGGCGGCAACGGGGGCATTCAAGAGCCTTGTCATCAAGGGTAACCCGGACCTGGACCCGGAAGCGGCGCTCACCTTCAACCTGGGGCTGATGCTGGACCGGGATGATGTACTGGCCGACGCGGACGGTCTCAACGTCTCAATCGATTACTGGTCGTACCGCTTCTCCGACCCCCTGGTGGTCGAACCCTTCCCCCGGGTGCTGGAACTGGCCTGTCCGCACGGGGATTGCGCGGCAGGCGACCCTGACTACCTGCAACGCATACGTTTTGGCAATGCCACCAGCCTGGCCGGCCTGCAGGCCATTGAGGTCAATATCGTCAACGGCCCGGACATCGAGACGGACGGCATCGATTTCAGCGGCAGCTACCGCTTCCCCGCGGGTCCCGGCGCCATGGAACTCAAGGTTTCCGGCACCCGCATCCTGTCTTTCGACATCGATTCATGGGAACTGGGCGCCGCTTACGACGCGCTGGGAAAGCTGAACTACGAAACACCACTGGCCCGCTCGCTGGCTGAATGGAAGGTCCTGGGGCACGTAAACTATGCCTGGCGCAGCCTGAACCTGCGCTATGCCGCCCGCTTCAGCAACAGTTATGACAACGTGGAAGACAACATTAAAATCGATGCCCACGTCACCCACGACCTGCATTTCCACTGGGCCGTCCGGGAAGACCGGCTGAACCTCTGGGCAACGCTGCTCAACCTCACAGACGAAGACCCGCCCTACGCCGGAGAAGATATCAACTACGACGCGTTCACCCATAACCCCCTGGGGCGTATCTTCAAGCTGGGGTTTACTTATTCGTTCTGACAAATTACATTTCATCAGGTTTATCGTAATTTGGATCAGTGGTTTCCACCAGTCAAATGAGAAAAGTATTTTTGGGTGCATCAGCCTCAATTCAACAAAGTTGACCTGGCGTGAGTATAACTTTCAAAGCAATGCGCGAGGCGCTGGGCGCGGAAGTGTTGGATATCGACCTGGCTGATAAAATTGATGATGCCACCTTCGGGCAAATAAAAAACACTTTTCACGATCGCGGCGTGCTCCTGTTTCGCGATCAGCATTTGACTGAACAACAGCATATTGCCTTCAGCCGGCGTTTCGGCGAACTGGAGATCCATATAGCCAGGCAATACCTGCTGGAGGAACACCCGGAAATTGAAGCGCGGTCAGTGTTGCCTTAAGGGCGCCTCTGTAAATTAGAGGTGCCCTATAAGGAACCTCTAAAAATGCCCTCCGTGGCATTTTAGAGACGGAAACGGAAAATGCGATTTCCCGTTTCCTTTCATTTTCAGTCACTTACGTGACTAAAAATGGCAGCACATCCCTG
>CAYOEQ010000242.1:0-3578 GCA_964402775.1 uncultured Enterobacteriaceae bacterium
GCAGGATCATGAACGGCAGCAGCACGTGCGTCATCGCTACCAGGGTGCCGGTCATGTTATGGATCATGGTCAGTCGCTGTTCGTCCGGGATGAGACCGAACCGTACCAGCAGGTCGTTGACCACGCCCTGTTGCTGCAGCAGCACGATCCAGGACGTGGTGCGCACCAGCAGTGACGTCCAGAAAGGCACCAGCACCAGCACGAGCAGCAGGCGGCTCAGTCGCGGCGACGAATGGGCGATCAGGTAAGCCACCGGGTAGCCAATGGCCAGGCACAGCAGTGTGATGGTCAGGCTGACCCGGATGGTCTTGATGAACAGGGCGGTATAGATGCGGCGTTCTTCCGGTTGGCGGACGATGCCGCCGTCACTGCCGAAGGTCAGGTCGACCGCGTTCAGGTAATACACAGGCGTGACCCGCGCGCCGGTGCGGGCCAGCGCCTGCCAGATCGCCGGTTCTCCCCACGCCGCATTAATGGCCGGCAGGGCCTCGGACCAGGGAGGTTCACCCCCCCGTTTCAGACCCCTGCCGGTGCGCATGACCGCACTGCGCAGTCCCGAGGTGTCCCGGTTCAGCCGGGTGGCGAGTTTGCCTATGGTCCTATCTTCCCGCGCCCGTTCGAGTTCCCGGGCCGCCAGGGCGAAAACCTGCTCCGGCGGCAGGTCTGTTCCGTCCCATTGCCCCAGTGCGGCAACGGTTTCGGGCATGATATCCGCAACCAGGGGATCGTACAGGCTGCGCATGAACATGCTGCCCAGGGGCGCGACAAACGTCACCAGGATGAACGCGGTCAGGGGCAGCGCCAGCAATACGGCGCCGGTACGGGCCTTGCTTAACATATATTCATTAACAGAATTAAGGGGTCAGAGTAAAAATTCTGCGACACTTACTCTGACCCCAGATCTATTTAATCAACCAGGCGGCAAAACGTTCGTTCATCTCGTCCTGGTTGTCTGCCCACCATTCGGGGTCTTCCAGGACTGCGTTGGCGATGTTCTGCGGCGCATTGGGCAGGTGCGGCTCCATCTCGATGCCGGTTTCCTCGTGTTTGTCCACCAGCGCCAGGGAGGAACGGCGCAAGGGACCATAGGAAATATATTTTGTCAGGTTGGCCAGGGACCGGGTGCTGGTGGCGAACGCGACAAACTGCCGGGCCAGCTCCAGCTTTGGCGTGCCGGCGACAATGACCTGGTAGCCCGTGGCCAGAACCTGGCCGTCCCAGACGATGGTCAGCGGCTGTTTTTCCAGTGCCCAGGCGTTGAAAATACGCCCGTTGAAGGCCGTGCTCATGACCACCTCGCCGTCGGCCAGCATCTGCGGGGGTTGCGCGCCGGCCTCCCACCAGACGACCTGGCTCTTGACGGTGTCCAGTTTGCGGAAGGCGCGGGCGATGCCTTCCTGGGTGGAGAGAACCTCATAGACCTCGCCGGCTGCCACGCCGTCCGCGACCAGGGCGAATTCCAGGTTCGTGTTGGGGGTGCGGCGCATGCCCCGGCGACCCGGAAACTTCTCAAGGTCGAAGAAGTCAGCCATGGTCTCCGGCTTTTGTCCGGGGAAAAGCGTGTCGTTATAGGCATACACCGTACTGTAAATGAGGTTTTTTACGCCGCATTCGACATCAAAGACGTCCAGGAAATCCTCGGCAGCGGGAGTACCGTCCGGCGCCGGGGGAAGACTGTCGTAGTCGGCAGTTTCAAGCAGGCCCTCGTCGCAGCCCAGTAATGCATCGCCGGCCTCCATATCGACCACGTCCCAGGACACGTTGCCGGTTTCCGCCTGCGCCCTTATCTGGGCAAGGCCGCCGTTGTACTCATCCAGCTTGATTTGGATGCCGGTTTCCTCGACAAAGCGATCGTGATACGCCTTCACCGAACTCCTGGCGTAGGAACCGCCCCAGGACACGACAGTAATGAAGTCGTCTTCCTGGGCGGCGGACGGGAAGGCCGCGATGACTGCAGCCAGGGCGGCAATGAGACGGGTTGATGTCTTGATTGTATTCACCTGGTTTTCTCCTCTGATTTTTTAATATATGAGGTCAGAGTAATGTCTTCGAATTTCTTACTCTGACCCCGGGCTTTCGGCATGACGACGGGAGGTCATTCCAAACCCCCGCCATCCAGCGCCCGGCAATCGGTGACCAGCCAGCCCAGGGTGACGGTATCACCCGGCAGGATTCCCCCGTGTCCGATGACATTGGGGATCTTGACGATAAACTGCGAATGCCCAAGGAGCGCGGCATGAATACGCAGGTAATCGCCCATGAAAATAATATCTTCCACTTCAGCCTCGAAGCAATTGGGGTAGAGGTCCGGAGCCGGGTTCAGCGCCACTCTCTCCGGTCGGATGGTGAGACAGGTATGCGAATCGTTTTCATTAACTGCCACGGGGAATGCCCGCACAGTTTGTCCGGCCACCTCCACCCGGCACTCGTCCGGGCTCCATTCGACTATCCGCCCCTCGACCTGGTTGTTCTCGCCGATGAAATTGGCCACGAACAGGCGTTGCGGTTCCTCGTACAGGGCCTCCGGTGAGGCCACCTGGCAGATGCGCCCCTGGTCCATGACCGCGACCCGGTCCGACAAGACCATGGCTTCGCCCTGGTCATGGGTCACGTAGATCATCGTCACTCCCAGCCGTTGCTGCAGGTTCCTTATTTCATACTGCATCTCTTCGCGCAGGCGGCGGTCCAGGGCGCCCAGGGGTTCGTCCATCAATATCAGGTCCGGTTCGAACACCAGGGCGCGGGCGATGGCGACCCGTTGCTGCTGGCCTCCGGACAGGTGTGCGGGCCGGCGCCCGGCAAAATCCCGCAACTGCACCATGTCCAGGGCGCGCATAACGCTCCGTTCTATCTCATTACCGGCAATACGGCGCGCCTGCAGGGGAAACGCGAGGTTTTCGGCGATCGTCATGTGGGGGAACAGGGCATAGTGCTGGAACACGACACCTATGTTCCTTTTCCATGGCTTCACCTGGTTGACGGGCCGGCCGTTCAGCCATATCTCACCGCTGCTGGGTTCCTCGAAGCCTGCCAGCATCTTCAGGCAAGTGGTCTTGCCGGACCCGGACGGCCCGAGCAAAGTGACGAATTCGCCGCGTTTGACGCTCAGGCTGAAGTCCAGGACCGAAAATGTCCGCCCGTCATAGCTCTTGCTGACATCCGAGAACTCAACGAAAGCGTGGTTATTATTATCAGCCATTGAAACGGTAAATGAAAACGCCGGGTTTTTTTCAATATACGGGTTAAAATACAAGCGATGAACATGACCGGCAAGACATTATATACAATAGCAGGAATAAATGGGGTCAGAGTAAACATTCTGGCGACACTTACTCTGATCCCGGGCTTCCGCCAGACATTACTCTGACCCCGGCAATTGGTGATTTTACTCTGACCCCACAAATTGAGATATATGTCTAAAACCGGTAACAGGCTCGCTATCGACTTCTGCGGTTTGCGCTTCGACACGCCCCTGGTGCTGTTGTCCGGCTGCGTCGGATTCGGCGAAGAATATACCCGGGTCAAGGGTTTCTCCAACCGGGATGCCGGCGCTGTCTGTCTCAAAGGAACGACGCTGG
>CAYOEQ010000243.1:0-1521 GCA_964402775.1 uncultured Enterobacteriaceae bacterium
TCAGAATTTCTGGGAGACTCCGAAGAACAGGTAACGGCCCAGGGTATCCCACATTCCCGGGATTGTGTTGCCGTTGCCATATACCGCCACGTTGTTGAAGAAACCGCTGACCGGCGGGTCATTATCCATGAGATTGCTGACACCCACGCTCAAGGTGGTTTCACCGATACCGATGAACGCCGGCGTGTAGTCGACGGACAGGTCGATATAGTCCTCGGAACCGGCACTGAATCGATCATTGGCAAACTCGTCAACGCCGCTGACATGGCGCCAGCTTCCGGCGAATGTCAGGTTCCAGGGTGAGGTCCAGACAGCGCCCAGGTTGTGCCGCCACTCAGGCCTGGGACGGGTGCATGTGCTGCCATATTGGCCAGCACAATCTTCGATGACGGCGCCGGGGGTGAGTTGCTGCTCAAATTTCTCCAGCCAGGTGCCGCGGAAGGTGAATTCCACTGCGCCGTAATTGCCTGCTTTCATGCTGTAGTTGCCGAAGAAGTCAATCCCGGCGGTCTCGAAAAAGCCTATGTTGATATTTGTCGAGACGATGTTGGGGGCAGTCGCGCTGCTGCCGATCCAGAGGTTGCCGTTAGACCCGCGGTTGACCTGTGTGCAGAAAACCGGGTCACCGGTCAGTCCGCACTGGTTGACGATGAACTCCGGCTCTACGTCATCAATTGCATCCAGGATCTCAATGCGCCAGTAATCAACGCTTACGGTCAGTCCCGGGATAATGTCTTCCGGGGTAATGACCGCGCCGACGGTGAACGTGTCGGCCTTTTCCGGTGTGAGTTCCGTGTTACCGCCGAATATGGCGTTGTACTGCCCGGCGGGGCTCAGGGGAATTTTACCGTACTGCTCTGCCGTCACTCCCGAGTGCGCGCACTGTGCCGCCGTCTGTATCGGCGTCGGACCTGCACAGGGATCGACACCGGACCATAAGCCCAGGTTTTTCGGTTCAAACAACTCCCTGATGTTGGCGGCCCTGACCGCGCGGGAATAACCGCCGCGCAGCTTGAGGCTTGCTTCCGGTGTCCATTCAGCGAGCACCTTCCAGGTATCCGTGGTAACGCCGGGGTTGTAATCGGAATGACGATAGCCGGCGTCGACGGTCAGGGATTCGAACCAGGGCCGGTACTCCACCAGCGGGACCCTGGCTTCAACGAAAAACTCGGTGACATCGACCGCACCGGATACGGCTTCGGTCGGACCGCCCTGACCGGCGCCGTCACCCGTCCTGTATCCCAGGTCAGGATTAAAGTCCATTCTCTCGTCCCGGTACTCGCCTCCAAGGACGACTTGTATGCCCTCCTGCGCCATGGGACTGGCGATCCCGTAGCCGGTCAGGTCACCGGATATGAAGGCAACGTACTGATCCTGCTCCAGGCTGCCCGTAGCGCGCAGGGCAATCCGCAGGTAGTCGAGCGCCTCCTGCGTCACGCCGCCCATTTGAAAGACGTTCCAGGGCACGCAACCGGGATCGCTGCCGTCGATCACGGAGCGGCAGGTGGGCGCGCCGGCGAC